>NZ_VSJH01000039.1:0-390115 GCF_008124495.1 Pseudomonas sp. CK-NBRI-02 | reverse complement strand
CGTTTTCGATTCTTGTGGTGCGCTACGCCTCGTACCGCTATCCGTCCACCAAGGTGCTCGATGCCAATGGCAAAGAGGTCGAGGACGGCAAGTAGGGGTCAGTTGGCCAGGCCTGGGCCATGCTGTTGTTGCTCGGTTGCGAACCCGGCGCTGAACGGGTTGAAGGGTAGCCGTGTCCCCAGGGATATGAAGTGTGTTCGCGCAAAGGCCAGACTAGGCGAAACGGGGTCAGAAAGCGAAGTGCGCTGGAGTGCATGAGCATTCCGAGCCCCGTTTAAACGTAGTATGGGCGAGTGCGGATACATTCCGTACAGAGTGTAGGTGTTCAAGATGTGCAGCTGGAGAACATTGAGTTCACTGTCGTGACAAGTATCGTCTTGGACTGTCCTTGCTCGGCAGACAAAATATTTGAAGCAGGGCGCTTATGAACGCGACCCAGCGGATTATATAGTCACCTCCCAAAAAATCTCGGGAGGGTAGATAGAATAAAACATAGCCATAACGGGCTACGCTGAGTTGGGTCGCTCCCCAGAGTATAAGTGGTGCAAGAAAAATTAAAAATACTCCAGGGGTAAGACGTGCTCCGGAAATTATTTTTGATGTCGAGTGGAAGGCCAAGAAGGCTATCAGGGAGATCAGTAGGTATAAGGCCTCCATCAGTAACGGGTTACTGGTCACCGCTTTGACTCTCCATATATAAGGCGTTGAGGGTGGCGGTGTCGGAGATGGCTTCAAATGCTAATGCCGCTTTGCTTGATTTCTCATATCCTCGAACATAATCGCTGCGTACATACCTAAATAAACGCCATGCATCTGGTTTCAATATCAGCTTACTAAGGCTGCAGGCCGAAAGAGCCAAGTCGACCGAACCATAAGCCATATTTCCTTCCAAGGCGCCTGCTCCCACCCTTTTTGCAGCCTGTTGGTAAGCCTTCCTCACTGAGCACAATCTGAGCGACCGGCCGATAAATTGCCTCTATTTCATACATATTATTGGACATTCTGCCGTGCCCCAGCGATACGAAACTTCTGGCATAGACTGAGAAATAGTCATCGATTTTTTATTGCACGCAGGCGTACCGGCTCTCCGGGATCTAGTAATCGCCTGATGCTAGATAGCGTATTGGGGTGCGTTGCGCGGAAGCCGCATCTGTACCTGTGCGGCGGCATCCTGCTGCTGACGTTTTCGATTCTTGTGGTGCGCTACGCCTCGTACCGCTATCCGTCCACCAAGGTGCTCGATGCCAATGGCAAAGAGGTCGAGGACGGCAAGTAGGGGTCAGTTGGCCAGGCCGGCGGCGGGGAAGCGGCGTGGTGTCTGGTGGGGGGCTTGGGTGAGGGCGGCCAGGACCTCCAGCGGGTTCTGGCCCAGTTCGATGGCCAGCCCCAGGCGGATGCTGTCGATCACCCGCTGCAGACGCTGCGGGTCATTGCGCTGGGCGGCGGTGATCAGGCGTTTGGCGACTACACCGCTGTCGTCGGAGAGGGTGAGCATGATGCTGCCGTCCAGGCGTTCGATGCTCAGGTTGACCCGGTACTCGGGGGCGAAGGCGTCGCTGATCTGGTCGAATGGATTGTGCATGGTCGGGCTGTCTGTAATGAATGACTGCAGAGGTTGACCGACTGAGCGCGCGGTTGGTTCAGGGCCATTGATCGGTGGACATGAAAACGCCCGGCAATGCCGGGCGTTCTTTGTCGATCGCGGGGTTCAGGCTTCAGGGTCGCTCATCTGAAGTACCCCACGTTTGCTGCGCAACTTGCCGTAGAAGTGATCCAGCGCGTTGTTCAGCTTGCTGGCGGCGCCATCCACAGCCTGGTCCAGGGACGTGGCGGTGTGGGTCACGGAAATCGGTTGATGGCCTTTCGGGCGAGCCTCCATCTGGCAGCGTTTGTCATGTGGGCCGGGCTTGGCGCCGTTCTCGTCACGCAGGTGGACCTCGATGCGGGTGAGGTCGTCCTCGTAGCGTTCGAGCGTGCTTTCAAGCGTGCTGCGAACCCACTCGTTGAGCCGGATGTTGCCTTCGATGTGATTGCTGCTGTTGACCTGGATTTGCATGATTCAATCCTTATTCAGCTTGCTCGCAAGAGACGCGCCTAGGCCTTTGAGGCCCTTGGAATTTCTTCGCCTCTTGACCCTAAAGTCAGCCAACGGCGAAACGAAATCAAGCCCCTTTTGAAAATAAATTTTCTGTTGCAAATCGGCCTTGGCAAACCGCCGAAACATGCTTCTGGTGCTGATGCGCCCGGCGAACGTGCGCTCGTCGCTCAGCCGGAGAAGGCCGCCCGGTAGTCCCCGGGCGTCGCGCCCAGGGCCTGGCGGAAGCGGTTGCTGAAGTGGCTGGCGCTGGCGAATCCACATAGCAGGGCCACCTGGCCCAGCGGCAACTGGCCCAGGCGCAACAGCTGGCAGGCGCGGTTGAGGCGGCGGGCCAGCAGGTACTGGTGCGGCGGCAGGCCGAAGCTTGTACGGAACATGCGGGCGAAGTGGTATTCGGACAGGTTGCAGCGCACGGCCAGCTCGCCCAGGGTGATGGGTTGGTCCAGGTGCGCTTCGATGTACTCCACCAACTGCCGGCGCTGGTGCGGTGCCAGGCCGCCCTTCAGGCGCAGGCCCTGGCGCAGACCTGCCTGGCTGAGCACGGCGTGGTCGACGATTTCGTGGGCCAGGCTACTGGCCAAGAGACGCTCGCCGGGTTCGTCCCAGTCCAGGGTCACCAGTTGGCGGAAGCGTCGGGCCTGTTGCGGATCATCGAGGAAGGTCGCCTCTTGCAACTGCATTTCCCGCGGTTCGCGGTCGAGCAGGTGCAGGCAACCCAGGGCGAACTGGGCCTCGCTGATGTAGAGGTGGGCCAGGCGGATGTGCCCATTGACCACCCAGTTGGACTCGTGACCTGCGGGCATGATGCACAGTTTGTCCGGCGCGCCTTTGTCGGCCGGGCGCTGACGTCGGAAGGTGCCGGTGCCGTCGGCGATGTAGCACGACAGGGTATGGTGGCTCGGTGCCTGGTAGTCGCGGGCATCGTCGCGATTGCTCCACATTGCTGCAGCCAGGCCGTCGCCCAGGTGCGCGCTCAGCTCCAGGCGGGCATTGGGGGAGGCGTGCATGGCGTTGAAAACTTGCAATTGGGTCAGTGGGGTCATCGGCGATTCCTCGTGTTGCCATCCTACTGCGTGGCGTTCGGGCTGACAGCCCCGGGGATGGCAAATGCGCAAGTTTGTGCAAGCGCAGGCATCGGCGGCGGGTGGAGACTGGAGATCACGACGAGGGCTGGGCCCTCGATCACAGGCTTCGCCTGCAGGTGCCACTGAGCCTTGTGGGCGCTGGCGAAGCCTGCGATGGGCTGCAACGCAGCCCCAGCTCTTGTGACCGCCACGGAAGTCCTGCCATGAACCTCTCGCTCTATCTGCTCACTGTCCTGATCTGGGGCACCACCTGGATCGCCCTGAAACTGCAGCTGGGCGTGGTCGCCATCCCGGTGTCGATCGTCTATCGCTTCGCCCTGGCCGGGTTGATCCTGTTCGCCATCCTCTTGCTCACCCGGCGCCTGCAACCGATGAACCGCCGCGCCCACCTGGTGTGCCTGGCCCAGGGTTTTTGCCTGTTCTGCGTCAACTTCATGTGTTTTCTCACCGCCAGCCAGTGGATTGCCAGTGGGCTGATCGCCGTGGTGTTCTCTACCGCCACCCTATGGAACGCACTCAACGCGCGGATCTTCTTTGGCCAGCGTATCGCCGCCAATGTGTTGGGTGGTGGTGCCTTGGGGCTGGTGGGCCTGGGCCTGCTGTTCTGGCCGGAGCTGTTCAGCCACACTGCCAGCCGCGAGACCTTGTACGGCCTGGGCCTGGCGTTGCTGGGCACATTGTGTTTCTCGGCGGGCAACATGCTTTCCAGCGTGCAGCAGAAGGCAGGGCTCAAGCCCATGACCACCAACGCCTGGGGCATGGTGTATGGGGCGATGATGCTGGCACTGTACTGCCTGCTCAGCGGCATTCCCTTCGACATGGAATGGAACACCCGCTACATCGGTTCGCTGCTGTACCTGGTGATCCCGGGGTCGGTCATAGGTTTCACCGCCTACCTGACCTTGGTCGGACGCATGGGGCCGGAGCGGGCGGCCTACTGCACGGTGCTGTTCCCGCTGGTGGCGTTGAATGTCTCGGCCGTCGCCGAGGGCTACCAGTGGACGGCGCCAGCGCTGCTGGGGCTGGTGGCGGTGATGGCGGGCAACGTGCTGGTGTTTCGCAAGCCAAAGGCCAAGGTGATGGGGCGTGCGGTCGGCGTGAGGTAGGCGACGGCCCTCTGGTGCGGTTCTTTCATGGGGAAGCCCGCGAATACCGCGCGTCAGATTCGCCGGTGTCTACACTAGGCCAGACCTTTTATCGTTGGATCCGGCCATGTCGACACTGTCAGCCTGGGACCGACACCTGTCGTACCGCCAGGTACAGTTGCTGTGCCTGCTCGCCCTCGGCCTGCACGTGATCCCGCTGTTGCTGGCTGACTACCCGTACATGGACGACAGCTGGCGCGGGCATCTGGCCGGCAATGCCTGGGCAGTCGAGGGGCGGGTGATGAACGACCTGTTCTACGGCGCGCTTGGCTTCGGCCATGGGGCGCCGAACCTGTTCCCCTTGCCGCTGTTGCTGGCAGGCACGGCGGCCGCCCTGGCCCTGGCCCGCCTTGTGCGTCACTATTTCGTCGCTCCCACCGCCAGCGCGGTACTGGTGGTGCTGCCGCTGTGGTATCAACCGTTCTTCCTGCAAAACCTCTCTTACCAGTACGACGGACCGACCATGGCACTGGCGCTGGCCGCCTGTGTGCTGGCCATCACCCTGGAGCCTGGCAGCTGGCGACAGATACTCTGCGGCGCACTGCTGGTGGCGGTGGCGCTGGCTTTCTACCAGATCAGCCTGAACGTGTTCGCCGGGCTGTGCGGTGTGGAGGTCATGCGCCAGGTAATGCTGGGCAAGCGGTGCGGCCAGGTCTGGCGCCATGCGCTAGGGCGCCTGGGCCAGGCGCTGGGCGGTTGTGCGCTGTATGGGCTGACGGCCTATCAACTGATGACGCCCTTGCGCCAGGGCTTGCTGCCTGTCGAGGGGCCTTGGCCGTTCATCACTGTGGCACGGCTGGAGGTGATCGGCGAGCGAGTGGGGTTGTTGTTCACGCCGGGCACCACGTGGTGCTGCCTGGTGTTGATCGCGCTCGCGATCGTCGCGCTGGCCCGGCACCTCTGGCGTGTGCTGGACGGGCAGGGTAGCGTCGGCGCCCGTGTCGGCTTATGCCTGGCGTTGCTGGTGCCGATACCGGTGATTCTGCTGCTAATCCCCGGCATCACGTTGGTGTTCGCCGATTTCAACGATGGCGCGCGCACCTTGATGGGCCTGGGCGTGCTCATGCTGCTGGTGCTGCTGCTCGCCCATGAGGCGCTCAGTGAAATCCACCCGCGCCTGGGCTGGCTGCTGGTGATACCGCTGTTGTGCATGCTGTCGTTCGCCTTCGCCTACGGCCGCGTGCTGATCGTGCAGAAGACGCTGCACCAGGCCGTCACCTTCGCCCTGGCCCACGACATCAGCGCCCAGCCCTCGCTGGCCAGCGCCCGACGCTACTACGTGCTGGGCATCGACTCTGGCGGCCAGTGGTTGCCGGCCGCCAGTGGCTCGTTCAAGGCCATGCCGGCGCTGCGTTATGTGCTCAACATCAACTACCTGCTGCTCCCGGAAATGATGCCGCGTGTAGGCCTGAGCAACTTCGGCTCGCATCCGCCGCTGGACCGTCGACAGGTGCTGGCGCGTAGCCCGCAACCTGTAGTGCGAGGCAAGTTCTATGACATCCATGGGTTGGGCGATACCGTCTACGTGCTGATGAAAAAGCCCCGCGACCCCGAGCGCTACCGTTGGTGAACCTTCGGCGCTTCGCCCGCTATGGCGTGGTCGGCCTGGTCAACACAGGCGTGCACTGGCTCGTGTTCTTCGTGCTGCACCTGGTCCTTGGGCGCAGCCAGGCGCTGAGCAATGTATTGGCCTTTGCCGGGGCGGCGAGCCTGTCCTACCAGCTCAACGCCCGCTACACCTTCTTCGCCCGGCCAGGCGGCAAGCGCTACCTGTTGTTCCTGGCGGGTATGGGAGGGCTGAGCCTGGCCATGGGGGCGGTGTCCGACTGGGCGCGCCTGTCGCCCTGGTTGACCCTCGTGGCGTTCTCCACGGTCAGCCTGGTGGTGGGCTATAGCTATTCGCGCACTGTAGTGTTCAGACGGAGGGCGCCATGAACATTTCCCTGATCGTGCCGGTGTACAACGAGCAGGACACCCTGGAGCGCTTCTACCGCGCCGTGCGGCGCGAGCCGTCGTTGCAGGGCATGACAGTGGAGATTCTGTTCATCAACGATGGCAGCACCGATGGCACCGAGGCCATCTGCGCAGACCTGGCTATGCGCGATGAATGGGTCACGGTGATCAATTTCTCGCGCAACTTCGGCAAGGAGTCGGCGCTGTTCGCCGGGCTGGAGTACGCCGAGGGCGATGCCATGGTGCCGATCGATGTCGATCTGCAGGACCCCATCGAGCTGGTCGCGCAGATGGTCGAACGCTGGCAGCAGGGCGCCGACGTGGTCCTGGCCAAGCGCCGCGACCGGGCTGCCGATACGCCGTTCAAGCGTTGGAGCGCGCGGCTCTATTACCGCCTGCACAACCGCATCGCCTCGACCCACATCGAGGAGAACGTCGGTGATTTTCGTCTGCTCGACCGCAAGGTGGTCGCCGCGATCCGCCAGTTGCCGGAGCAGCAGTTGTTCATGAAAGGGGTATTGTCGTGGGTGGGGTTTCGCACCGAAATCATCGAGTACGACCGGCCGCCGCGGGTCGCGGGCAACAGCAAGTTCAGCGTCTGGCGACTGTGGAACCTGGCGCTAGACGGCATCACCTCGTTCAGCACCGTGCCCTTGCGGCTATGGACTTACGTAGGCGGTGGGGTGTCGCTGTTCGCGTTTGCCTTTGCGGTGTACATGGTGGTCGACAAATTGCTGTGGGGGACCGATGTGCCGGGATATCCATCGTTGATGACGGCCATTTTGTTCCTGGGCGGGGTGCAGCTGATCGGCATCGGCATCCTGGGGGAGTACATCGGGCGGATCTACCAGGAAACCAAGCACCGGCCGCGCTATGTGGTGCGCAAGGTCGTCGGCAGGCGGCGCAAGATCAGGTAGTGCGGCGCTGAGGCCTTCGTGGGTTCACCCGCGAAGGCCTCCTGAAACACGACTCAGCCCTTCCAGACCTGCGGGTTGACCAGGTCCCGAGGTCGCTCGCCCAACAGCGCCGCGCGCAGGTTGTCGATCGCCCGATTGGCCATGGCTTCGCGGGTTTCAGCGGTGGCGGAACCCACGTGTGGCAGGGTCAGGGCGTTGGGCAGCGTGAACAGCGGCGAGTCGGCCAGCGGCTCTTTCTCGTACACGTCCAGCCCGGCACCGCGAATCGTGCCGCTCTGCAGCGCCTCGACCAGCGCCGCCTCGTCCACTACCGGCCCGCGGGAGACGTTGACCAAAAAGGCGCTGGGCTTCATCAGTTTGAGCTCGCGGGCACCGATCAACTTGCGCGTGGCCTCCGACAACGGCACCACCAGGCACACGAAGTCGGCTTCGGCCAGCAGTTGCTCCAGGCTGCGGTATTGGGCTCCAAGCTCCTGTTCCAGCGCGGGCTTGCGGTTGTTGCCGCTGTACAGCACCTGCATGTTGAAACCGAAGCGGCCGCGCCGGGCGATGGCGGCGCCGATGTTGCCCAGACCGACGATGCCAAGGGTCTTGCCATGCACGTCGCTGCCGAAATGGGCTGGGCCGACGGTGGCTTGCCAGTGGCCAGCCTTGGTCCAGGCGTCGAGCTCGGCGACCCGGCGCGCACAGCCCATGACCAGGGCGAAGGCCAGGTCGGCGGTGCTTTCGGTGAGCACGTCGGGGGTGTTGGTCAGGGCGATGCCGCGCTCGTTGAAATAGTCCAGGTCGTAGTTGTCGTAGCCGACCGAGACGCTGGACACCACCTCCAGCTTGCCTGCGCCCTCGAGCTGCGCCCGGCCGAGCTTGCGACCGACGCCGATCAGGCCATGGGCCTGGGGCAGGGCTTCGTTGAACTGGGCGGCGATGTCACCGTGCTTGGGGTTGGGCACGATCACGTTGAAGTCTTGCTGCAGGCGTTCGGCCATGGCCGGGGTGATGCGGCTGAAGGCCAGGACGGTCTTTTTCATCGGGCTACTTCTCATGGCAAAAAATTGAAAGCTACAAGCTTCACGCTTCGAGCGGCAAGAAAAGCCGGGCGGCGTGGGCCTGGTTTTTCTTGCGGCTTGAAACTTGCGGTTAGCGACCGCTCTCGTGGATCTTCAGGTCCGCCTCGTGGGCGGCGAGGATTTCCGGCAGCGAGTTGCGCAGGTATTCGACCCAGGTCTTGATCTTGGCATCCAGGTACTGGCGCGAGGGGTAGATTGCGTAGAGGTTCAGCTCCTGCAGACGGTAGTCGGGCATGATCCGCACGATGCTGCCGTCGCGCAGGCCGTCGATGGCCGAATAGATCGGCAGCACGCCCACGCCCATGCCGCTGCGGATCGCCGTCTTCATGGCGTCGGCCGAATTGACCTGGAACGGCGAGCTGGTGATGTTGACCACCTCCTGGCCTTCCGGACCGTCGAACAGCCACTTCTCCAGCGGGATCACCGGGCTGACCATGCGCAGGCACGAATGCTTGAGCAGGTCGGATGGTTTGTGCGCGGTGCCGTGCTTGGCCACGTACTCGGGCGAGGCGCAGACGATGCTGTAGGTGATGCCCAGACGCTGGGAGACGAAGCCGGAATCCGGCAGCTCGCTGGCCAGCACGATGGACACGTCATAGCCCTCGTCGAGCAGGTCCGGTACGCGGTTGGCCATGGTCAGGTCGAAGGTCACGTCCGGGTGCGACTCACGGTAGCGGGCGATGGCATCGACCACGAAGTGCTGGCCGACGCCGGTCATCGAATGCACCTTCAACTGCCCGGCCGGGCGGGCGTGGGCATCGCTGGCTTCGGCCTCGGCTTCTTCGACGAAGGTGAGAATCTGTTCGCAGCGCATCAGGTAACGCTTGCCCGCCTCGGTCAGAGCGATGCGTCGGGTGGTGCGGTTGAGCAGCCGAGTTTGCAGATGGGCTTCCAGGTTGGAGACCGCCCGCGAGACGTTCGCGGTGGTCGTATCCAGTTGCGCCGCGGCGGCAGTGAAGCTACCGAGTTGGGCTACGCAACTGAAAGCACGCATGTTTTGCAGGGTGTCCATGGGTCACTCTCAAGGTAGAGGACAAAATTGTGACATGAAGTAACCAAAACGGTCTTCAGACTAAAGCCGGATTATCACTGTTTTGGTAACAAAGATTCGCAGGAATATGCGCTTATCGCCAGTGCGACCGCCCCCTAGAATTGCCCGGCCTCTTCACCTCATCCTCGGGAAATCGCAGCTGTGCCGCGTCGCATCATCAGAGCGCTGAATGCGCTCAGTGCCTGTGCCCTTAGCCTCACCTTGAGCGGCTGTATCGGAACCTGGGGCATCGCCCCGCAAAGCAAGACGCTGCAAGCCAACACCCTGACCACCGACGACGCGATCCGCGAAGCTGCCACCGACGCCCATTGGCCGGCGCAACAGTGGTGGCGTGCCTATGGCGACCCGCAGTTGGACCGCTGGGTCGAGCTGGCCCAGAGCGGCAGCCCGACCCTGGCCATGGCTGCGGCGCGGGTGCGCCAAGCCAAGTCCATGGCCGGTGTGATCGAGTCGGCGGAAAAGCTCCAGGCCAACGGCCAGGCCACCCTCAAGCGCCACAACTGGCCGGAAGATCAGTTCTATGGCCCTGGCGCGCTGTCCGGGGCCAACACCTGGGACAACAACGCCGCCATCGGTTTGAGCTACGCCCTGGATCTCTGGGGCCGTGAGCGCAATGCCAGCGAGCAGGCCGTGGACCAGGCGCACATGAGCGTTGCCGAAGCCCGCCAGGCCCAACTGGAGCTACAGAACAACGTGGTGCGCGCCTACATCCAGCTGAGTCTGCACTTCGCCCTGCGCGATATCGTCCAGGCCGAGCTGGAGCAGCAGGAGCAGATCCTCGCCCTGGCCAAGCGGCGTCTGGACAGCGGCCTAGGCACGCACTTCGAGGTCAGCCAGGCCGAGGCCCCGTTGCCTGAAACCCATCGTCAGCTCGACAGCCTCAACGAAGAGATCGCCCTGACCCGCAACCAGTTGGCCGCCTTGGCTGGCAAGGGGCCGGGGGAGGGCGCGCAGATCCAACGCCCCACCCTGAGCCTTCGCGCACCGCTGAAGCTGCCGTCGAACCTGCCCGCCGAACTGGTCGGCCAGCGCCCCGATGTGGTCGCCAGCCGCTGGCAAGTGGCGGCCCAGGCTCGTGGCATCGATGTGGCTCACGCGGGCTTCTTCCCCAACGTCGACCTGGTCGGCAGCCTGGGCTTCATGGCCACCGGCGGTGGCCCGCTGGAGTTTCTCACCGGGCGCAAGTTCAACTACAACGTGGGCCCGGCCATCAGCCTGCCGATCTTCGATGGCGGTCGCCTGCGCTCGCAGCTGGGCGTGGCATCGGCGGGCTATGACATGGCGGTGGCGCGCTACAACGAAACCGTGGTCGGTGCGCTGAAGAACATCTCCGACCAGCTGATCCGCCGCGAGTCGATGAAAGAGCAGTCGCACTTCGCCGCACAGAGCGTGGCTGCCGCGCAGAAGACCTATGACATCGCCATGGTCGCCTTCCAGCGCGGGCTGACCGATTACCTGAATGTGCTCAACGCCCAGACCCTGCTGTTCCGTCAGCAGCAGATCCAACAGCAGGTCCAGGCCGCGCGCCTGAGCGCCCATGCCGAGCTGGTCACCGCCCTCGGTGGTGGGCTGCAGGCCGGCCAGGACGTACCGGACGAGCAACGCCAGTTGGCGCCGAAAACGCCTGCGACCCTGGCCATTTTCGACACGCCGAGCCACGCCGAATGAGCACATCGAGCCTGCCCCTGCGCTGGCTGCAGAGCCTGGAATGGCGCCGGGGCTTCTTTGCCTGGGCGCGCACCGACGGGGTGACCTGGGTCTACATCTTCAAGGTCCTGGCAGCCGCCTTCATCACCTTGTGGCTGGCCATGCGTCTGGAGCTGCCGCAACCGCGCACGGCGATGATCACCGTGTTCATCGTCATGCAGCCACAGAGCGGGCATGTGTTCGCCAAAAGCTTCTACCGGGTGCTCGGCACCCTGGCGGGCTCGGCGATGATGGTCGCGCTGGTCGCGCTCTTTCCGCAGAACACCGAGCTGTTCCTGCCCAGCCTTGCGTTGTGGGTCGGCCTGTGTTCGGCCGGCGCCATGCGCTACCGCACCTTCCAGGCCTATGGTTTCGTGCTGGCCGGGTATACCGCGGCGATGATCGGCCTGCCGGTGTTGCAGCACCCCGACCAAGCGTTCATGGCGGCGGTGTGGCGGGTGCTGGAAATCTCCCTGGGGATCCTGGTGTCGACCTTGGTCAGCGCGGCGATCCTGCCCCAGTCGGCCAGCGCCGCCATGCGCAACGCCCTGTACCAACGCTTTGGCGTGTTCGCCGGGGTGGTGGTCGAGGCCCTGCGTGGCGACAGCCAGCCGGACCGCTACGAAAGCAGCAACGTGCGTTTCATCGCCGAGGCCGTGGGCCTGGAGAGTCTGCGCAACGTCACCGCCTTCGAAGACCCGCACATGCGCAGGCGCTCGGGCCGGCTGGTGCGCATGAACAGCGAGTTCATGGCCATCACCACCCGCTTCAACGCCCTGCACAGTCTGCTGGAGCGCCTGCGCGCCCGTGGGCCGTTGCAGATCGTCGGGGCCATCGAGCCGGGCCTGGCGACCCTTGCCGAATTGCTCGACCCCTATGTGGGCCGCGCCCTGACCGACGCCGATGCGCTGCGCCTGACCCTGGAGCTGGCGGCCTACAAGGAAGGGCTGCAAGCCCAGGTGCGCGGCCTGCGCGCCGACTACCTCGAGACCGAGCCCAGCGAGTCGGACCTGCTCGACTTCCACACCGCCTTCGAGCTGCTTTACCGCTTCGTCGACGAGATGTACAGCTACGCCCAGACCCACGCCTCGCTCGCCGCCCACAGGCACGAGCGCGAACAGTGGGACGAGCCCTACGTGGCCCAGACCAACTGGCTGGTGTCGCTGGCTGCCGGCGTGCGTGCCTCGGCGGTGCTGTTGCTGCTGGGCAGCTACTGGCTGCTCAGCGACTGGCCAAGCGGCGCCATGATGACGCTGATCGCGACAGTCACCGTGGGGCTGTCGGCTGCCTCGCCGAACCCCAAACGCATGTCGTTCCAGATGGCGTGCGGCACGATGATCGGCGCCTTCGTCGGCTTCTTCGAGACCTTCTTCGTCTTCCCCTGGATCGATGGCTTCCCATTGCTGTGCATGGTGCTGGCGCCGGTGTTCGTGCTCGGGGCGTTTCTGTCCTCGCGCCCGGCCTATGCTGGCTACGGGATCGGCCTGCTGGTGTTCTTCGCCATCGGCTCGGTGCCGAACAACCTGACGGTGTACGACCCCTACGTGTTCATCAACGATTACATCGGCATGGTCATCGGGATGCTGGTCTGCGCCGCCGCCGGGGCGATCATCCTGCCGCCCAACAGCCGTTGGCTGTGGAGCCGCCTGGAGCAGGACCTGCGTGAGCAAGTGCTATTCGCCATCACCGGTCGCCTGCGCGGATTGGGCTCGGCGTTCGAGAGCCGTACCCGCGACCTGCTCCACCAGGCCTACGGTTTGGCTGCCGGCCGGCCGCAGGTGCAGAGCGAGCTGATGCGCTGGATGTTCACTGTCCTGGAAATCGGCCACGCGATCATCGAGCTGCGCAAGGAACAGGTGCGCGCCCCGATCCACCCGGCCTATGCCGAAAGCCAGCCCTGGCGCCAGGCCATCCGCGTGATGGGCCGGGCCTTGGCGCGGCTGTTCCTGCAGCCCAACGCCAGCAACCACGAACGCGCCCTGGTGGCGGTTGACCATGCCATCAGCCGCGTGCAGGCCACCGACGAACCCTTCGCCCGGCACTTCGACACCTCGGTGTTGCGTCGGGTGCAGAGCTACCTGCATTTCATTCGTACGTCCCTGCTCGACCCCAAGTCGCCCCTGGCTCCGGCCAAAGGATTGCACCATGCCTCGTGAAATCGCCTTCCATGGCGTGTACATGCCCACCATGACCTTGATGTTCCTGTTCGCCGCAGGCCTGGCCTGGGGCCTGGACCGCTTCATCGCAAGCCATGACGGTTACCGCTTCTTCTGGCACCCGGCGCTGCTGCGCCTGTGCCTGTTCATCTGCCTCTTCGGCGCCATGGCGCTGTCTGTCTACTGGTGAGAATCCTTCGATGAAAAAATTCTTCAGCCTGATCGCCACCCTGCTGGTGCTGGCGGGCGCCGTGGTGATCGGTCGCCAGTTGTGGCTGCACTACATGACCACCCCCTGGACCCGTGACGGCCGGGTGCGCGCCGACATCATCAACGTCGCTGCTGACGTGCCGGGCTACGTGGTGGACGTGCCGGTCAAGGACAACCAACGCGTGAAGAAGGGAGACCTGCTGATCCAGATCGACCCCGAGCACTACCAGCTGGCGGTGGACCAAGCCAAGGCCCTGGTCGCCTCGCGCAAGGCCACGTGGGAGATGCGCAAGGTCAACGCCAAGCGCCGCGCCGACCTGGACAACCTGGTGATCTCCAAGGAAAACCGCGACGACGCCAGCAACATCGCAAGCGCCGCGCTGGCCGACTACCAGCAGGCCCAGGCCCAACTGGCGGCCGCCGAACTCAACCTCAAGCGCACGCGGATCATTGCCACGGTCGATGGCTACGTCACCAACCTCAACATCCACAAGGGCGACTACGCCCGCACCGGCGAGGCGGTGATGGCGGTGGTGGATGAGAACTCGTTCTGGGTGTATGGCTTCTTCGAGGAGACCAAGCTGCCCCACGTGAAGGTGGGCGACCAGGCCGAACTGCAGATGATGAGCGGCGAGCGCATCAAGGGGCATGTGGAGAGTATCGCCCGCGGCATCTACGACCGCGACAACCCGCAGAGCCGCGAGCTGATCGCCGACGTGAACCCGACCTTCAACTGGGTGCGTCTGGCCCAGCGGGTGCCGGTGCGCATTCATATCGATCAAGTGCCGGAAGGCTTTTTGCTGGCAGCGGGGACCACCTGCACGGTGGTGGTCAAGCCGAGCGAGGGCTGATCCGAATTCGGCATTGAGGCTACTGACGCATTCGCGGGTTCACCCGCGAATGCGTCGGTGGCAGCACCGAGCCTGTTGGCTTATCCCGCCGCCCCGACCAACACCGGAACCTGCACCCGGTCGATCACCTTCGCGCTTATCGATGGATCCAGCAGCCGCCCGAGCCGCGACAGATGGCGGTGGCCCATGATGATCAGTTCGCATTCCAGCGCCCTGGCCTTGCCGACGATGGCCTCGACGGGCTCTGCGGCGACCATGCAGCCATGGCTGCTGAAACCGGCCTTGCGCAACGCACGTACCGCGGTGGCCACGGCCTGGTCTGCCAGGTGCTGTTCTTCGCAGGCGGCCGGATACTCCTGCTCTTCCTCTTCGGTGTAGGCCATCGGGTGATCGTGCACGGCGAAGGTCGTGTCGATGGCCAGCAGCACGTGCAGTTCGTGCTCGCCGGGCCGGCAGTAACGCTGGGCGAGGTCGAGCAGGGCGCTGGTGGCAGGGGAGGCGTCGATGGCGATCAGGACCGGGCGGGGCATGGAGGTTCCTTCGGTTCGGTGGTGGCCTTGTTGCGGGTTCACCCGCGAAGCTGTGCGCACCATTCTTGATCGTCCATCGCGTTGGATAAATGGCCCACCACGCACGGGGACATTGCGCCAGACGCAACCATCCGGCCTGATAAGATGTCCTTTCCCACAGCTGTCACGGAAAACGGCCCATGCAATTGCCCGACATGAACCTGCTCGTCGCCCTCGATGCCCTGCTCGATGAGGGCAGTGTGGTCGGCGCGGCGCAGCGCATGAACCTCAGCCCCGCCGCGATGAGCCGCACCCTGGGGCGGATCCGCGATGCCCTGGGCGACCCGATCCTGGTGCGCGCTGGCCGTGGCCTGGTGCCCACGCCCCGAGCCCTGGCCCTGCGCGAGCAGGTCTCGGCCTTGGTCGAGCAGGCCGGGCAGGTGTTTCGCAGTGGCGATGAGGTGGATCTGCCGAACCTGGAGCGGGCCTTCAACATCCGCACCAACGACCTGTTCATCGCCCTGTACGGCGCCCAGTTGTTGCGCATGATGCACGAGCAGGCGCCGCGCACGGTGCTCAGGTTCGTGCCCGAGAGCCCGGGTGGTGATGACGACAGCGTGCTGCGCGACGGGCGCACCGATTTGATCATCAGCTCGACCGTGGAGTTGGGTCCGGAGATCAAGGTGCAGAGCCTGTTTCACACCGAATACATTGGCCTGGCGCGCCGCGACCACCCGATCTTCGACGCCCAGATCACCCCGCAGCGCTTTGCCGCCTACCCGCAGATCAGCGTGTCGCGACGCGGCCGGGCTAACGGGCCGATCGATGTGGAACTGGCCAACTTCAAGGCCCAGCGGCGCGTGGCGCTGATCACCCCGAGCTTTCATTCGGCGATGTTCTCGCTGCCGGATTCCGACCTGATCCTGCCGATGCCGGCCAACATCCTCAACAGCGTGAACAAGCTGGGCCTGCCGCTGCGCTCGTTCCAGATCCCGCTGCCGCTGGAGCAGGTGACCGTCATGCAAGCCTGGCACCCGCGCTTTCAGAACGACCCGGCCCATCGTTGGTTGCGTCAGACGCTCAAGGCCTGCTGCAGCGTCGATCCCTGACGGGGCCATTCGCGGATAAATCGGAGCGACGATCACCGCAGATCCATTAGGCGCGGGTTCAGCCGTGACCACGGGCGCAGCCCGTGCCATGCGCCGCGTCGTCTGATTTCGCGGGTAAGCCCGCTCACACAGGGGATATATGGGCGCGGCGACTCCCCCACTAACAATTGTGTCGATTGCGTCTGGTGCAACATAAACCTGCCAATAAGTCAGTTTTCGTCAGCATTCGACCTTCTTAGACTTCCCTCCTGCCTTGAATTTGTTGCTGGAGATGTCTGTCCATGAGTTCCCTGTCCGCGCCTTCCGCCGTGCCTGTCGCCGCTCCGGCGCCTGCAGCACCGGTGCAGACGGCGTTCGGCCTGCGGGTGGTGGTCGGGCTGTTCGGCGTGTTGTTGGCGGTGCTCTGCGCCGGACTCAATGAGGCGGTGACGAAGATTTCCCTGGCCGACATCCGCGGCGCCATGGGCATCGGCGCCGATGAAGGCGCCTGGCTGCTGGCGGTGTATTCGGCCGCCTCGGTCTCGGCCATGGCCTTCGCGCCTTGGATGGCCGGCACCTTTTCCCTGCGCCGCTTCACGTTATGCGCGACCGGTCTGTTCGCCGTGCTAGGCCTGGTCCAGCCCTTCGCGCCCAATCTGCACAGCCTGATGCTGCTGCGCATCGTCCAGGGCCTGGCATCGGGGGCCTTACCGCCGATGCTGATGACCGTGGCGCTGCGCTTTCTGCCCCCGGGTATCAAGATCTATGGCCTGGCCTGCTATGCCCTGACCGCGACCTTCGGCCCCAA
Organism: Pseudomonas sp. CK-NBRI-02; assembly: GCF_008124495.1. Classification (NCBI taxonomy): domain Bacteria; kingdom Pseudomonadati; phylum Pseudomonadota; class Gammaproteobacteria; order Pseudomonadales; family Pseudomonadaceae; genus Pseudomonas; species Pseudomonas sp. CK-NBRI-02. The sequence continues at coordinate 373,491 of NZ_VSJH01000039.1, read as the reverse complement.
CCTGGGCACGCCATTGGCGGGCTTGTGGACGGAATATGTCGGTTGGCAGTGGGCGTTCTGGCAGATCATCCTGCCGTCGGGTCTGGCCATGTTCTGCGTGGGCTGGGGCTTGCCCCAGGACCCGCTGCGTCTGGAGCGTTTCAAGCAATTCGACTGGCGGGGCGTGGTGCTCGGCCTGCCGGCCATCAGCTGCATCGTCCTGGGCTTGTCCCTGGGCGATCGTTGGGGCTGGTTCGATTCGCCGCTGATTTGTTGGCTGCTCGGTGGTGGCGTGCTGCTGCTGGTGCTGTTCATGTACAACGAATGGTCCGAGCCACTGCCGTTCTTCCAGCTGCGCCTGCTGACGCGGCGCAACCTGAGCTTTGCCCTGGTGACACTGGCCGGCGTGCTGATCGTGCTCTCGGGCGTGGGCAGCATCCCTTCGGCGTACCTGGCGCAGATCCAGGGCTATCGCCCGGCGCAGACCAGCCCGTTGATGATGCTGGTGGCCATGCCGCAACTGATCGCCCTGCCGCTCACGGCAGCACTGTGCAACATCCGTGCGGTGGACTGCCGCTGGGTGCTGGCGCTGGGCCTGGGGATGCTGGCGGTCTCCTGCGTGGGCAGCAGCCTGTTGACCTCGCAATGGATCCGCGGCGATTTCTACCCCTTCTACCTGCTGCAGGTGTTCGGTCAGCCGATGTCGGTGCTGCCGCTGCTGATGCTCTCCACCAATGGCATGACGCCCCAGGAAGGCCCGTTCGCCTCCAGCTGGTTCAACACCGTCAAGGGGCTGGCCTCGGTGATCGCCACCGGGCTGCTGGACGCCCTGGGCACCGTGCGTCGGCATTTTCATTCCAACCATCTGGTGGACAGCCTGGGCAACGCGCCACTGGTCGATGACCAGGCGGCAGGCCTGGCCCGGCGCCTCCACGAACAAGCCCAAGTGCTGACTTCGGCCGACCTGTACCTGGTCATGGCCGGTGTCGCCGTGGCCCTGATCTGCCTGATTCCTTTCGTGCCTACCCGGATCTACCCACCGCGTGCGGTGGCCTGACGCCTGGATGAATTCGAGACTGTAGAAATGACCAACAACCGCAAGACACTCGTGATCGGCTCGGTGCTCGCCGTGGCCGTGCTGGCTGCCCTGGTGACCCCCTGGATGCTGGGCAGCGACCACCGGCAAAGCACCAACGATGCGTATGTGACCGCCGACTACACCGTAGTCGCGCCGAAGGTGCCAGGTTTCATCAAGGAAGTGCTGGTCGAAGACAACCAGCAGGTCAGCGCCGGCCAGTTGCTGGCGACCATCGATGATCGCGACTACCGCGCGGCCCTCGACGCCGCCCAAGCCCAATTGCTGGTGGCCAAGGCGCAGAGCGCCGATGCTCGCGCCACCCTCGAGCGTCAGGCGTCGTTGATCGCCCAGGCCGAAGCGGCGGTGAAGGCCGCCCAGGCCGAAATGGCCTTTGCCGATCATGAAGTGACCCGCTACAGCCGCCTGGCAGAGCAGGGCGCCGGTACCGTGCAGAACGCCCAGCAGGCGCGCAGCCGTGTCGAGCAGGCCCGCGCGCGTCTGGCCAACGCCCAGGCGGCGTTGGTCGCCACGCGCAAGCAGGTGGACATCCTCACGGCCCAGGTGGCGAGCGCCGAGGGCCAGCTCAAGCGTGCCGAGGCTGGCGTTGAGAAAGCCCAGTTGGATCTGTCCTACACCCGCATCACCGCGCCGGTGGATGGCATGGTCGGCGAGCGTGCCCTGCGCATCGGTGCGTACGTCAATCCGGGCGCGCGTCTGCTCTCGGTGGTGCCGCTGCAGCAGGCCTACGTGGTGGGCAACTTCCAGGAAACCCAGCTCACTCACGTGCAGCCGGGCCAGCCGGTGAGCATCAGTGTCGATACTTTTTCCGGGGAGAAACTGCACGGCCATGTGCAGAGCATCGCCCCGGCCACCGGCGTCACCTTCGCCGCGGTCAAACCAGACAATGCCACCGGCAACTTCACCAAGGTGGTGCAGCGTATTCCGGTGAAGATCGTCTTCGATGATGGCCAGCCACTGCTCGAGCGCCTGCGGGTGGGGATGTCGGTGGTGGCGACCATCGACACCGACGGCGACACCCTCGATGGCAAAGCGGTGAGCGCGCGATGAAGGCGGTAACACGCATTAGCCCTCTGCTGCTGGCGGTGATGCTCGCCGGCTGCACCCTCGGGCCGGATTTCAAGCGCCCCGAGAGCCAGGCGCCCCAGGCCTGGGCGCAGCTGCAAGGCGAGGCGGCGGCAAGTCAGCCGACCGCCGAGCCGCTGGAGCTGCGCTGGTGGGACAGCTTCCACGATGCCCGTCTGAGCGCGCTGATCCAGCGCGTCGCCGAACGTAACCTTGACCTGCAGATGGCCAGTGCGCGCCTGCTGCAAAGCCGCGCCTTGCGCAGCACCGTGGCGGCCGACGAGGTGCCTTCGGTGGATGTGAACGCCGGCTACAGCCGCGCGCGCAACAGCGCCGAAGGCCTGAACGACCCGTCTGGCAAAGCGGGCAAGTCTGCCTTCAATCTATGGCAGGGCGATCTGGTCGCAGGCTGGGAGCTGGACCTGTGGGGACGGGTACGTCGCCAGGTCGAGGCGGCCGATGCTTCGGTGCAAGTGGCCGAGAACGACCGGCGCGGCGTACTGCTGGCGCTGTTGTCCGAAACGGCAGGTGATTACATCCAGTTGCGCGCGGTGCAGCACACCCTGGAAGTCACCCAGGACAACCTCAAGGTCGCCCGGCACAGCCTCAAGCTGTCCCAGGATCGTCAGGCCGAAGGCGTCGCCACGCGCCTGGACGTGGCCCAGGCCAGCGCCCAGGTCGCGTCGATCGAGGCGCGTTTGCCCACGCTGGAGGCGCGCCGCGACGACCTGATCAACGCCCTGAGCCTGCTCGCCGCGCAACCTCCGCGTAGCCTGCAAAGCGAGTTGCTGGCCCCTGGCGATTTGCCGACACCGCAGCAGCGCTTTGCCATCGGCCTGCCGTCAGCGCTCGCCGAGCGCCGTCCTGATATCCGCCAGGCCGAGGCGCGGCTGCACGCGGCTACCGCCAGCATCGGCGTGGCCAAGGCCGACTTCTACCCGAGCATTCGGCTCTCCGGCAGCGTGGGCTTGCAGGCCATGCAGCTGTCCGACTTCGGTGCGTGGGATGCCAGGCGTTTCGCCTTCGGCCCGCAGTTGTCGTTGCCGATCTTCGAAGGCGGGCGCCTGAAAGGCACGCTCGAGCTGCGTGAGGCGCAGCAGCAGGAGGCGGCGCTCAATTACCGCAAGGTGGTGCTGAGTGCCTGGCATGAGATCGACGATGTGCTGCGGTTGTACAACGCCAGCCAGTTGCGTCGCGATCATCTGGCCGAGGCGGTGAGACAGAACCGCGTCGCGCTGGAGACGGCCCAGCGACAGTACGTGGAAGGGGCGGTGGACTTTCTCAATGTGCTGACCGTGCAGAGCGCGCTGCTGGCCAGCGAGGAGCAGTGGATCGACAGTTCAGCGGCAGTGTCCCAGGCGCTGGTGGGGTTGTACAAAGCCCTGGGCGGTGGCTGGCAGGCGTTCGACGAGAAGGCCTAAGGGGCCGCTATGCGGCCCGTCCCAGGCTTCGCCAGCGCCCATAGGTACTGTGGCTTTCAAGGGCCGCAGGGCACCTGTGGGCGGGGGGTAGCCGCGAAAGGCGCTGCGCCGTATCAGAGTGGGCGCAGCAACCCGAAGCGTTTGCGCAGCACCTTGTCCAGCAACCGCCGGGGCAGCAGCCGGGCCAGCAGCGGCAGGGCCGTGCTGCCATTGCCCAGGCGTACCATGGCAGGCGTCGGGCGCTTACAGGTCGCTGCCAACAGCCCTTGGGCGAACACCGCGGCTGGCGTGGGTTTGTCCTGGGAAGCTCGGGCCCGCGCCTGGATGTAATCGCGCAACGGCCACCACGGCGAATCCGCCGCCAGCACGCCTTCGGCTTCACGCTGAGCGTTGTCGGCGAACTGCGAGGCGATGGCTCCGGGCTGCACTTCCATCACGCGAATGCCGAACGGCGCGAGCTCCAGGCGCAGGGCATCGCTCAGGGCATTCACGGCCGCCTTGGAGGCGCAGTAGGCGCCAGCGAACGGGGTGACCAGTACACCCGACACGCTGCCGATGTTCACCACTAGGCCCCGATTGCGACGCAGCAGCGGGAACAGCGCGCGGGTGACCCCGACCACGGCAAAGACATTGGTCTCGAACTGCTGGCGCATGGCCTCGACGCCACCGTCGAGCAGGGGCCCCATGGCGCCGTAGCCGGCGTTGTTGATGAGGATGTCCAGACCACCATGGCGGTCCTGCAGCTCGTCGGCCAGACGCGCCAGGTCATCGGGGTGAGTGACATCCAACTGCCGCGCCGCAAAGCCTGCTGCGGCCAGTCGTTCGACATCCTCGGGCTTGCGGGCGGTGGCCCACACGTGGTGGCCGGCATCGCGGAAGGCGTCGGCCAGGGCGCGGCCGATGCCGCTGGAACAACCGGTGATCAGGACGGTGGGCATGGGTTCAGGCCTGTTGGCAGAGGGGATGGGTATGAACTTGTGTCGGCTCCCTCGCGGGTCACTCGCGAACGGCTCGACACCGGCAACACATTAGTTGGCGAATGTACCTTGCAGATGTTCGGCACGAAATTCCAATGTCTGCGGCCGGTACCCACTGCGCAGCGGCGGCAGGGGCAGGCAGTCGGTCCATTCGGCGCCCGGTTGCAGCTCGCCGGGGCCTCGGTAGCGCGGGGCGTTGTAGGTGTTCTCGGCCAGGTTGACGGTGTCACCTGGGGCATAGGCGGCGACGCGCCAGCGCAGTTCGGTGAGGGGCACTGAATTGCCGTTCTTCATGTGCACCTGCAAGGTGCGATCGGCAGGGCACTTGTCGGGGGCGTAGCTCAGGCGCAGATCCAGGCGCGCCAGCTGCGAGGCTTCGCGACTGTCCTGCCACACCACCCCGAGTGCCACCAACCCGAGGCCGAACACCGCCGCCAGGGAAATCGGCAAGGCCTTGGCCGGGTAGCGCAGCAGCAGAACCAGCCAGGTGAGGATGAGCAGGGCGCCAATGAGCATGTCGTCCAAATTCCGTTTCGAGGATTTGGGTATCTTGGAGTTGCGAGCTTCAAGCTTCAAGCGGCGAGCCACAAGAAAAAAGCAGGGCGGTGGTGAATCCGAATGGTCGGTTCACGCCGCCCTGCTTTTTTCTTGCAGTTTGCCGCTAGCGGCTAGCCGCTCTACTGCGCAATGGTCTTGATCGAGATGCCGCGTTCCACTGGCGTCGAGGTGCGGCCATAGACATCTTCGAAGCGCTCGATGTCATCTTCGCCCAAGTAGCTGCCGGACTGTACTTCGATGATCTCCAATGGGATCTTGCCTGGGTTGCGCAGGCGGTGGACCGAGGCGATGGGGATGTAGGTCGACTGATTCTCGGTGAGCAGGAACACGTTCTCGTCGCAGGTCACCTCGGCGGTGCCGGACACCACGATCCAGTGTTCGGCGCGGTGGTGGTGCATCTGCAGCGACAGGCTCGCGCCCGGCTTGACGGTGATGTGCTTGACCTGGAAGCGTCCGCCCATGTCCACCGAATCGTACGAGCCCCACGGGCGGTATACCTCCAGGTGGTTCTGGGTCTCGCTGCGACCTTGCTGGTCAAGGGTGTTGACCAGTTGCTTGACGCCTTGGACCTTGTCTTTGTGGGCGATCATCATGGCGTCCTTGGTCTCGACCACCACGATGTTCTCCAGGCCGATCACCGACACCAGCTTGCCGTTGCCGTGGATCATGCAGTTGTGGCTGTCTTGCACCACCACGTCGCCCTTGGTGACGTTGCCGTTGTCGTCTTTCTCGTGCACTTCCCACAGCGACGACCAGCAACCCACGTCGCTCCAGCCGGCCGACAGCGGTACCACGCAGGCACGCTGGGTCTTTTCCATCACCGCGTAGTCGATGGAGTTGTCCGGGCAGCAGGCGAAGGTCGCAGCGTCGATGCTCAGCACGTCGCTTTGTTCGTCGCTGCGCTCCAGGGCCAGAAGGCAGGTGTCGTAGATGTCCGGGTCGTGCTTTTTCAGCTCTTCGAGGAAGCGGCTGGCGCGGAACAGGAACATGCCGCTGTTCCAGAAGTAACCGCCGGCGCGGACGAACTCGTTGGCGCGCTTCTCGTCGGGTTTTTCGACGAACTGCGCCACGCGCGCCACGCCTTCGGGCAGCAGGGCATCCTGGCTGGAGCGGATATAGCCATAGCCGGTTTCAGGCTTGGTCGCCGGCACACCGAACAGCACCATCTCGCCGCGCTCGGCGGCCACGGTGGCCAAGGCCAGGGCGCGTTGCAGGGCCTTCTGGTCCTCGATCACATGGTCGGCCGGCAGCACCAGCATCAGCTCGTCGCGGCCTTCGTTGACCAGCTTCATCGCGGTGATGGCCACCGCAGGCGCGGTGTTGCGACCGAAGGGCTCCATGAGGATGCCCTGGGTCTGCAAGTTGAGTGCGGCCAGTTGCTCCTGGACGATGAACTTGTGGTCCTTGTTGCAGACCACGATCGGGCTGTCCATGCCTTCGAACACCAGGCGCTCCAGGGTTTGCTGGAACAGGGTGTGCTCACCGGTCAGGGCCAGGAACTGCTTGGGAAACTGCTTGCGCGACAGAGGCCACAGACGCGAACCGCTACCACCAGAAAGAATTACCGGAATCATGATGTTTCTCCAAAAGGTCGATAGGGGTTTGAATCAGTTGCTGGCAACGGGACGGGTGACCCAGACCGGCGACAGGTTGCTGCCGGAACCTGTGACATAGAGCACCGCGGCTTCACCGCGCTCGAGGGCGACCGGCTTGAGGTCGCTGACTTTCTTGTCGCCTTCGTAGAGGGCCAGGCTGACCTTGACCGGGTTGATCTCGCGCTCGCCACGGCCTTTGGCGGCCACAGGCTTGACCACTTCGGTCTTGCCGTCGGCAGTCTTGAGGGTCAGCGACTGGTCGCTCAGGTTCTGCACGCGCACCAGGGCTTTCTGCTTGTTCTTGAACGGTGGTTCTTCGATCAGTTGCGGGCTGCCGCCAGCGTTGTTGACCAAGGTGTAGTACTTGTCCGCGGCCAGTTTGACCGGGACGCTCTTGCCGCCGACCTGGGCGGTGTAGTCACCTCCGGGCAGGAAGCTGAAGTCGCTGCTGGCCTGGGCGCCGACCGGCTTGATCTGGGTGTTGCCCACCGACGCCGCGGCAGGGCTGGAGGAGGCGTTGTACAGGCGCACGAAGGTCGAGCCTTTTGGCGCGCTCGGGCCGTAGAGCGCCGCATCGGCGCCGGCCAGGGCCTGCAGCGAGAGCAGGGACAGGCCCGCAGCGAGGGTGAAGGCTTTAGCGAAGGAAGGTTTGTTGGTCATGTTGATGTCCTCTTCAGTGAACCGTCCGATTGGACGACAGGGCCAGGTTTTCTTCGGTCTTGCGGGTGTTCTTCAGCTGGGCGATCCAGGTCGGATCGAAGGCGCTGAGGTCGTTCTTCATTGGCAGATAACGTTCGGGGAATTCCCACACCACCACTTGCGGGGGAGCGTCCTTGAAGGCGTCGCTCTGCAGGTACTTGAGCATTGGCAGCAGGGGGCCATGGCCGTCTTCGGCGTAGTTGGCCACGTCGCTGCGCAAGGCTTGCTGCAGGGCGCCGAGGAAGTTCCAGTGCGGGTTGGCGCTGTAGCTGGTACCGACCAGCGCCACCGGGATCCGGGTTTCGGCGAACAGCGCGTCGCCTGCTTCACCTTCGGCCTCGACCGGACGGGTGCTGCGTTGCTGCAGATTGTCCGGTGAGGGCAACAGGTTGCTGAACAGTGGGTCCAGCGGCAGGAAGTTGGTCAGGTCGCCCTTGTAGGGGCTGGTGGCGCCGGCTTCGGTGATGAACGCCTGCGGGTCGCCATTGAGCAGGCTCTGGCGCGACACCGCCTCGGCCAGGGCCTGGGCCGCGACCTCGGCACCCATGGGCGTCCAGTGGGTGTCGGTGCGCAGGAACACCTGGCCACGGGCCTTGGCCTGCTCCAGGGGCGCGAGCAGATCCGGAGCGAAGACACCGGCCTGGCGGGCCTGGGCGTGGAACTGGTTGTACAGGTTCTCGTGCAGGCTGGCCGGTTGGTCCTTGCCCAGGTACTCGGAATAGATCCGCGCCTTGGCCGGGACGATCGCCAGCACCAGCTGCGTGCCCTGGCGCTGCAGGGTGTCGCGCACGCCGCGGATCAGCGCCAGGTTCTCCTGCATCAGCTGCTCGGCGCCGGCAGTGGGCTTGAACTCCTCATCGCTGAACAGCCACTGCTCGCGGCCCAGCACGACGCCCGGGCGGCCTTCGTTGAACAGCTTGTAGTCCAGCGCCGCCCACAGGTTGGTGCCGATGCGTTTGATCGGGAACTGCTCGTCGTAGTGGGTCTCGGCGGCCTTGGCCAGCTTGCCGTTGAGCAGGGTCATCTGCTCGGTGCGGTTGAAGCTTTCAAGGCCGCCCACCGACCAGGCGCCAAGCCCGGTCAGCAGGCCCAGGAACGACAGGGAATAGGTGATGCGTAGTGTCCGGTTCATGGTCCTGTCCTCAGAACTGGAAGTAGAGGAACGGCGAGTAGCTCTGCGCCGAGAGCTTGAGCACCGAGGCAACGAACAGCAGCAGGACCAGGGCGCGGGTCATGACGCGGGTCCAGTCCAGGCCCACGGAGCCGTCGGCGTTGATCTGCACCGGGGTGGCCTTGGGCGTGGGCTTGGCGTCGCGGTAGAAGTCGCGCAGGCCGAACACCGCCAAGGTGACGTAGGCGACCACCAAGGTCGCGACCTGCAGGCCGGTGAGCTGGGCGCGGTTGAGTTCCGACAATTGCCACTCACCGAAGCTGAACATGGCGCCGTACATGCGGCCGGCCACGTGCAGGTTCTCGGCGCGGAAGATCACCCAGCCAACCACCACCAGCAGGAAGGTGAACGCCCACTTGATCGGGTTGAAGCGCTGCGGGTTGGTGTCGATGCCCAGGGCGCGCTCGATGGCCAGCCAGGTGCCATGCCAGGCGCCCCAGATGATGTAGGTGAAGTTGGCGCCGTGCCAAAGCCCGCCCAGCAGCATGGTCAGGAACAGGTTGCGGTAGGTGTTGAAGGTGCCTTTGCGGTTGCCACCCAGGGTGATGTAGAGGTAATCACGCAGCCAGGTCGACAAGCTGATGTGCCAGCGCCGCCAGAACTCGGTGATCGACTGGCTGATGTACGGCTGCTTGAAGTTCTCCATGAAGCGAAAGCCCATCATCAAGCCCAGGCCGATGGCCATGTCGCTGTAGCCGGAGAAATCGAAGTACAGCTGCGCGGTGTAGGCCAGTGCGCCCAGCCAGGCATCGCCCGTGGTCGGGTTCTGCAGGGCGAAGCAGTGGTCGGCGACCACCGCCAGGGTATCGGCGATGAACACTTTCTTGATGAAGCCCTGCATGAAGCGGGTGCAGCCTTCGGAGAACTTGTCCAGGGTGTGGGTGCGGTTGTTGAACTGGTCGACCAGGTCCTTGAAACGCAGCACGGGGCCGGCGATCAGGTGCGGGAAGATCGCCACGAATGCCGCGAAGTCGATCAGGTTGCGCGTGGCCGGGGTGTCGCCGCGGTACACGTCGATGATGTAGCTGATCGACTCGAAGATGTAGAACGAGATACCGATCGGCAACAGCACATGGGTGAGGATGAACGGTTCCAGGCCGAACGACGTGATGATCGCGTTGAGGCTCTCGACGCCGAAGTTGGCGTACTTGAAGTAGCCCAGAATCGCCAGGTCGACTGCCACACCCAGCAGCAGCCAGCGTTGGGCCGGCTTGGTACGCACGCCCGCGGCGCCGACTTTGAGGCCGATCCAGTAGTTCCACAGGGTGACACCGGCGAACAGTGCCAAGAAGTCCACCCGCCACCAGGCATAGAAGATGTAGCTGGCGATCAACAGCAGCAGGTTGCGATAGCGTTGCCCGCTCAAGTAATACAGGCCGAGGAAGATCGGCAAGAACAGGAACAGGAACACGTTGGACGAGAAGACCATCCCGGTTCTCCTTTTTTGTTCACAGCATCCGGGGCACAGCGCCCCCCAAACCCCCCACTCGAAAGTGGGAGATACCTAGGCCCTGTGGGAGCGGGTTCACCCGCTTCCCACAGGGTGTCGTGTCACTTCTTGCTCTCTGCGCTCGGGTCGTAGACCCGGGTCAGGTCTCCGCCTAAGCGGAAACTGTTGAACGGCTGCATGCCGCGCTTGCGCTGGAGGGTGTCGCCACTGCACGCATAGAGGCTGCAGTAGGGCTCCATCCACGAATACTTGCTGTCGATCTTCAGGTCGTGCATGTCCTGTTTCTCGCCGTTGCGGGTCTTGAACGCGCTCGGGTCCTTCGACCCGCTGAGCACTCGTTGCGCCAAGCGCTGCAAGGCGTTGTTGTTCTCGCCACGCACGTCCACGCCGTTGACCTGGGCAAAGCTTGCGATCATCGCCAGCGGCGGCAGGGCGTAGTTGTGGTAGGCCAGGGCTCGCTGCTTGCGCTTGAGCTCGTTGGGTAAAAAGCCCTGTTCGTCCACCTGGTTGGCGCCGACCTTGTATTCCTTCACCGCCCAGTCGAACAGGTCGCGCCGGTCGGTGGCCACGGCGGTGGCCATCACCGACCAGGCCGCCCAGTAGCTGTGGTTGTTGATCTTCTCCAGCGGCAGGTCGCTCCAGTCGCGCACGGTCTGTTCGGCCAGGCGCGCCAGCCATTTCTCGATCAGCTCGGCCTCGGCCTGGTGCGCGGCCAACGGCTGGGAGTTGGAGAACTTAAGGCGCAGCCACGAGCCGCTCATGCTGCCCAGCGCCCATTTGCGCATCGACTTGCCGGTGTGGTTGTAGTCGGTGGACGCCAGCGCATCGGCCCGCGCCCAGGTACCCAGCCAGGTCAGGGCGCAGTCGAGCTGGGCCGGGCGGCCATCGCGCATGTACTGGCCGACCATCTTGCTGACGCCACGCTCGAGGGTGGTGATGTCCTCGGTGGATTGGCGGAAGGCCTTTTCGGACGCCTTGTTCAGGGTCGCACGGGCACCGTCGGAGCCTTCGTACTTGCTGCGAAACTGCAGGGGGCCGGTGTAGGGCTTGGGCGCCGGTTCGCAGCGGAAGTTGCCGTCGCCTTTCTTGAGCTTCTCGATGCCTGCGTAGTAGCCCTGTGGCGGCACCAGGCTGCCGGCCTGCGCGGCCGGGCCGAACAGGGCCAGGGCGAGCAGGGCAGGTGCGGTGATTGTGCGCAATGGGTTCATGGTCGCCTCACTGGCCGGCCTGCGCGGTGTTCTGCGCAGGGCCGGCGAAGTTGTTGCGTTTGCACAGCTTGGCCTCGACTTTCTGGGTGCCGGTTTCCGGCCCCTGGATCTCGAGGGCGAGCAGGTTCTGACTGGCCCAGTCCTCGTCTTCGCGCATCTGGAAGACGAAGCGGCCGTCGGTGTCGGAGGTTTCCGGCTTCTCGATCTTGATGTCCTCGTGGCGGCCGTTGAGGTACCAGAGGGTGGCCTGCAGGACCTTTACCGAGGTGTCCTCGAACTTGATGTCCAGCTGGTGATTGCGGTTGATCAGGTCTTTGATCACACCGCCCTTGCCGTTGACCATCAGCTCGTTCTTACCGGGCTTGAGGGTGGCGCTGGCGCTCATCTGGGCCGGACGGTCGTCACAGCCGTCGTCGAGCAAGGCGAGGATCTGGCGCCAGATGGTTTCCTGATCCAGGCGGTACAGCGGCGAGAACTCCCAGATGAGGATCTTCGGTGGGTTCTTTTTGAACTCTTCACTGCCCAGGTACTGGATCATCGAACCTTCCAGGCCACCACCGGGGAAGGCGACGTTGAGCACGTCGGCACCGATGTACTGCTGCAAGAAGCCCGAGAAGTTGTAGTTCTTGCCGCTGTGGCTGGTGCCGACCAGGGTGATCTTGGCATTGCCCGAATCGCCGAACAGGTCGTCGCCATCGCTCGCACCGCCCTTGGGCTCGGTGGCGAACTGGTCCATGTACTGCACCGCATAGCTGGTGCCGCAAAGTTGCCCGGCGACGTTGTGCAGGGTACCGGTCTTGCCCATGCGGCCGGACTTGTGGGTTTCGAATTCCTTGCGCGGGATGCCTTCGAAGGCTGGCATCTTGTGTACGGTGTCGGCCACGATCTTGGCCGCGCGCTCAGCGCCGTAGGGCGTCCAGTGCTGGTCACCGCGGAAGTAGAAGTCCTTGCCCTGGTCGGCGGCGGCCAATTGCTCGTTGGTCAGCGGCGACAGGTCGGGCACGTTGTAGCCCATGCTGGCGAAGCGCTTGAGCATGGCCTGGTAGTTGCCCAGCGCCTTTTGATAATCGAAGGCGGCTTTCTCGGCGGGGTTGAGCATGTTGCGGTTCACCAGGCCACGGGTTGGCTGGTACACCAGCACCAGTTCCACGCCGCGTTTCTTGAACGCGTCATGTACCTGTTGCAGGCGTTTGTAGCCGGCCGGGGTGGTGTTGAATTCGGTGCGCAGGTCTTCGCGGGTACGGAACAGCCAGTCGCCTTTGGCCTGGACCAGAGTCGTGAAGTTCTGCTGGTAGCGGGTCACGTAACGGCTGGCGTCGTGGGCCTCTGGGCACAGTTGGCAGCAAGGCTCGGCGGTGAAGCTCGGGGCCTGTACATCGGCGGCGCGCACGCCCTGGCTGATGGCCAGGAGGGCAGCGGACAGGCCGAGCAGTTTCATCAGATGCGGAGTCATGGTCTGGGCTTCCTTAATCGATCATTTCGGTCTGGCGTTCGACCGGGTCGATCAGCACGGCCTTCTGCTGGCGCACCAGCAGGTCGAGGATTTCGTCCTGGCGCTGGCCAAGGATGCCGTTGAGGCTGATGCCGTTGGCCTTGCGCGGGGCGAGCATGGAGACCTTGTAGAGCTCGACCGAGAGCGGCGAGTCGATCGACAAGGGGCCGGAGCCATTGGCCGCCAGTTCGCCGCCGACCACGATCAGCGAGACCTTGGTATCGAACGGGTCCAGGGCGATGTCGCGGTCGGTGTCGGAGAGGTCCTTGATGTGCCCGTACACGCCCACCAGGCCGTTGGCCATGGCGAGGTTTTCGTACAGACGGATGTTCACGCTGTTGCGCACGCGGATGCCGTGGCGGCGGTTGTTGAGCAGCTTGTTGCCGTAGATCAGGTTGTCGCCGCTTTCGTACAGGGTGATGCCGTCGGTGTGGTTGCGGTAGATCTCGTTGTAGGCCACCAGGTTGTTGACGCTGTTACGGTCCAGGACCACGCCGGAGAGCTTGTTGTCGTAGCTCTTGTTGTTGATGATCCAGCTGTCGTTGACCTCGCGCGAGACGATGATTCCGTGTTTCTTCTTGGTGCCATACACGGTATTGCCGGCAATGATCAGGCGGTGCGAGCGGTCGTGGGGGTCGATGCCATAGACGATGTTGTCGCGATAGGTGTTGTCCTTGATCACGAAGTCCTGGGTCTCGTAGCAGTAGAAGCCGTACCACATGTCGCTGAATTCGGAACCGATGATCCAGCCGGTGGGTTCCGGGCGGCCCATGCGCTTGGCCATGTTCGGCGTGTACTGGGAGATGCTCACGCCGTACGACTTGGACTTGGCGTAGCCGAAGCTGGCCATCTTGGTGTTGACGATGTAGGTCTCGGTGCCGCCCCACGACAGCAGGAAGGGACGGAACTCGTCCGGCTTGCGGAAGGTGGCCGGGCCGTTGTCCTTCTCGCGCCAGCCCGTGACCTGGGTGTCGGTGACGAACAGCTTGCCGTCGTTGATCAGGAACGAGCCGCCCTCCTGGGACAGGCGCAGTTCCTTGACCTTGCCATTGATCTCCAGCACGCCCTTGCGCCCGACCACGATCGGCAGGCGCGCCAGGTACACGCCTGGTTCGGTTTCGCGCAGGTACTGTTTGGGCACCTGCTTGCTCAGTTGCACCAGGTCCACATGGCCATCATCGACGAAGATCGCCTGGGGAATGCCCTGCTGGCGACGAACCCACTCGGCGCCTTTGTTGTCGCCGCCGATGAACTCCTTGAGCGATTCCTCCTGGAGCATGCGGCGCACGCTGACCTTGCCTTTATGGCTGCGGTCGAGCTTTTTCTGAACCGCTTCGGCGGTGTAGCCGGAGAGGTCGGGCAGCTTGGGCGGGTCCATCTGCAACGGCTCGATCGGCGCGCTGGAGACCGTGTAGGTCTTGGCCTGCTGCAATTCCTTGACCACCGGCTTGACCGGCTCGGCATAGGCCAGGCCGCTGCTGGCCAGCAGCAGGGCACTGGCCAGCAGGCCATGGCGAAAATGCGGGTGAAGGTTCATGAGTGTCCTCTCCCGGGCCTCAATAGCGCCAGATCACGTCGACGAAGGCGCGGTGCATGTAGGAATCAGCTTCGCTGCCGTAGGCATCGCCTGGCTTGAACACGCCGGCACGCAGGCGCACCAGGGCCGACGGCTCGTCGATGGCTTGGCTCATCGAAGCCGGCAGCAGGCCTTGCTTGAAGTACTTGGTGACCACCACGTCCATTTCCTGGCCCAGGTCCTTCTCGCCATTGATCAGCGGACGGTTCACACCGTTGTCCTCGACCACCGCGTTGATGCCGCTGGAACCGATGTTCTGCTGGTCATCGACGCGCCAGAACTTGTGGTAGATGAAGCTTGCGTCATAGTCGTCGCGCAGTTGCCAGGAGGCGAACAGGGTGGCCGCCTGCAGGTTGCCCAGCTCGCCACGGAAGGCTTCGCCGAAGCGGTGCACGCGAGAGCGGGTGCCGGTGAAGTTGGAGCGGTTGCTCTCGAGCCCGGTCTGCTCGTAGTTGCTCGAACCGTCGCTGCCGCCACCGCCGCTGCCACGGGCATAGGCCGCACCGACCTGCCAGTTGGGGTCCAGACGCAGACGCACACCCAAGTCAGTGGCCCAGGCGTTGACATCGCCGCTCTGCTTGCCGGTGGCGACTTGGTCGTTGCCCACGGTCTGGGTGCTGAGGGTGTCGCGATCGCCGGTCAGCCAGGTGACGCTGCCCCAATAGTTGACGGTGTGGTCGTTGCGCCAGTTGTAGGCGTCGCTGTTGGCCTCCAGGCCCAGCCAGGTCAGATCGCCCGTGCGGGTCTTGTCCAACGGGTCGACGGTTTCGCCGGGGTCTTTCAGGCTGCCGCTGTCACTGGAGTGGTGGGCGCGCACGCCGACCCAGTGCCCAGGTGTCCACTGGGTGGCAACGTTGCCGTACACGTGGGTGCGGTCCTTGTCCTCGGGCGCAAGCTCGGTGAGGTCGGTGCGGTATTCGCTGAAGCGCTGTGCCACGCCCAGGTCGGCCTTGAGCAGGGTGGTGTCGAAGGTCCAGTTCAACGCTTCGATGTTGGTGTCGCGCCACATGCCGTCGTCGCTGCGCAGGCGTTGGCGGCCCAGGCGCAGCTGTTCGCCTGGGTAGGGCGTGAAGCCGCTGTAGCCGACCCAGAACTCGCGCATGGCCAGGTAGCTCTTGTCCGGCTTGCGGCTGTCATCGGCGTTGTCCACGGTGCTGCCGTCCTCGGACTGGCGCAGCGTGTCGGTCTCGATGATATCGGTGGCGGCTACTGCCTGGCCCATGGCGAAGGCGCTCCAGTTGCCGCGTTCGCCGTAGACCCAAGGGCGCAGGTCAAGGCCCAGGCCGTTGACGTCACCGCCGGAGCGGGTGCCCAGGTCGCGGTCGTCCTCGGATTGGCCGGTGATCTTGATGTCCAGGCCGAAGTTCTTCTCGGCGGTCATGTCCGCCAGGGTCGGGCACGACCACAGCAGGGCGAAGCTCAGGCCAATGCCGGCTTTCACGAAGGGATTGAGCGTCATAGCGAGTCCTCACCGTCTACTTCTTCTTTTGCGTCGTCTTGCAGGGCTTCGAAGGCCAGGGGGTTGGAACCGACCTGGGCCATGCTGCCGCGTGCCTGCTTTTCCTGGTCCAGCAGGCGCTGGGCCTGGTTGCGCTGGTCAGGGCTCAATTGCGTGTCGAGCTTTTGCAGCAGCTCGGTCGATTGCGGCGACGGGTTGGCCTGGGCCAGTTGGGCGAACACCCAGGCGTTGGCCGGAGCAGGGCGGATGCCATGACCTTCGCTGAACAGTTGGGCCAGGGCGTAGTCGGCGCTGTTCTGCCCGCCACGGGCGGCACTGAGCAGGTGGTCGACGGCTTTTTGCGGCTCGACGTGGCCCAGGTAGCCACGGCGGTACAGCTGGCCGAGGTAATAGTGGGCGCTGACCTCGCCGGCGGCGGCGGCGGCCTGCAGGTGTTCTTCGGCTTTGCTGGCGTCGGCCGGGAGCGTCTTGCCTTCGTAGTAGAGGCGGCCGAGCAACAGTTCGGCGCGGGGCTGCTGGGCCTGACGGCCCTTTTCGATGTAGGCGAGCAACTGGTCGTTGTCGCCCAGCTCCGGGAAGTCGTACACCAACTGCGCCAGGCTCACCCAGGAAGCCGGATTGACCGGGGCGACTTGCTCGAGCAGCTCCTTTGCGGTCTTTTCGTCGGTCTGGCCCAGGCTGCGGTCTGCCAGCACGCGGGCGACGCTGTCGACCCGGGTGGCCGGCACGATGCCACGACCATAGGCGGCCTTGAGCTGCTGGATCAGTGCGGCCTGCTGGTCGGGCTGGGCGCGCTTTTGGTAGACGGTGGCCAGTTCCACATAGCAGATGTCGGTGGTGTCCAGCGCGGCCTTGCAGATTTTTTCGACGTCGCCCAGGTGCTGGTCGTAGGTGCCCTGGGTGCGGTAGAGCAGCACCTGGGCCAGGCCCGCCTCGGGGTTACCGGCGGCGCGCCACTGGTCGATCTGCTGCTGGGCGTTCACCTTGGGGAAGCTCTGCGGGTATTGCAGGTAGAGCATCGCCAGCGGGATCAGGGTGTTGCGCTCGCCTTGCTGGGCGGCGAGCTTGAGCAGGGTTTCGGCCTCCTCGCGCTCGGCCTGGGTAGTGCCAGGCTTGGCCACCAGCAGGCGACCCAGGCGTGCCTGGGCTCGGGGCGAGGTGGCAGCGGCGGCGCGGTAGGTGGCCTCGGCTGCCTTGAGCTTGGCAGGGTCCTGGCTGGCGACCTGGATATCGGCCAGGCCCACTTGGGCATCGCTGTAGCCAAGGTCGGCCAGGGCCTTGTAATTGCGCTCGGCCAGGGCGGTGTCCCCGCGCTTCATGGCCTCGTTGGCCAGGCGCTGGTCGGGCAGGCCCGAGCAGCCGGCCAGGGCGACGGCCAAGGCCAGGCCGCACCAGGCCAGCGGGCGAATGCTGCGCGCAGGGCTCGATTCGATCCCTGTGGGAGCGGGTTTACCCGCGAACAAGGCCCCGGCCGCTTGCAGCGGTGTCATACGGTTCGAAGGGTTCATGGTCCGATCCCTCTTACAGCCCGCGGGCTACGGCTTTGTCGATCAGCCAGTCCAGGGACGGGCCACGATCGGCGTTGACGGCCGCCGGGCGACCGGCCAGTTCTGCCGGCAGGCCACTGTCAGGCTTGATCTGCACGCGGATATCCGAGGCCAGGTCTTCGCTGTTGAGGCTGGCGCTGCTGACGATCTTGCCGGTGCGCATCTCGTCTTCGCCGGCCACCTGGAACTGCACGCGGGTGCCTGGCTTGACCTGGTCGAACTGGCGATAGCTGAAGCGCGCCTCGACCATCGGGTTGGTGGTGCGTGGCACCAGTTGGAAGATCGGCTGGCCCTTGCTGGCGTACTGGCCGTCATCCACCAGCTGGCGGGCGACGACGCAGTCGCATGGGCTGGTGAGCGTGCCGGAGAGCTGCTTGCCGAACAGCTCCTCGACCTTGGCGGGCTCGAGCTGCGAGTCGTCCAGATGGCCTTTGAGCAAATCGAGCATGCTGGTGCTGAAGCTTGCCAGCGGCGCGCCCTTGACCACCTGGGCGCCGTTTTCCACCAGGCTCTGCACACTGCCGTCGCGCGGCATGGTGACGTTGGTGGTGGGCACCGAGACCACACCGGCCTCGGCGTGGCTGACGAAGTACATGCCGTACAGCGACTTGGCGATGAAGCCGAACGCGGCCACGCCGACCACGAACACGCCCAGGCTGACGGTCACCGCGCGCAGGCGACCGAAGGCCGAGAGCCCCGAGCCGCTGTCTTTCTGCTTGCGTGCCTTGGTGAAGTTGTCGCGTTGCAGGGTGCTGAGCACGCCGCCGACGTTGATCATCTCGCCGGACAGGAAAGTGGTGATGATATGGCGCAGGGTGGCCACGTCGCGCGGTTCGAGGTTCTGGAACTGCACGCCGGTGCGACCGGTGCTCTGGTAGGAGCGCACCTGGAACTCGACGTCCATGGACAGGCCCAGGTTGTCGACCGTGAACTGCAGGCGACCGCGCAGCACATCGCCGACGTTCAAGGGTTTGCTGGTATGGAAGGACAGGCCCCCGGCGGAGAGATCGTCCACCTTCACATCGTGCGGTTCGCGATTGCGGTCCAGGTAGCGCAGCTTGGCAGGGATACGTACCCGGACATGCTGGCGCTGGGCTTCGGACTCATGCACGACATTGGCGTTCACGGCGGTATTCATGGCGATTTCGTTCCTGTTAGATCCGTTCCGGGGGGCTCACACGACCATGAACAGCACAGCGACGAAGATGCTGGCTGCCGAGAAGGTCATGGTCCGTGAAGACCAGGTGTTGAACCATTGTTGAAAGCTTTCGAGGTCACGCTTGAGGGCAGTCGGCTGGCGGGTCCAGGACTGCTTGTCGAGGCGGAAGAACACGTAGATCTTCATCAGCGCGCCGACGATCTGGTTGTAATAGAGAATCAGCGGGTAGGCCGGCCCCACGTTATGGCCCGAGCACAGCAGCATGATGGTGAGGATCAGGCGGGTGATGCCGATCCACAGCAGGTACACGAGCAAGAAGCCCATGCCGAACTTGAGGCTGGCGATCACCGCCACCGTCAGGCCCAGCAGGCTGGTCCACATGGACACGCGCTGGTCGAGCAGGACGATGCAGGTGAACAGGCCCAGGCGCTTGAGGCCCAGCCCCAGGGCGCGGGAGTTCTGCCGCAGGTTGTTGCCGTACCAGCGGTACATCAGCTTGCGGCTGGCCTTGATGAAGCTTTTTTCCGGTGGGTGCTCGACCGTGTTGATCGCAGCGTCCGGCACATAGAAGGTGTCGTAGCCCAGGCGCATCAGGCTGAACCAGCTGGACTTGTCGTCCCCGGTGAGGAACTTGAAGCGGCCCAGGCGCCAGTGGTGCAGCGAGTCGCTTTCCACGTCGGCGATGAACTCAGGATCGGTCACCACGCTTGCGCGGAACATCGACATGCGCCCAGTCATGGTCAGCACGCGCTTGGACAGGGCCATCGAGCACATGTTGATGTGGCGCTGGGCGAAGCGCAGCTTGTGCCACTCGCTCATAATGTAGCCGCCGCGCACTTCGCAGAATTCGTTGGTGGTCAGGCCACCGACATTGGGGAACAGCTTGAACCACGGCACGGTCTTGCGGACCACGCCTTCACCGAGCACGGTATCGCCGTCGATCACCGCCACCACGGCATGCTCGTCCGGCATCATCCGCGAGATGGCCCGGAAGCCATAGGCCAGGCCATCGCGCTTGCCGGTACCGGCGATGCGCACGAAGTCCAGGTTGACGTGGGCGGGCGGGTTGTACTTGGCCCACAGGCTCTTGACCAGCAGCTCATCGGACATCTCCACCAGCGAGCAGACCACGGTGGTGGGGAAGCCGCATTCGATGGCCTCGCGGATCACCGAGCTGTACACCTGCGCGGTGGTCAGGGCATCGATGCGAAAACTGGTGACCATCAGGTACACGTGGGACGGGTCGGCAGCTTTGCCCAGCTTGCGTACCTTGCGGCGCAGGTAGGGGTAGACGCCGTAGAGGAACACCATGCCACGGATGAAGTGGGTGGCGCCCATGGAGTAGCGCCAGATGCCGACCGCGCCGACCAGGAAGATGAAGTGCTTCGACTGCGAGTCGAAGATGTCGCTGGGCAAGGCCAAGGCGATCAACATGAGCAGGCTCATGTAGAGCAGCCATCCGGCGCACTGCAGCAGCACTGTCTGGAGTCTTTGCATGTTCAGCATCCGTCGCGCGAATCAGGGGGAAGGGCAGCGGTCGCCCGCTGCCCGGCCGGGGGTTACCAGCAGATGCCTTCGGTGCGGCTGGTGGTGCAGGTCGGCTTGGTCATGAAGCCGACCAGGTCGATCACTTGCTTGCCTTCCGGTGCCTGCTGAGCGAGGGCGCGGAACTTCTCGTCGCGGTTGCCCAGGACGATCACGTCGGCGTTGTCGATGACGTGTTGAAGATCGTCATTGAGCAGCGAGGACACGTGGGGGATCTTCGACTCGATGTATTCCTTGTTGGCGCCGTGGACACGGGCGTACTGGACGTTCTGGTCGTAGATGTTCAGCTCGTAGCCTTTGCCGATCAGGCGCTCGGCCAGTTCCACCAGCGGGCTTTCGCGCAGGTCGTCGGTGCCAGCTTTGAAAGACAGGCCGAGCAAAGCGACCTTGCGTTTGTCGTGGCTTTCGATGATGTCGAAGGCGTTCTGCACCTGGGACTCGTTGCTGCGCATCAGCGAGTCGAGCAGCGGAGCTTTCACGTCGAGGCTGGAGGCGCGGTAGGTCAGGGCACGCACGTCCTTGGGCAGGCACGAGCCGCCGAAGGCGAAACCTGGGCGCATGTAGTACTGCGACAGGTTCAGGACTTTGTCCTGGCAAACCACGTCCATCACGTCGCGACCATCGACACCCACCGCCTTGGCGATGTTGCCGATTTCGTTGGCGAAGGTGACCTTGGTGGCGTGCCAGACGTTGCAGGTGTACTTGATCATTTCGGCCACTTCGACCGGCTTGCGGATGATCGGTGCGTCCAGTTCCTCGTAGATGGCCTGGAGCACGTCGCCGCTGGCCTTGTCCAGCTCGCCGATGACAGTCATCGGTGGGCGGTCGTAGTCGGCGATGGCGGTGCTTTCACGCAGGAACTCCGGGTTGACCGCGACACCGAAGTCGACGCCGGCTTTCTTACCGGAGCAGTCCTCGAGGATCGGGATGACCACGTTCTTGACGGTCCCCGGCAGCACGGTGCTGCGCACCACGATGGTGTGGCGACGCTCGGTGTCGCGCAGCACGTAGCCGATCTCGCGGCACACCGACTCGATGTACTCAAGGCCCAGGTCGCCGTTCTTCTTGCTGGGAGTGCCGACGCAGATCATCGACACATCGCTGGCGCGGATGGCTTCGGCGAAATCGGTGGTGCCACGCAGGCGGCCGTTGGCGATGCCTTGCTGCAGGAGCTGTTCCAGACCCGGCTCGACGATGGGCGACTTGCCCTGGTTGATCAGGTCGATTTTGGTCTTGGACACGTCCACGCCAATCACTTCGTGACCCCGTGCCGACAGGCAACCTGCACAGACCGCACCCACATAACCCAAACCAAAGATGCTGATACGCATCGTATTCACCTCGTGTGTTTATCACGTCGGCTCCTTCGCAAAAGAGCCGGACCGGGTTGATTAACCAGCAGTTTTCGGGCGCACGGTGCCATGGCGATTGCACATATCACCGAACGCAGGCATGAATAAATCCAGAGCGCGCAAAGTTGTGCACTCAAAGTTGGCAGTTAAATGGCCAGTATTAAAAGGCGTGCCCTGAAATGCAGCCGTCTTTATTGCAGTGTGCTATTACGCCTACTGCTGTGCTTGCTCTTTCAATTGGAAAAATCCTATGAAATCAACCACTAGGACGATTAGTAGGGGCGCGTCTCTCCTTCGTGGACAGGGCTTTCGGTTGATACCGTTGCGTCTGTCGAAGTTATCGGAGCCGGTAGTGGATACCGGCCGGTTGTCATCTGTAAGTCATCTCTCACGACACCCGCAAGAAAATCGTTACGGGTCCTATGAGCGATTGCCGGTAGCAGAAGTTCCAAGGTGGGTTCTGCAGGTATGAAAGATTTCTAAATATTTTTTCAGTGGAAAATACTTTCAATCTGATAGCACGTATCAGTTTCACCCC
The DNA here is from genome assembly GCF_008124495.1 of Pseudomonas sp. CK-NBRI-02. NCBI lineage: Bacteria > Pseudomonadati > Pseudomonadota > Gammaproteobacteria > Pseudomonadales > Pseudomonadaceae > Pseudomonas > Pseudomonas sp. CK-NBRI-02. Next base: position 351,604 of record NZ_VSJH01000039.1, on the reverse strand, counting down.
TATATATAAAGGGCGAAAACGACGTGGGATGGTTATATGCCAGCATGCGAAAATTTTTTTCAAAATTCGTCAAAAAACTACGAACGGTCTTATGGCGTTTTGCAATAACGGCTGGGCGGTGGTTTTTTTGACGTCGAAATTATGACGAGATGGCCATTTGAAGCCTGCCCCATTGCAGGGCTGTCGGATGCGGTGACATGACCAGTAGGAGCAGCTGTCTTGTTCAGGGGTGGCCTCTTCGCGGGTTTACCCGCGAAGAGGCCGGTGCAAGCAACGCAAGACTGTTGCTCCCACTGTTAATGCGCAGGACCTGAAGGTCTTACTCGCCAGGGTGGTCGCGCAGGAACACCAGGTGGTCTGGCTTGGACTGTTCGGCACTGTAGTAATAGCCCTGCACATCGAAGCGCTTGAGCTGTTCGGGGTCGTTGATGCGCTCCTGGATCACGAAGCGGCTCATCATTCCGCGGGCTTTCTTGGCGTAGAAGCTGATGATTTTGTACTGCCCGTTCTTCCAGTCTTTGAAGTCGACATCGATCACCCGTGCCTTCAGGGCGCTGCGCTTGACCGCGCTGAAGTACTCGTTGCTGGCCAGGTTCAGCAGGATGTCATCGCCTTGATCGGCCAGGGCCTGATTCAGCCATTCACTGATGCGCGTGCCCCAGAAGGCATAGAGGTCTTTGCCGCGGACGTTGGCCAGCTTGGTGCCCATTTCCAGGCGGTAGGGCTGCATCAGATCCAGCGGGCGCAGCAGGCCGTAAAGGCCCGACAGCATGCGCAGGTGGTCCTGGGCGTAGCTGAAGTCGTCCTCGCCGAGGCTTTCGGCGTCCAGGCCTGTGTACACGTCACCCTTGAACGCCAGCAGCGCCTGCTTGGCGTTGGCCGGGGTGAAATCCGGGGTCCAGCTGCCGAAGCGGGCGGCGTTGAGGCCGGCGAGCTTGTCGGAAAGGTGCATCAGTTCACTGATTTGTGCGGGTGTGAATTCGCGCAGTTGGGTGATCAGCACCTGGGAGTCGTCCAGGTACTGGGGCAGGGTGAACCGCTGGGTCACCGGCGGGGTGTCGTAGTCGAGAGTCTTGGCGGGGGAAATCACCGTCAGCATCGGGTCGGCTCCTGGAATCGTCGAGGCGGATTCTACGGGCTGGGGCCGGCAAGACCAAACTATCGCGACGATAGTCACGGACCATCGCCCAACGCCACGTTATAGTGCGTGTCATGTTGCTGCGGAGAGCTTGATTCGTGCGTATTGCCTTCGTCCTGCTGGCCGGCCTGCTGAGCCTTGCCGCCCAGGCTGCCCCTTCGCCCCAGGCCACCCTGGACCGCACGCTGTGGCCTGAACAACTGGACAGCCCGGCTTTGTTCGATGTCGCTTCGCGGGCCGAAATCCTGTCGTTCGCCCAGGTGCTGCAGGAGAGTGAAATGCTCGACGAGCCGGCTCTGGCGGCGCGCCTGCAACTGCGCCAGATCAACCTGGCGGTGATACGTGCGGTGCGCGCGCGCATGTGGCAGCGGCTATGGGAAAACTATCAACAGGCCCAGCGCAGTTGCGAGCAGGATGCGTCCTTCTGCTATCCGCTGGAGTCCATGGCCGAACTGCGGACCCTGGCCGCCACTTTCACCTCCGGCGTGGGCGAGTTCTATACCGGCTGGCTCGAGCCTAGCCGGGCATTCCACACCCGTTACCTGGATGAACAACTGCGCAAGGCGGCGTTGTTCCCTCAGACCAGCAGCGAGGTCGAGCGCCTGTCGGACAGCGAGCGCACAGGCGATGAACTCAACGACCGGGTGTTCCTGCTGACATTCGTCGGTGGCCCCACTCTCGCGGGCGGTGCCACCGACGAGCTGGCCGATTATCTGCGCCGGCAGAAGCTCGGCGGCCTGTTCTTCGTGCTCGGTAACCGCTTGCAGCAGCGCGCCCCTGTGGGGGCGCTCTATACCGGGCAATGCGTGGGCATCCAGGGCTGGGAGTACCGCTCCCATGCCCAATGGCTGGACTGGCAGGATTCGCTGCGCCGGGCCCAGGCCCGGGTCCAGTCCGACCTGCCGGCGCAGTATGTGCCGTTGTTCCGCCCGCCGTACGGGCAGCGTCGTGCCGATGGCGAGGCATTCATGGCCAGCCAGAAGCTTCAGGTTTCGCTGTGGGAGATCGACGCCCAGGACGACAGTGCGCTCAGCGCCGAGGCCTCGGCACATCGGGTGCTGACCTTGATGCTGTTGTGGCGCAAAGGGGTGATCCAGTTCCACGACAACCTGCCCAAGGCGCAACCGGCGCTGGATTGGCTGTTGCGCAACACGGCGCAGAGTGGAATCGGCTGGGAAGATTGCCGGGATTATGGGCAGCGTGATGGGGCTTGATCTTTGACTCTAGTCCCGCTCACGGCTCAAGCCAAGTCCTGAACGTCAATCGGAAAAATAAAGTTCAAAGGAACGTAAAAAGACTTTTTTTGGTCATCATTAATGCGGTATGTAGGTACCAGACAGCCGAATCCTGCAGCACAGGTGGCGTCATCCAGGCCCTCCTTGCCAGGTGCGCTCCCCGCCCGTAACGACGCGGATACGGGGAGAACGGCGGTCACTCTGCGGCGCAGCATTACGCGTCGCGTGGCTTTCACATAAGGTGACCGAGTATGGATGACCAAGGACGCAATTCTTCCTCCACCCAGCCAATCCTGTATGTGCTCGATACCAATGTCCTGATCCACGATCCAAACGCTTTGCTCAACTTCGAGGAGCACCATGTCGCCATTCCGATGACGGTGCTGGAGGAACTCGACAAGCTCAAGACCGGCAAACACACCATCGCCGCCGAATGCCGCCAGGCCATCCGCCTCATCGACCAGACCCTTGGCGATGCCTCGCCCAGCGACGTCGAGCAGGGCGTGCCGATCCAGCGTGGCAAGAGCGGGCCCAAAGGGTTCCTGTCGATCCTGATGAGCCCACGCAACGAGCCAAACCGGCTGCTGCCCGAAACCCTCAACGACAACATCATCATCAACCAACTTCTGGAGTTGCGTGCCCGCCGCTGCGATCTGGACGTGGTGCTGGTGACCAAGGACATCAACATGCGCCTGAAGGCGCGTGCCTGTGGCATCGCCGCGGAGGACTACAGCACCGACCAGTTGGTCGATGACGTCTCCTTGCTGTCCAAGGGCTACCATTCGGTGACCGGCTCGTTCTGGGATCGCGTCAGCAAGGTCGAAACCCGGCAGGAGCGTGGTCGCACCTGGCATCGGGTACAACTGACCGACAACCTGCCGGCGGTGCACGTCAATGAGTTCATCATCGACGAACAAGGCTTCGTCGGCTGGATCAAAGGCATCCGTGAAGACGAACTGCTGCTGCTCGACCTGCACCAGGAGCCGTTGCTGCACCAGGAAGCCTGGGGGCTGAAACCCCGCGACATCCATCAGAGCCTGGCGTTGTTCGCCTTGCTCGACCCAGATATCCACCTGGTCAACCTGACCGGCGCCGCCGGCTCCGGCAAGACCATCCTGGCGCTTGCCGCCGCCATCGAGCAGACCATGGTCAGCAAGCGCTACCGGCGCATCATCGCCACCCGCAGCGTGCAGGGGCTGGACCAGGAGATCGGCTTCCTGCCGGGGACCGAGGCCGAGAAGATGGAGCCTTGGCTGGGCGCCATCACCGACAACCTCGAAGCCCTGCACATGGATGACGAGAGTACCCACGGTAGCGTCGAGTACATCCTCGAGCGGGTCCCGTTGCAGTTCAAGTCGCTGAACTACATCCGTGGGCGCAGCTTCCAGCAGAGCCTGATCCTGATCGACGAGTGCCAGAACCTCACCCCGCACCAGATGAAGACCATCATCACCCGTGCCGGGGCAGGGTCCAAGGTGGTGTGCCTGGGTAACCTGGCGCAGATCGATACCCCTTACCTGTCGGCCACCAGCTCCGGGCTGACTTATCTCACCGAACGCTTCAAGGACTTCCCTCACGGCGTTCATATCACCTTGCAGGGCGTGCCACGCTCGGTGCTGGCCGAGTACGCCGAGTCCCACCTGTAAATCCCAGTCTGCCGGGCGGTTCGCCGCCCGGCTTCTGTGATGTCCTCTACGCGGATTAATCCGCTCCCATGGCGGCCAGCGGGATTTGGCCTGCCCGCGACACAACCACTGCTCAAAGCTGACCTGCGGGTTTACACTCTTTGTTCCCTTCACAGGAGCAATGCAGTGCTGACTCATCTCGATTCCCAGGGGCGCGCCAACATGGTCGACGTCACCGAAAAGGCCGTGACCGCGCGTGAGGCGGTGGCCGAAGCGCGGGTGCGCATGTTGCCGCAGACGTTGCAGATGATCGTCGACGGCGAGCATCCCAAGGGCGATGTGTTCGCCGTGGCGCGCATCGCCGGGATCCAGGCGGCGAAGAAGACCAGCGACCTGATCCCGCTGTGCCACCCGCTGATGCTCACCAGCGTCAAGGTCGAGCTCAACGCCGAAGGTTCTGATGCGGTGCGCATCGTCGCCCGTTGCAAGCTGGCCGGGCAGACCGGTGTGGAAATGGAAGCGCTGACTGCCGCCAGCGTTGCGGCGCTGACGATCTATGACATGTGCAAGGCCGTCGACAAAGGCATGGTGATCGAGCAAGTACGCCTGCTGGAGAAGCTCGGCGGCAAGAGCGGCCATTACCAGGTGGAGGCGTGATGAAGGTTCAGGTGGTGTATTTCGCCCGTTATCGTGAATTGCTAGGGGTCGATGGCGAGCCGCTCGAAGGTGCCTTCGCGACCCTGGACGACGTGCGCCAGGCCTTGGTGGCCAAGGGCGGGCAATACGAGGTGCTGGCCGAGCAGAACGTGATGTGCGCACGCAATCAGGATCTGAGCAAGCTGGCCGAGCCGGTGGAGGAGGGCGACGAAGTGGCGTTCTTCCCGCCGGTCACGGGAGGTTGAGCATGGGCGTTCGAGTACAGGAGCAGGCCTTCGATCCAGGCCTTGAGGTCAATGCGATGCATGCGGCCAACGTCGGCGTGGGCGCGGTGGTAGGGTTCGTTGGCTATGTGCGGGATTTCAACGATGGCCGTGAAGTGGCGGGGATGTTCCTCGAGCATTACCCAGGCATGACCGAGAAAGCCTTGGCCAAGATCGTCGTCGAGGCCGAGCAGCGCTGGCCACTGCTCAAGGTCGAGGTGCTGCACCGCATCGGCGCGCTGGAGCCGGGCGAACCGATCGTCTTTGTCGGCGTGGCCAGCGCTCACCGTCAGGCGGCGTTCGATGCCTGCAATTTCATCATGGACTACCTCAAGACCCGGGCGCCGTTCTGGAAGAAAGAGAACACCCAGGATGGGCCGCGTTGGGTCGAAGGTCGGCAAAGCGACCAGGATGCCGCCGGTCGCTGGTGACCTGCCGGGGCACGGGCGGGCCGGATGCGTCTGCCTGTGCTGCACGTTGTGGTTGGTAGTTGAGTTTCTATACAAAAAAGTCCAGTATGGAATCATAAGTACAAAATGATTCCAGGCAGCCTTGCGCCTGTCACCTTTCCTCTGTCTTGCACCACACCTCCAATAACGAGCGAGAGAGATCCCCCATGAAAAAGCTCATCCTGATCAGCGGTCTGGCCCTGGGCCTGTTGGCCGGTAGCAACCTGTACGCTGCCGAGAACGTCCTGCGCATCGGTATCGAGGCCGCCTACCCGCCGTTTGCCTCGAAAAACGACAAGGGCGAAATCGTGGGCTTCGATTACGAGATCGGCAATGCCCTGTGCGCGCAGATGAAGGTCAAATGTGTCTGGAACGAGGTCGAGTTCGACGGGCTGATCCCCTCGTTGAAGGTCAGGAAGATCGATGCGGCCCTGTCGTCGATGACCATTACCAAAGAGCGCAAGCAATCGGTGGACTTCACCCACAAGTACTACTTCACGTCATCGCGCCTGGTGATGAAGAAAGGGGCGGTGGTCGATGACCAGTACCAGAGCCTCAAAGGCAAGACCATCGGCGTGCAGCGTGCCACCACCACCGACCGCTACGCCACCGAAGTGCTCGAGCCCATGGGTGTGAAGGTCAACCGCTACAGCAACAACGAAGAGATCTACATGGACCTGGCGTCCGGGCGTGTGGATGCCATTTTTGCCGATACCATTCCCCTGGAGGACTTCCTGTCGATGCCTCGTGGCGCTGACTTTGCCTTCGTAGGGCCGGAGCTGAAGGACCCCAAGTACGTCGGTGAAGGTGCCGGGATCGCGGTGCGCAAAGGCAACACCAAATTGGTGAGCCAGCTCAATAGCGCCATCGATGCCATTCGTGCCAACGGCGAATACCAGAAGATCCAGGCCAAGTACTTCAAATCGGATATCTACGGCGACTGAAACACTGCGCTGGGGGCGCCTTGCGCCCCTTTTCCGACCGCTGTGTAGTCCCGGCAATCGTCAAGGGACCTCTGCAGCGCTCAGGCCTTGAGTTCCTTCAAGTGCTTGTACACCGTCGCCCGTCCCATTCCCAGCACGTTGGCCACGTAGTTGGCCGCACTCTTGCCCTTGAAGGCGCCCTCGGCATGCAGGGCCAGGACCAGCTCGCGCTTGTGATCGCGGGTCAGCAGGTTAAGGCTCAACTGACGCTGGCGCAGCCAGCCGTTGAGGAAGGTGTTGATACGTTCCTGCCAGTCATCGCGAAACAGCGCGTCGGGTTGGGGAATCAATCGGCTGGGCGAAAGGAACAGATCCAGCGCCGCCTTGGCGTTCTCGAACAGCGAGATATTCAGATTGATGCACAGCATGGCCAGGGGTGTGCCTGCGGCATCGCGCAACACGGTGCTCAACGAGCGGATCTTCTGCCCGTCCCAGTTGAGTTTTTCGTAGGGGCCGATGTTGGTTTCATCGGTACCGTGCTCGAGCATGTCTTCCAGGGCCGCATCGTCGCCGATCTCGCGTTTGGACAGGTTGTTGGCGATGTAGTCGATCTTCTGGGTGCGCAGGTCGTGCAGCACCACTTCGGCGTGGGGGAAGAACAGGGTGGCGATGGCATCGGCGATGGCCCGGTAGTTGTCCAGGGCCGGGTCAGGGCGAGGGGATGGCATTGAGGCAGGCTCCAGGCTGTGTCAGCGCCCTGCGGCGAGGGCGCTGCGAGTGTGCCGCAATCGCGGCGGCGCGTCATCCCGACAGGCGTGCCGGGGATAGCATGGCGGCCGTCAGGCCAAAGCCATGCAGGTGATCCGGCAGCGCCTCGCCACGCACCAGGGCGGCGCTGGCCTGGCCCATGGCGGGTGAGGTCTGGATGCCGTAGCCGCCTTGGCCCGCGACCCAGAACAGCCCAGGCACCTGCGGGTCGAAGCCGGCGACCAGGTCGCCGTCAGCAACGAAACTGCGCAGCCCGGCCCAGGTGCGGGTAGGACGGCGGATGCGCAGGGTGGTGGCTTCCTCGATCTGATAGATGCCTAAGGCGATGTCGAGCTCTTCGGGTTGTACATCGTGCGGCTCCACCGGGTCGGCATTGGCGGGAGAGCCCAGGAGCATGCCGGCATCCGGCTTCATGTAGAAGGATTCATCGAGGCTGACCAGCATCGGCCAGTGGTGGCAGTCGACGCCCTCGGGGGCGGCGAAGATGAAGGCAGCGCGGCGCTTGGGTTGCAGGCCGAGGGGGCGAGCGCCGGCCAGTACCCCGATGTGGTCCGCCCAGGCGCCCGCGGCGTTGATCAGCACGGGGGCGCTGAAACTGCCCTGGTTGGTATGCACCTGCCACAGCCCCTGGGCGTCACGCTCCACCCGTTGCACCTCGCAATCGCTGCGCACTTCGCCCTGTTGCCGGCGAATGCCGCGCAGGTAGCCTTGGTGCAGGGCATCGGTGTCGATGTCGCTGGCGCTCGGGTCGTAGAGGGCGCCATGGACTTTGTCCCGACACAGCACCGGCAGGCGGGCGCAGGCCTGGTCGGCATCGAGCAGCTCGAACTCGGGCACGCAGGCCTTGGCGCTGAGGTACTGGCGTTGCAGTTCGGCCGGATCGCCGTTGAAGTCCACGGTCATCTCACCGCGCGGGGTGAGCAGAGGATGCTCGGCGAAACCACTGGGCGGATGATCGAAAAAAGCACGGCTGGCGAGGGTCAGGGCGCGTACCTGTGGCGTGCCGTAGGCGGCGGTGTAGAGCGCCGCCGAACGGCCGGTGGAGTGATAGCCAGGCTGGGATTCGCGCTCGAGCACTAGCACGCGGCCATGGGCGGCGAGCCAGTAGCCGGTGGAGGCGCCGGCGATACCGGCGCCGACGATGATGTAGTCGGCAGTCTGCATGCTGTTCTCCTCAGGCTTCGCGCAGCAGCTGATACAGGGCATTGGCCAGGGCAATGTCCTCCAGGCCCAGTCCGATGGAGCGGAAGAAGGCATGGCGCTGGTAGGCCGGCGCGGCGGCGTCGCCACTGAGCAGTTGCGGCAGGTCGCCGACGATCGCGTCTGCCTGCCACCCCAACTGCTCGGCGGCGATGCGCATTTCGCCTGCGCTGGCGGGGGTGGTTACCCGGTAATCGCAGTAGACATCCATCTCGGCCAGGCAGGCTGGCGGGATTTCATGGGCGCGTACGGCATTGGTGCTGATCGAGGTGATCAGCGCAGGTTTGCTCAGCGTGCGTGGGTCGATGACTGGCACGGCCGAGGAAGTGCAGAGCATGATCACGTCGGCATCGTCCAGGGCCTGCTCGAGGTTTTCCATCAATTGCAGGCGGCTGTCGAGGCCGGCCAGGTGTTCGCGTTGCCCTGCGCTCTGTTGGCCCAGGCTGGGGGAATACAGGCGAATGTCCTGCCAATCGCGCAGGCCGCGCACATAGTGCAGGTGAGCGCGGGCGATCGGGCCGCTGCCGATCACCGTCAGGCGGCGGGCATGGCCTGGGGCCAGCGCGTCGATGGCCACGGCAGTGGTAGCGGCGGTGCGGGCGGTGGTCAGTTCGCCGGCGTCGCAGAGCATCAGAGGTTGACCGCTGTCCATGGACATCAGCAGGGTCCAGGCGGTGACCAGGGGGCCTTGGTCACGGACGATGTAGGGCGAGGTTTTTACCCCATAGACCCGCTCCGTGGCCAACACGCCGCCATAGTTGATGAAGTCGCCCCGGCCAGCCGGAAACTCCACCAGTTGTTGGGGCGGCTGTACCGCCTGGCCACGGGCCAGGTCACGGAACAGGTTGCGCAGGATGTGCGGGACATCCACCTGGGCGAGCAATTGGCGGGCGTGTTGTTGATCGACGACGAGGGGCGCGGTCATACGAAGCTCCAGATAAACTATTTTTTCCATTATGGACTTTTTGTTTATTTGGACAATATCGCAGGCGCAAAAAGGTTGCGGCGCAATTCGGCGCCAGAAAGGGAGGGGTAGAGAAAGCAGGGGTGGGGCTTGGCCCGCAGAACAGGCCCTGCGGCTCGGAGCAGGGCCTGTGGGAGCGGTCTTGCCGGGGCGCCGGACCGCTCGGGAAGGGGCAAAAGGTGCCCCAAGGTACACGGCTCAGTGATGCTTTCGCGGTATCGACTTCAGCAGTTCGTCCGGTGGCATCTCGCACTTGATCTTGCGCCCCAGCAGCTCTTCGATAGCCGGAAGCTGGTAGGCATCGTCCTCGCCGGCGAAGCTGATCGATACGCCGCTGGTCCCGGCACGGCCGGTACGGCCGATGCGGTGTACGTAGTCGTCCGGGTCTTCCGGCAGGGTGAAGTTGATCACGTGGCTGATGCCGTCGATGTGAATGCCACGGCCGGCCACGTCGGTGGCCACCAGCACCGCGATGCGACCTTCGCGGAAGTTCTCCAGGGTGCGGATGCGCTTGTGCTGCGGCACGTCGCCCGACAACTGGGCGGCGTTGATGCCGTCACGCACCAGGCGCTCTTCGATGCGGCGCACTTCATCCTTGCGGTTGGCGAAGACCATCACCCGTTCCCACTTGTTCTGCGTGACCAGGTTGTACAGCAGCTTGTACTTGTCGCTGCTGGCCACTGCATAGACGTGCTGTTCGACCGTTTCGCTGGCCACGTTCTCCGGCTCGATCTCGACGATGGCCGGGTTGGTGGTCCACTGCTTGGCCAGGTTCATCACGTCATCGGTGAAGGTGGCGGAGAACAGCAGGGTCTGACGCTCGCTCTTGGGCGGGGTCTGGCGGATGATCTGCCGGACCTGGGGGATGAAACCCATGTCGAGCATGCGGTCGGCTTCATCGAGCACCAGCACCTCGACCATGTCCAGATGCACTTCGCCGCGCTGGTGGAAGTCCAGCAGGCGGCCTGGCGTGGCTACGAGGATGTCGCAGTGACGCGCTTCCAGGGCCTTGAGCTGCTTGTCGAAGTCCATGCCGCCGACGAACGTCATGACGTTCAGGCCGCTGTACTTGGTCAGGGCCATGGCGTCCTTGGCGATCTGCACCACCAGCTCGCGGGTCGGCGCGATGATCAGCGCGCGCGGCTCGCCCATGTAGCGTTCCTTGGGCGGCGGTACCTGCTGCAGCTGGGAAATGATCGAGATCAGGAACGCGGCGGTCTTGCCGGTGCCGGTCTGGGCCCGGCCGATGGCGTCCTTGCCGCGCAGGGTATGACCCAGCACCTGGGCCTGGATCGGCGTGCAGTACGGGAAGCCCAGGTCATGGATGGCATGCATCAGTTCGTTGGAAAGCTTGAAGTCATGGAAGCGGGTCTTGCCCTCCTGGGGCTCGACCACGAAATCTTCCGGCTTCCACAGGCTGGCCTGGGGCTTGGGTTTGCGTTCGCGACGTGGCTTGTCCTTGGCGGGCTTGTCGTCGCGAGTGGGGGACGTGGCCTCGGGCGTATTGACCGGCGAGGCTGGGGGCGCCGGCGGTTCGACCGCAGGTGCAGGTGGGGGCGTCATCACGCCGGCGGCAGGCACGTTGGCCTGGGGTGCGGCGTCGCCCTTGGCGAAAATTTTCTTGAGTGCCTTGAGCACGATCGTCTCGTCAACTGGTTAAGGAATGTACGCCCGGCAGTGTAATGCAAGAACCGGGCAGGGCGTAGTGCGGTGCGCCTACAACTACAGCAGATTGCACCGCTAGCGCAGGTGGCGCACCAGCCAGTTGTAGATATCGTTGATTTCCTGGGGGACCACTTCGTGTTCCATCGGGTATTCCTCCCAGGCCACTTCGACGCCCCACTGCTTGAGGTGCTCATAGGCCGTGCGGCCCATGGACGGGATCACCACCGGGTCGTGCACGCCGTGCAGGCAGAGGGCCGGAGTACGCTGCTGGCAGGCGCTCAGCTGATGGTTTTCATTGAAAGTGGGCGCGTAGGTGGACAACGCCAGTACACCGCCCAGGGCTTCCTGCCACTTTATATAGGCCGTGTGCAGCACCACCGCGCCACCCTGGGAGAACCCCGCCAGGAAGATTCGCGTCAGGTCGATGCCCTTGGCTCGCTCGGCTTCGATCAACGCCACCACCTGATCGGCGGACGCTTCCAGCTGCGCTTCGTCGATAGCGCGCGCAGGCGTCATGGCCTTGATGTCGTACCAGCTGGGCATGGCGTAGCCGCCGTTAATCGTTACCGCGCGTGTCGGCGCCTGGGGCATAACGAAGCGGGTGCTGAGCAGGTGTTCCTGCAACGCTTCGGCCACCGGTAGGAAGTCGTAACGGTCGGCCCCCAGGCCGTGCAACCAGATAACACAGGCGTCTGCGGTGTTCTGGGGTTCGAGGATCAACGGGTTGGTCATGACTGCTCCGAAAGTGTGCGCACGCGCCTGATCGAGTGCATGAAATAAAGGCGTGCATGGGTAATGCCACAAGAAGATGTCGCAACTCTACAACTTTTCCTGCTTGACGACCCCTTAAACGCTTGAGCCCGAGACTGTGGTACGCCCTTTGCTATGAATCAACCGATGCGAGGGGATGGCCGGAGACGGTAACACCCCTCGTGCGGATAGAAGGCTGTCACCAGAACGGCCCATTGCGCCAATTGACCCGATAACAAGCCAACAAGGGGTCGGATGCGCCTCATAAGGGTGCGGTGCAATTCCGGCTCGATACAACAAGAGCGATTGGAGGTTGTGAATGAAGATGTTGAAAACCACCCTGGCAGTCCTGACCGCTGCCGCTGCGCTGGGCGCCACCAGCTTCGCCCACGCTGGCGCTACGCTAGATGCGGTAAAGAAGAAGGGCTTCGTCCAGTGTGGCGTGAGTGACGGCCTGCCGGGCTTCTCGGTACCGGACAGCACCGGCAAGATCGTCGGTATCGATGCCGATGTGTGCCGCGCCGTGGCCGCCGCCGTCTTCGGCGACGCGACCAAGGTCAAGTTCAGCCAGCTCAACGCCAAAGAACGCTTCACTGCGCTGCAATCGGGTGAAGTCGATGTCCTGTCGCGCAACACCACCTGGACCAGTTCGCGTGATGCCGGGATGGGCCTGGTATTCGCCGGCGTGACTTACTACGACGGCGTCGGTTTCCTGGTCAACAAAAAGCTGGGCGTCTCCAGTGCCAAGGAGCTCGATGGCGCGACCATCTGCATCCAGGCCGGTACCACCACTGAGTTGAACGTCTCTGACTTCTTCCGTGCCAACGGCCTGAAGTACACCCCGATCACCTTCGACACTTCCGATGAAAGCGCCAAGTCGCTGGAGTCCGGTCGTTGCGATGTGCTGACCTCCGACAAATCGCAGCTGTTCGCCCAGCGCTCCAAGCTGGCGGCGCCAAGCGAGTATGTAGTACTGCCGGAAACCATCTCCAAGGAACCTCTGGGCCCGGTCGTGCGCAAAGGGGACGAGGAGTGGTTCAGCATTGTCAAGTGGACCCTCTTCGCCATGCTCAACGCCGAAGAGGCAGGCATCACCTCGAAGAATGTCGAGGCCGAGGCCAAGTCCACCAAGAACCCCGACGTCGCTCGCCTGCTCGGTGCCGACGGCGAGTACGGCAAGGACCTGAAGCTGCCCAAGGACTGGGTGGTGCAGATCGTCAAGCAGGTGGGTAACTATGGCGAAGTGTTCGAGAAGAACCTGGGCCAGAGCACTGACCTGAAGATCGATCGTGGCATGAACGCCCTGTGGAACAACGGCGGCATCCAGTACGCGCCACCAGTGCGCTGATGGTTGCACCTGCGGCGGCACCGCGCCGCCGCAGGTTGTTCGATCCCATCCTTTCGGGGCATTACATGCAAAATCAAATTGGCGCGCAGAAGGGGTTTTCCCTGAGCGATCCACGTGTGCGCGCGTGGCTGTTCCAGATCGTCACGGTGATCTTCGTGGTCGGCCTGGGCTGGTACCTGTTCCACAACACGCAAACCAACTTGCAACACCGGGGCATCACCTCGGGTTTCGACTTTCTCGAGCGCAGCGCAGGCTTCGGCATCGCCCAGCACCTGATTCCCTACGTGGAGTCGGACAGCTACGCCCGGGTGTTTCTCATCGGCCTGCTCAACACCCTGCTGGTTACCTTCATCGGCATCATCCTGGCAACGCTGTTGGGCTTCATCATCGGTGTGGCGCGGCTGTCGCCGAACTGGATGATCAACAAGCTGGCGACAGTCTATGTCGAGACGTTCCGCAACATTCCGCCGTTGTTGCAAATCCTGTTCTGGTACTTCGCGGTGTTCCTGACGCTACCGGGGCCGCGGGGCAGCATCAACCTGCAGGACACTTTCTTCATCAGCAACCGTGGCGTGAACATGCCCGGTGCCTCCATGGCCGAGGGCTTCTGGCCATTCGTGGGCGCCGTGGTGCTGGCGATCGTCGCCATCGCGCTGATGGTGCGTCTTGCCAACAAACGCTTCGATGAAACCGGCGAGCCGTTCCACAAGTTCTGGGTGGGGCTGCTCATGTTAGTTGGCATCCCAGGCGTGTGCGTGCTGCTGTTCGGCAATCCGTTGAGCTGGGAAGTGCCGCAGCTCAAGGGCTTCAACTTCGTCGGTGGCTGGGTGCTGATCCCTGAGCTGCTGGCCCTGACCTTGGCGCTGACCATCTATACCGCAGCGTTCATCGCCGAGATCGTGCGTTCGGGCATCCGTTCGGTCAGCCATGGCCAGACCGAGGCTGCGCGCTCTCTTGGCCTGCGCGAGGGGCCGACCCTGCGCAAGGTGATCATCCCCCAGGCATTGCGAGTGATCGTGCCGCCGCTGACCAGCCAGTACCTGAACCTGGCGAAGAACTCGTCCCTGGCGGCCGGCATCGGCTACCCGGAAATGGTCTCGCTGTTCGCCGGTACCGTGCTCAATCAGACCGGTCAGGCCATCGAGGTGATCGCCATCACCATGAGTGTCTATCTGGCCATCAGCATCAGCATTTCGCTGCTGATGAACTGGTACAACAAGCGCATCGCGCTGATCGAGCGGTGAGGATACGCCAGTGACTGCCCATGTTTTCAAACCTGACATGCCGCCACCGGTCAAGACCGCCGGCGTGCTCGCATGGATGCGTGCGAACCTGTTCTCCAGCTGGCTGAACACCCTGTTGACGCTGTTCGCCCTGTACCTGGTGTGGCTGATCGTGCCGCCTTTGGTGCAATGGGCGTTCATCGATGCCAACTGGGTCGGCACCACCCGTGCCGATTGCACCAAGGAAGGCGCCTGCTGGGTGTTCATCCAGCAACGCTTCGGCCAGTTCATGTACGGCTACTACCCGGTGGAGTTGCGCTGGCGGGTCGACCTGACTGTCTGGCTCGCCGTGCTGGGCGCCGCGCCGTTGTTCATCAAGCGTTTCCCGCGCAAGGTGGCCTATGGCTTGGGCTTTCTGGTGCTGTACCCGATCATCGCCTACACCTTGCTGCACGGTGGCTACCTGGGGCTGAGCACGGTGCCGACCAGCCAGTGGGGCGGCCTGATGCTGACCTTGGTGATCGCCACCGTCGGCATCGTCGGCGCCTTGCCCCTGGGCATCCTGCTGGCGCTGGGACGGCGTTCCAACATGCCGGCGGTGAAGGTGGTCTGCGTGACCTTCATCGAGTTCTGGCGTGGCGTGCCACTGATCACTGTGCTGTTCATGTCCTCGGTGATGTTGCCGTTGTTCCTGCCTGAGGGTATGAGCTTCGACAAGCTGCTGCGGGCGATGATCGGGGTGATCCTGTTCCAGTCGGCCTATATCGCCGAGGTGGTCCGCGGTGGGTTGCAGGCCATCCCCAAGGGCCAGTACGAGGCGGCTGCGGCCATGGGCCTGGGCTACTGGCGGTCGATGGGGCTGGTGATCCTGCCTCAGGCGCTCAAGCTGGTGATCCCCGGCATCGTCAACACCTTCATTGCCCTGTTCAAGGACACGAGCCTGGTGATCATCATCGGCCTGTTCGACCTGCTCAACAGCGTCAAGCAGGCTGCGGCCGACCCGACCTGGCTGGGCATGGCGACCGAGGGCTATGTGTTCGCCGCCTTGGTGTTCTGGATTTTCTGTTTCGGTATGTCCCGCTACTCCATGCACCTGGAGCGCAAGCTGGACACTGGCCACAAGCGTTAGGAGTCTCGAAATGAGTGAAGCGATCAAGCAGCCTGTCGGCCCCGAAGGCATCATCCAGATGCAGGGTGTGAACAAGTGGTACGGGCAGTTCCACGTACTGAAGGACATCAACCTCAATGTGCGTCAGGGCGAGCGCATCGTGCTGTGCGGGCCGTCCGGCTCGGGCAAGTCCACCACCATCCGTTGCCTCAATCGCCTGGAGGAACACCAGCAGGGGCGCATCGTCGTCGATGGCGTGGAACTGACCAACGACCTCAAGCAGATCGAAGCGATCCGCCGCGAGGTGGGCATGGTGTTCCAGCACTTCAACCTGTTCCCGCACTTGAGCATTCTGGAAAACTGCACCCTGGCACCGATGTGGGTGCGCAAGATGCCCCGGCGCAAAGCCGAGGAAATCGCCATGCACTATCTGGAGCGGGTGCGCATTCCCGAGCAGGCGCACAAGTATCCGGGGCAACTGTCCGGTGGCCAGCAGCAGCGGGTGGCGATCGCCCGGGCCCTGTGCATGAAGCCCAAGATCATGCTCTTCGACGAACCGACCTCGGCGCTGGATCCGGAGATGGTCAAGGAAGTGCTCGATACCATGGTGGGGCTCGCCGAGGACGGCATGACCATGCTCTGCGTGACCCACGAGATGGGCTTTGCCCGGACCGTGGCGAACCGGGTGATCTTCATGGACAAGGGTGAGATCGTCGAACAGGCTGCGCCGGATGATTTCTTCGACCGGCCGCGCAGTGATCGGACCAAGCTGTTCCTGAGCCAGATCCTGCATTGATGTGGCGGGGGCCGCGGCGCGGCCCTTTCGCAGGCTTCGCCGGTTCACCGCTTTGGGAGGGGTGCAAGCCTGCACCAGGGCTGCAAAGCAGCCCTTTTTGTTACTTTTCTTCTTGGGCGGCGACCGGCGCAGGTGGCGGTCGCAGCCCCACCTCGGCGATCAGCTTGAGCTGTTGCCCGTTGCGCATCACTTCGATGGTGATCTTCTCGTTGGGCTTGATCCGCGCCACCTGGTTCATCGACTTGCGACCATCGCCGGCAGGTTCGCCGTTGATGCTCATGATCACGTCGCCCAGTTGCAGACCGGCACGTTGGGCCGGACCATCGCGGAAGATGCCCGCCACGACGATGCCTGGACGACCCTGCATGCCATAGGACTCGGCCAGCTCCTGGCTCAGCGGCTGCACCTCGATGCCCAGCCAGCCACGAATGACCTGGCCATGCTCGACGATCGATTTCATCACCTCCAGCGCCAGCTTGACCGGGATGGCGAAGCCGATGCCTTGGGAGCCGCCGGACTTGGAGAAGATCGCGGTGTTGATGCCGATCAGGTTGCCGTTGGCGTCGACCAGGGCGCCGCCGGAGTTGCCGGGGTTGATCGCCGCGTCGGTCTGGATGAAGTCTTCGTAGTTGTTCAGGCCCAACTGGTTGCGGCCGGTGGCGCTGATGATGCCCATGGTCACGGTCTGGCCGACGCCGAAGGGGTTGCCGATGGCCAGGGACACGTCGCCGATATGGATATTGTCGGAGCGACCGATGGTGATCGCAGGCAGTTTCTTCAGGTCGATCTTCAACACCGCGAGGTCGGTTTCCGGGTCGCTGCCGATGACCCGGGCCAGGGTCTCGCGACCGTCTTTGAGCGCCACCACGATCTGGTCGGCACCGCTGGTCACGTGGTTGTTGGTCAGCAGATAGCCTTCGGGGCTCATGATCACTGCCGAACCCAGGCTGGACTCCCAACGCCGCTGCTTGGGCAGGTTGTCGCCGAAGAAGCGGCGGAATTGCGGGTCTTCGAATAGCGGATGGGCACTCTTGTTGACCACCTTGGTGGTGTACAGGTTGGCCACTGCCGGCGCGGCCAGCGTCACGGCATCGGCATAGGACACCGGGCCCTGCACGATCCGCGAGGTCTGCGGAGCCTGCTGCAGGTTGACGTCCTGGCTGGGCAGGCCGACCCACTGGGGAAAGCGCTGGATGATCAGCAGGGCGACCAGCACACCGGTAAGCAGGGGCCAGCCAAAGTAACGCAGAGCCTTGAGCATCGAATGAATCCTGGGAATAGGGCAGGGGCCAGTGGCTACGCAGCAGGGGTGCGAGCGCGCGCGATCATACACGTGAAAGCGTTGATCAGGCGACGGTCTTGAACGTGGTGCAGCGTCCGCGGGTTTACTCGCGGATGAGCGTGCCACGAGCTGATCCCCAGGCGGGTTGCAGCCGGTTTCCCCGAAGCCGGCGACGGCCCATAATGGCGGCCATTATACGGGCGTTGTGCCCGCCGAACGTGCAGATTTCGAGGAGATTTTCCATGGCCGTCGCCCTGAACACTCTGGTCGAGGAAGCCGAGCGCTACCTGGGCAGCGCGAAGATCCAAGACTACTGCCCCAACGGCCTGCAGGTCGAAGGCCGTCCGCAGGTCAGCCGGATCGTCAGCGGCGTCACTGCCAGCCAGGCATTGCTGGATGCGGCAGTTGAGGCCGAGGCCGATCTGGTGCTGGTGCACCATGGTTACTTCTGGAAAGGCGAGAGCCCGTGCATCACGGGCATGAAGCAGCGCCGGATCAAAACCCTGCTCAAGCATGACATCAGTCTGCTCGCCTACCACCTGCCGCTGGACGTACACCCTGAGGTGGGCAACAACGTGCAGTTGGCCCGTCAACTGGACATCACCGTCGAGGGGCCGCTGGACCCGCTGAACCCCAAAGTAGTCGGTCTGGTGGGCTCTCTGGCCGAGCCGATGTCGGCACGCGATTTTGCCCGCCGGGTGCAGGAAGTGATGGGGCGTGAGCCGTTGGTGATCGAGGGCGAACAATTGGTGCGCCGGGTCGGTTGGTGCACAGGTGGCGGTCAGGGCTACATCGACACAGCCATCGCTGCCGGCGTGGATCTGTTCCTCAGTGGCGAGGCGTCCGAGCAGACCTTCCACAGCGCCCGGGAGAACGGCATCAGTTTCATCGCGGCCGGGCACCATGCCACTGAGCGTTACGGCGTGCAGGCGCTGGGCGACTACCTGGCACGGCGCTTTGCGGTGGAGCACCTGTTCATCGACTGCCCCAACCCCATCTGATCTCGGCCATTTCAAAGGTGAACCCGCTCCCGCAGACGATTGGCTGTGGCAGCGGGTTTAGCCGCGAAGACGCGCTCCACGTCCCCAAACCCGCAGTCATATCGTTAGATTCTTTCGGTCTAGTCAGCCTCCTAAATAGAATCAGGCGCTGTGATACAGTTCCTCGCTCGAACACGGCCCGCAGGCCGTCCATAAGATCGTTTTTCGTGAGTAGCCATGGTCGACAAACTGACGCACTTGAAACAGCTGGAGGCGGAGAGCATCCACATCATCCGCGAGGTGGCCGCCGAGTTCGACAACCCGGTGATGCTGTACTCGATCGGCAAGGACTCCGCCGTGATGCTGCACCTGGCGCGCAAGGCCTTCTTCCCAGGCAAGCTGCCGTTCCCGGTGATGCACGTCGACACCCAGTGGAAATTCCAGGAGATGTACCGCTTCCGCGACAAGATGGTCGAGGAGATGGGCCTGGAGTTGATCACCCACGTCAACCCTGAAGGTGTGGCGCAGGGCATCAACCCGTTCACCCATGGCAGCTCCAAGCACACCGACATCATGAAGACCCAGGGCCTGAAGCAGGCGCTGGACAAGCATGGCTTCGACGCCGCGTTCGGCGGCGCCCGCCGCGACGAGGAGAAGTCCCGCGCCAAGGAGCGTGTGTATTCGTTCCGCGACAGCAAGCACCGCTGGGACCCGAAGAACCAGCGCCCTGAGCTGTGGAACATCTACAACGGCAAGGTCAACAAGGGCGAGTCGATCCGCGTCTTCCCCCTGTCGAACTGGACCGAGCTGGACATCTGGCAGTACATCTACCTCGAAGGTATCCCGATCGTGCCGCTGTACTTCGCTGCCGAGCGTGAAGTCATCGAGAAGAACGGCACCCTGATCATGATCGACGACGAGCGCATCCTCGAGCATCTGACCGATGAAGAGAAAGCGCGCATCGTCAAGAAGAAGGTGCGTTTCCGTACCCTGGGCTGCTACCCGTTGACGGGTGCTGTCGAGTCGGAAGCCGAGACCCTGACGGACATCATTCAGGAAATGCTCCTGACCCGTACGTCCGAGCGCCAGGGCCGCGTCATCGACCACGATGGCGCCGGTTCCATGGAAGACAAGAAACGCCAAGGCTACTTCTAATTTCAGGGTTACTCCATGTCGCACCAATCTGATCTGATCAGCGAGGACATCCTCGCCTACCTGGCCCAGCACGAGCGCAAGGAACTGCTGCGCTTTTTGACCTGCGGCAACGTCGACGACGGCAAGAGCACCCTGATCGGGCGCCTGCTGCATGACTCGAAGATGATCTACGAGGACCACCTCGAGGCCATCACCCGCGACTCGAAAAAGGTCGGCACCACCGGCGAGGAAGTGGATCTGGCGCTGCTGGTCGACGGTCTGCAGGCCGAGCGCGAGCAGGGCATCACCATCGATGTCGCCTACCGCTATTTCTCCACCGCCAAGCGCAAGTTCATCATCGCCGACACTCCGGGCCACGAGCAGTACACCCGCAACATGGCCACCGGCGCCTCGACCTGCGACCTGGCGATCATCCTGGTCGATGCGCGCTATGGCGTGCAGACCCAGACCCGTCGCCACAGCTACATCGCCTCGTTGCTCGGCATCAAGCACATCGTCGTCGCGGTCAACAAGATGGACCTGAAGAACTTCGACGAACAGGTCTTCGAATCGATCAAGGCCGACTATCTTAAGTTCGCCGAAGGCATCAACCTCAAGCCGTCGAGCCTGCACTTCGTGCCGATGTCGGCGCTCAAGGGCGACAACGTAGTCAACCGCAGCGAGCGTTCGCCGTGGTACACCGGCCCTGCGCTGATGGAAATCCTCGAAACCGTGGAAGTGGCGGCCGACCGCAACTTCACCGACCTGCGCTTCCCGGTGCAGTACGTGAACCGTCCGAACCTGAACTTCCGCGGCTTTGCCGGCACCATCGCCAGCGGTGTCGTGCACAAGGGGGACGAAGTGGTCGTGCTGCCGTCGGGCAAGAGCAGCCGGGTCAAGTCCATCGTCACCTTCGAAGGTGAGCTGGAAAACGCAGGCCCAGGCCAGGCCGTGACCCTGACCATGGAAGACGAGATCGACATCTCCCGTGGCGATTTGCTGGTGCATGCCGACAACGTTCCGCCGGTCACTGACCAGTTCGACGCCATGCTGGTATGGATGTCCGAGGAGCCGATGCTCCCAGGCAAGAAGTACGACATCAAGCGCGCCACCAGCTACGTGCCGGGCTCGATCGCCAGCATCACCCACAAAGTCGATGTGAACACCCTGGAGCAGGGCGCTGCCAGTGCCCTGCAACTGAACGAGATCGGTCGCGTCAAGGTCAGTCTGGATGCCGCCATCGCCCTGGACGGCTACGACAGCAACCGCACTACCGGCGCGTTCATCGTCATCGACCGCCTGACCAACGGTACCGTCGGCGCCGGCATGATCATCGCCCCGCCAGTCCTGCCGCACGGCAGCACCGGCCATCATGGCAAGCTGGCCCACGTCTCCACCGAAGAGCGTGCCCTGCGCTTCGGCCAGCAGCCAGCCACCGTGCTGTTCAGCGGCCTCTCCGGTGCCGGCAAGAGCACCTTGGCCTATGCCGTGGAGCGCAAGCTGTTCGACATGGGCCGTGCGGTCTATGTACTCGACGGTCAGAACCTGCGCCACGACCTGAACAAGGGCCTGCCACAGGACCGCGCCGGTCGTACCGAAAACTGGCGTCGCGCCGCCCACGTGGCGCGCCAGTTCAACGAAGCCGGCATGCTGACCCTGGCCGCCTTCGTGGCCCCGGACGCCGAAGGTCGCGAGCAGGCCAAAGCGCTGATCGGCAAGGAGCGCCTGGTCACTGTCTACGTCCAGGCCTCGCCGATCGCCTGCCGCGAACGCGACCCTCAAGGCCTGTACGCTGCTGGTGGCGACAACATCCCAGGCGAAAGCTTCCCGTACGATGTGCCGCTGGACGCGGACCTGGTGATCGATACCCAGACCACCAGCGTTGAAGAGGGCGTCAAGCAGGTGCTGGATGTGCTGCGTCAGCGCGGCGCGATCTGATCCGCTTGCCATAAACAGAAAACCCCGCTTCGGCGGGGTTTTTTGTTTATGGCACCTGACTAGTTGCGCAACAGGCGCCGGGTCTGTTTTTCGGTCCTGATCATTTCCAGGTGCCGGTCATAATCGCTGTGTTGCGCGCACGCTGGGCTGTAGGGGGACATGTCGCAGTTGAAGTGTTGATCTGGGTTGTCTGGCCCGAGGTAGGGGCCGCCGGCGCTACAGGCTGATAGGAGCAGGAGGCCGGTGAGCGCTGACGTTTCATAAGGGGCCTTGACTGGCCCAATTTTATGAAGCTCTGAAGCCGTCCTTGCCATTTGCCAAGCGCCACTCTTTGACAATTCGAACAATTTGCTCTGGCTTTCCTAATTCAGCCGTTTCTGGCCAGAAAATTAGATCAGTCCCCAGCGGGTGTTCGGTAATATTTTCAAAATGATCCAGTAATGGGTCCAGTATTTCATCAGGGCTGGATCCGTTTGTCTCGAATATTAATTTTAAAAAGTCGAGGAACTCTGATTCAGTATAGTCAGAGATTTTGCTTTTCTCTTTCATGGCTGCTCTCCGTAATGAATTTGTAAGTGAGCTTTTGGGGTGACGACTCGAATATTGTCATGGTCGTAGACCGCACCGCCTGCTGAAACAGGAATGTGATGATGAAGTACAAAAGTAGACTGTGACTTGTGCCGATCAATACTTTGTACTTTTGGAGCTAGCCCTGATGCCATGCGCTTCAGGTTGGCTTCGGAGAACTGGGCGGAAAGTTGATTGTCTTGTGCCACCGCTTTCCAAATATCCTCTCGGAATTCTTTCATGTCTCGCACCGCTTTACCCGATAGCGCCTTTGAAATCTGCGATGGGATAGGCGCTCCTGAGCTACGCGCTTGATCTCCAAGCCAGACGCCGGAGGTGGGCAAGCCTTGCCCATAATGTTCCCCCGGATCCAGACGAGGATCTTTGAATATCACCAGTATCGGTGGCAAACCCGAATCAGCCGGAAAGGTAACGATCAGCCGTTCTTGATCCAGCAGATCCAACGCAGGATAGCCCTGTTGCTCCGTCTTGACCGGATTCAAGCTGCTGCCGGTGTAGACGACAGTGCCGGGCGGGATGGGGGGCAGGCTGGTGGGGCCCCCATGTTCGCTACCTGGTGCGTTGGCGGGCGTCCAAGTAAGAATGCGCTGCGGGTTGTCCAGTGCCAGGCTGTAAACTTGGCGTTGGCTGTCGAACGTGGCGGCGCGAACAGGAACCGCCCGACCTCCGGGGGTGAGGTACAGATCTAGTTCGGCCCCGCTCCCGCTGCTTGCGATCAGATAAGGCAGGTCGATACTTTCCGATTTCAGAGCCAGGGCTGCTAAGTCTGGTCTGTCAGGTGTAGAAAGGTCTGTGAGAGGGACGCTGACCAGGTAGCGCCGTTCGCTGTTTCCCAATGTCGAAGGCCAAGCCAGAAACAGAGTGCCAACAAGGATGTTACCGACCACTGGCGCTGCAATGCGGGCCAAACCAGTCACGGCCTCCTGTATGGCGTTTTGCAGTGCAATGTAGGCTGTTTGTGGAATCGCGAAGGTGGCTGCACCGATAGGAAGCGCCAGCGGTAAGGAGACCGAAGCGCCTTCCAGCGCGATAAAACTGATCTTTTGGCGTTCAGCTTCAGCCCTCTGCTGAGCTTCTTTTGCTCTGCGTTCAGCCTCGGTTTTTTGGCGCGCGAGCTCTTCGGCTTTGCGCGCTGCGTCCGCTTTTTGCTGAGCCAACTCTTTGGCTTTGCGTTCAGCTTCTGCTTTTTTGCGAGCCGCTTCCTGCGCGTTGGCGGCGGTTCGCTGTTGCTCCACTCGTTTTGCACGGGCATTCAGTCCGGAAAATGCCGTCAGTGTGTCGTTCAGTATCCGAGCAGACTCTTTGTTGAGCAGTGACTTGTGATAGTCGAGCCAACGTGGCCCGACACCTTTGAGCTGTTGATGTTGGATCAGGCTATCAAGTGCTTCCAGCTCAGCGCTTGTCAGAGGGGCCTTAATGTTGGGATTGGCCTTGAGATAAGGGGTTATCGCTTTAGCCCTATTAGCAGCCAACGTCCGTAGTGCTTGTTCATAGTAGGCCAACGTTTGTACCGAGTTTTGTTGGCTTGCCTTCGGAGATGCCCTCAGTAAATCATTTTGTAAGAAGCCAGGGAGGGCCTGGAAATAAAATATTTGTTCGATCCGGATGGCGTCGGCTTTTTCATCGAGGGTTTTTATTGTTAGGGCGTAATCAAGTTGGGCAAGATTTTCAGTGGTTTCCAACGCTTTCGCTGTGGCATGAAGGTGCGGGCGGATGGCTTCGAATATTCGGTCAATTATTTTTCGCTCATGGGCGGATTGTAAAGAGGTTTCGTATCCCAAGAATGCCGCATCTAGTTTGTTTTTCTTCAGGAGCTTCGTGCCTTTGGAAATAAAATAGATTGGGGGTTTGTAGAAGATGTTGCTACCCCAGAATGAAAGCTCTCTTTCAAGGTGGGTGGTGTATTCGCTTCGTTTGCTGTGGATGAGTTCAAACAACCCACGCTGTTCGGCTTTGGCTTTAATGTAAGGAGTGGCGCCTTTTGAAATATGGCGAATTTTTGCTTCGTTGATTTCGATCTCTATTGTTTTGGAAAGCGCTTTGTAGCGAGGCGCCATTTTTTTATCGATATCAGCATTGATGCCTTTTAGTTCGTCAAATAATATAGTGTTCCAGCCAGGTATGATGTCATGACGCGGGCGTTGAGACCCTTGCCCCTCTCCCCTACGTGGGCCTTCGTTCAGTCCCCAGCCACCCGAGCCGTTTCCACCGCCACCTATGCCACCTGTAAATGGCTTGTCGCGATAAGCATTGATATAGAGGCCTTCATCTAGATAATAAGTGCTTCCGATTTTTTGTGGGGCCATGAGCCTCTCCAAGTTGAACGGTCATGGAGATTATTGAGAATTGGCTGAGAGGATTCTGTCGCGTATATAGCAGGGCTGTGAACGAAGGCGCGGTAAGCGCCGTAGGAGCACGTTGTAGGATTCATATGTACCTTCTAACTATGGAACTACACCCTGGGGAAAAATTTTCCATACGATGTGCCGCTGGACGCGGACCTGGTGATCGATACCCAGACCACCAGCGTTGAAGACGGCGTCAAGCAGGTGCTGGATGTGCTGCTGATCCGCTTGCCATAAACAGAAAACCCCGCTTCGGCGGGGTTTTTTGTTTATGGCACCTGACTAGTTGCGCAACAGGCGCCGGGTCTGTTTTTCGGTCCTGATCATTTCCAGGTGCCGGTCATAATCGCTGCGTTGCGCGCACGCTGGGCTGTAGGGGGACATGTCGCAGTTGAAGTGTTGATCTGGGTTGTCTGGCCCGAGGTAGGGGCCGCCGGCGCTACAGGCTGATAGGAGCAGGAGGCCGGTGAGAAGTGATTGTTTCAATAGGCCTAGTGCTGGGGTAGCTTGATCCATCGAAAGTACTCCTGATAGTCCATTTGCCGTTCGTGGCCATGCCGGAAAGGATCCATGTCGCATTTGAAATGAACCGCTTATCGGTCGGGGAAGAATAAAGGCATTTGTTATTGCGTCCTGCTAGAAAGATTACTGATAGAGCGGTCAGCTCTTTAATGGTTGAGTAGGGTAAGCCGCTCATTGATTATTCTTTTGTGGGGGTGACGTGTTTTGGATTTCTAAGTCTGACAAGTAAGCCTGGTAAAATCTGGATTGTATGTTGTGCGACACCTCGGCTGCGGCTGTAGGGAGAGTCTGATGACTATAGGGGGAGGGTTTCCGGTTCGCTTAGGCTTTGCACGACTTGTAATTGTTGTGGGGCTAGTTTTGGTAGGCCGGCTTTACCAAGCCCTTTCAGCTCAATAATTAAAGGTGGTGTAATGGGGAAGTATTCAAAATTGAAGGTTGCACGATTCAGCGGGTCTGGAGGTACCGTCCTTCCTCCCAACCAATCTATGCATGCGGGCGATTTCATAAAATCTCCTAATGGGCGCTATGCGCTGCGTCTTCGCCCTGATGGAAACTTAGTACTTGAAGATCGTGGCTCTGTAATCTGGGTGGCTAACGAGAAACAACCGCACAGCGACACTTTCAAATTGAGAAAGCGGGAAACACTTCACTTCGTTATCCAGAATTCTGGCTTTCTCTATGATCCATCCCGTGGTCGGGTATGGTCCGCTCAAGCTACAGAGACTCGAGACAAGTCCTATTGGCGTCATAATCACCTAGGGGTAACCGATACAGGTAATCTGGAAATTTATGATGGAAGGAATGGAGAGATTAGATGGGCGCGCTCAAGGTTTGTGCCAAGCCGCCTTCGGCGTAGGGAAAAGATATGGCCGCACTCTGACCTGCCTGAGCTACCTCCGCTATTCCAAGTGAAGCATGATTATCCCTAGCTGTAGGGGTAGCCGAATATAAGTAGTTCCAAGTTTAATATCCTGGGTCTGGTGACATGGCTTGGAGTTTTCGGCTGACTGTAGGTAAGAATGTATAATGGGCTTAGCGTTGCGGCTTTTGAATCAGTTTGTAATGCTCTTGATAATCTATTCTTCTTTCGCAACCTTGCCGATAGGGGTCCATGTCACATTGAATTTTATGTCTTGTCTATCAGGGATCCACATCCAGTCGTTGCCGCACCCGGAAAGAAAAAACATGAGCATAAGGTTGAGGTGTTTCATGGTGTGCTCGCGCATCTAAGGGGGGGTTTATTTTCACCACGAACCCCGTTGAGGGATACTTCATTTTTTCACAAGCTTAAGTAGGAAGCTCTCCTCGTTAGTGGGAGACGGGTCTTACATAGGAGGGTGGCGCATGCCTTCATGGGGGCATAGATGAATCGACCGGATGAAAACATGCGCTAGTTAGTTTTGTGGTGTCGTGTGGAGTCGCTGGGTATAAGGTTTTCAGCTATTTCATATGTGTTTTTCCGACACCGGAATCACTCGGCGTTCCTTCACCGCCTTGTACGAAAAGCTCGAATAGATCTCTTTAACGCCCGGCAAACGCTGCAACACCTCCCGGGTAAATTCCCCGAACGATTCCAGGTCCCGCGCAAGGATCTCCAACAAGAAGTCATAGCGCCCGGAAATGTTGTGGCAGGAAACGATCTCGGGGATTTCCAACAGCCGTTTCTCGAAGGCCAGGGCCATTTCCTTGGTGTGCGAGTCCATCATGATGCTCACGAAGGCGGTCACGCCGAAGCCCAGCGACTTGGGCGAGAGGATGGCTTGATAGCCGGTGATGTAGCCGTTGTCCTCCAGCAGTTTGACGCGACGCCAGCAGGGCGAGGTGGTGAGGGAAACCTGGTCGGCAAGTTCAGCGACGGTGAGGCGGGCGTTGTCCTGCAAGGCCGCGAGCAGGGCGCGGTCGGTGCGGTCTAGGGTCGAAGGCATGATTTGCCCTCCTGGTGTTTGGTTTGTTGTTTTTATGCCAAAAGATAGGCGAATGCGTGGGCGATTTTGGAAAATTACCCGCGACCCGGTGGCATAAGCTTATAACAAACCATCAGAGGCTGTTGCCATGCGCGACTCCAATAACAACACCGGTTTTTCAACACGGGCCATCCATCATGGCTATGACCCGCTTTCCCACGGCGGCGCGCTGGTGCCGCCGGTGTACCAGACCGCCACCTATGCCTTCCCGACTGTCGAGTACGGCGCGGCCTGTTTTGCAGGTGAGGAGAGTGGGCATTTCTACAGCCGCATTTCCAACCCGACCCTGGCCTTGCTCGAACAACGCATGGCATCGCTCGAAGGTGGCGAAGCAGGACTGGCGTTGGCCTCGGGCATGGGCGCCATCACCTCGACGCTATGGACGCTACTACGTCCGGGCGATGAGCTGATCGTCGGGCGTACCCTGTACGGCTGCACCTTTGCCTACTTGCACCATGGCATCGGCGAATTCGGAGTCAAGATCCAGCACGTTGACCTTAACGACGAAAAGGCGTTGAAGGCGGCCATAACCTCTAAGACCCGGATGATCTATTTCGAAAGCCCGGCCAACCCCAACATGCAACTGGTCGACATCGCGGCCGTCGCACAGGCGGTGCATGGTCGCGACATCCACGTCGTGGTCGACAATACTTACTGCACGCCCTACTTGCAGCGTCCGCTGGAGCTGGGTGCCGACCTGGTGGTGCATTCGGCCACCAAGTACCTGAGCGGCCATGGCGATATCACTGCGGGCCTGGTGGTCGGGCGCAAGGCGCTGATCGACCGGATCCGCCTGGAAGGCCTGAAGGACATGACCGGCGCGGTCCTCTCGCCTCACGATGCCTCGCTGCTGATGCGCGGCATGAAGACCCTTGCCCTGCGCATGGAGCGCCACTGCAGCAACGCTCAGCAGTTAGCCGAGTACCTGGCGCGCCAGCCCCAGGTGGAGTTGATCCACTATCCGGGCCTGCCGAGTTTTGCCCAGCATGCGTTGGCTCAGCGGCAGATGCGCCTGCCGGGCGGGATGATCGCGTTCGAGCTCAAGGGTGGGATCGAGGCGGGGCGTCGGTTCATGAATGCCCTGCAGTTGTTCAGTCGGGCGGTGAGCTTGGGCGATGCCGAGTCACTGGCCCAGCATCCGGCGAGCATGACCCATTCGAGCTATACGCCGCAGGAGCGCGCGCACCATGGCATCTCTGAGGGCCTTGTGCGGCTGTCGGTGGGGTTGGAAGACATCGATGACTTGGTGGCTGATATCGCCCAGGCATTGAAGGCCTGCGCCTGAAACCGCGCCAAGCGCTGTGTGAGCGGGTTTACCCGCGAATCGTGTCCGGAAACCGAAGGAAAAGCCCGATGGTGGCGATGATGAATCCGAACGAGCCATTGACGGCCCAGGATACCGACCTGGACAGCGACCCGGCTGAAACCGGCGAATGGTGCGAAGCGCTCGAGTCCACCCTGGCCCATTGCGGCCCGGCGCGGGCGCGCTATCTGCTGCAGCGCTTGCAAAGCCATGCCCTGGAATTGGGGCTGGCGCGCGATACCTTGCCGTTCTCGGCTTACCGCAACACCTTGTCGGTAGAGCAGCAAGGCGCCTATCCGGGCGACCTGGAGATGGACGAGCGCATCACTGGCATCCTGCGCTGGAACGCGCTGGCCATGGTGGTGCGGGCCAATCATGCCTATGGCGATCTGGGTGGGCATATCGCCAGTTATGCCTCGGCGGCGGAGATCTTCGAGGTGGGCTTCCAGCACTTTTTCCGGGGCGAGAGCGGTGGCGAGCGCCGCTCGGCAGACCTGGTGTTCTTCCAGCCTCATTCCGCCCCGGGTATCTATGCCCGGGCATTTCTCGAAGGGCGTTTGAGCGAGGCGCAACTGGCCAGCTATCGCCAGGAAGTCGCCGGCAATGGCCTGTGCTCTTACCCACACCCTTGGTTGATGCCCGACTTCTGGCAGTTTCCCACCGGTTCCATGGGGATCGGTCCGCTCAATGCCATCTACCAGGCGCGTTTCATGCGCTATCTGCAGCACCGTGGTGTGCTCGAGACGGAGTCACGGCATGTCTGGGGCGTGTTCGGTGATGGCGAAATGGACGAACCGGAGTCCACCGCAGGCCTGACCCTGGCGGCGCGCGAAGGCCTGGACAACCTGACGTTCATCGTCAACTGCAACCTGCAACGCCTGGATGGCCCGGTGCGCGGCAACGGGCAGATCATCCAGGAACTGGAAGCGCTGTTCAGCGGCGCCGGTTGGAACGTGATCAAGGTGCTCTGGGGCTCGGAGTGGGATGCTCTGTTCGCCCGCGACCATGACCATGTGCTGCTGCGTCAACTTGCAGCGACGCCCGATGGCCAGTTCCAGACCCTTGGCGCCAACGACGGCACCTACAACCTGGAGCATTTCTTCAACCAGCACCCGGCACTGCAACAGCTGGTGGCGCACATGAGCTCCGACGAGATCAACGCCCTCAAGCGTGGCGGTCATGATTTTCGCAAGCTATACGCCGCCTATGCCGCGGCCAAGGCATGCAAGGGCCGGCCGACGGTGATCCTGGCCAAGACCAAGAAGGGCTATGGCATGAGCAGCGCTGGCGAGTCGCGGATGACTGCGCACCAGGCCAAGAAGCTCGACGTTCAGGCACTGCTGGCATTTCGGGATCGCTTCCATCTCCCCCTGTCGGACGAAGCCGTGGAGCAACTGCGCTTCTACCGGCCTGACGAGGACAGCCCGGAGATGCGTTACCTGCGCAAGCAGCGGGCTGCGTTGGGTGGGCCGTTGCCGATGCGGCGCAGCGACTGTCCTCGCCTGCCGTTGCCGGATCTTGAAACCTTCGGTGGTTTTGCCTTGCACGCTGAGGGCAAGGAAATGTCCACCACCATGGCCGCCGTGCGCCTGCTCGGCCACTGGTTGAAGGCGCCGGAGCTGGGTCCGCGGGTGGTACCGATCGTCGCCGATGAGGCGCGTACGTTCGGTATGGCCAGTTTGTTCAGACAGATCGGTATCTATTCGTCTTGCGGGCAGCGTTACGAACCTGAGGATGCCGGGTCTTTGCTCACCTACAAAGAGGCGCGTGACGGCCAGTTGCTCGAAGAGGGCATCACCGAGGCAGGGGCGATTTCTTCTTGGGTAGCGGCGGCCACGTCCTACGCGGTACACGGCGAGCCTATGTTGCCGGTGTACATCTATTACTCGATGTTCGGATTCCAGCGGGTCGGTGACCTGATCTGGGCT
Organism: Pseudomonas sp. CK-NBRI-02; assembly: GCF_008124495.1. Lineage (NCBI taxonomy): Bacteria > Pseudomonadati > Pseudomonadota > Gammaproteobacteria > Pseudomonadales > Pseudomonadaceae > Pseudomonas > Pseudomonas sp. CK-NBRI-02. The sequence continues at coordinate 321,505 of NZ_VSJH01000039.1, read as the reverse complement.
GCCGCCGACCAGCGCGCCCGTGGCTTGTTGCTGGGTGCTACCGCCGGGCGCACCACCTTGGGTGGCGAAGGATTGCAGCACCAGGACGGCTCCAGCTTGGTGATGGCGGCCTTGGTGCCCAACTGCCGGGCCTGGGACCCATGCTTTGCCGGCGAGCTGGCCGTGATTCTCGATCATGCAGCCCGGCGCATGCTGGTGGAGCAGTGCGACGAATTCCACTACGTGGCGGTGATGAACGAAAACTATCCACAGCCCTCGTTGCCCGAGGCGATGCACGGCGATGTGCTTCGCGGCATGTACCGTTTCGCCAGGCAGCAGGCCCTGCAGCCACGTGCCAAGGTGCGTCTGCTGGGCTCAGGGGCGATTTTGCGCGAGGTGATTGCCGCCAGTGAGCTGCTCGCTACCGAATGGCAGGTGGACAGTGATGTGTTCAGTGTCACCAGTTTCAGCGAACTGGCACGCCAGGCACGGGAAGTGCAGCGAGCGGCGACCCAAGGGCGAGGCGGGGTCAGCCACGTGAGCCTGTGCCTGGCGGGTGATGACCCGGTGGTTGCCGCCACAGACTATGCCCGTGCCTGGCCGCAGTTGATCGCCGAATACGTACCGGCACCTTACATGACCCTGGGTACCGATGGCTTCGGGCGCAGTGATACACGTCAGCAACTGCGGCGGTTCTTCGAGGTGGATCGTTACGGTGTGGTGATGGCAGCGCTGTACAGCCTGGTCAGGCAGGGGCGGTTGGACGAGCAGGTATTGGAGCAGGCGAGGGCGCGGTACGAAATCGCTGGCGGGGTGGCCCCTTGGTGTCGATGAGCGGCAGCTTGGCAAGGGCTTGGGTTTGAAGGCAAAGCCCATTTCGTCCTCGAGGTGCTTTGCAGCTCATCGCAGGCTTCGCCAGCTCTTATGGGCATTGCCAGGAAGTTGCTTACAAACGCCCACAAAAAAAGGCCTCTTGCGAGGCCTTTTTCATGTTCAGCGTTTGAGGCCGTAGCTCTCGTCGAGCATGCCCGGCGAGTTCGGCGCCTTGGGCGCGTAGTCGCGAGGCACTTCGGCGGTGTCCTTCGGCGGAGTCAGGCGATCACGCGGGCCCTGGGCCGCTTCGGAGTGCAGGGCGGCCAGCAGGCGCTGGCGGGTCACGTCGTCGAGGGCCAGACGGTTGGCGCCGTCGGCCAAGTGGTCCTGGACGTCCTGGTAGCTCTGGGTCAGTTTCTTGACCAGCGCTGCTGTGCTGTTGAAGTGGGTGACCACTTCGTTCTGGTAGCTATCGAAGCGCTGCTGGATGTCATCCAACTGACGCTGGGTGCTGCTGGGCGCTGCGTTGGGCAGCAGACGGGCGACGACAAAGCCCACCACCACGCCGACGACGAGGGCCAGGGTCGGCAACAACCAAACAAGGAGCGAGAGTTCCACGAGTCCTTCCTCTATAAACGGCTTTGCTTTACGTTAACGGCTCAGACCTGCGCTGTATACCGCGAGCGATCGCAAATCAGAACAGAATTCTTCAGCTAGACGAGTCGACCTTCACCGAGGTCACGGAGTAGTGCCTTGCTTATCCGCGAAACCCCCTTGTTCATTGATGGCCCGAGCGGCCAGCTGGAAGCCTTGTACCTGGATGTGGCCGGCGCCCGCGGTGCGGTGCTGATCTGCCATCCCAACCCGGTCCAGGGTGGCACCATGCTCAACAAGGTGGTCTCGACCCTGCAGCGCACCGCCCGTGATGCAGGTTACATCACCTTACGCTTCAACTACCGCGGCGTGGGTCAGAGTGCGGGCAGTCATGACATGGGGGCCGGCGAGGTCGCCGATGCCGAGGCGGCCGCGGCCTGGCTGCGGGCCAAGCACCCTGAGCTGCCGCTGGTGCTGATGGGCTTCTCATTCGGCGGATTTGTCGCGGCCAGCCTGGCCGGACGCCTGGAAGCCGACGATGTGGCGTTGCAGCATCTGTTCATGATCGCCCCGGCGGTGATGCGCTTGAGCGAGCAGTTCCCGCTGGCCCAGCGTTGCCCGCTGACCGTGGTGCAGCCGGACACCGATGAAGTCGTCGATCCTCAGCTGGTCTACGACTGGTCCGACAACCTGCAGCGCCCCCATGAGCTGCTGAAAGTGGCAGAATGCGGACACTTTTTCCATGGCAAGCTGACCGATCTGAAGGATCTGGTGCTGCCGCGTCTTTCGAACTGAGCCAAGCCTGATCAAGCGAACACCCATGACTACGCGTATTCTCACCGGTATCACCACCACCGGAACCCCGCACCTGGGCAACTACGCCGGCGCCATCCGCCCTGCGATCGTCGCCAGCCAACAGCCCGGTGCCGATTCGTTCTATTTCCTGGCCGACTACCACGCCCTGATCAAATGCGACGATCCGCTGCGCATCCAGCGCTCGCGTCTGGAAATTGCCGCCACCTGGCTGGCCGGTGGCCTGGACCCGGACAAGGTCACCTTCTACCGCCAGTCCGACATCCCTGAGATTCCCGAGCTCACCTGGCTGCTGACCTGCGTCGCCGCCAAGGGCCTGCTCAACCGCGCCCATGCTTACAAGGCCTCGGTGGACAAGAACGTCGAAGCCGGCGAAGACCCGGATGCCGGCGTGACCATGGGCCTGTTCAGCTACCCTGTGCTGATGGCCGCGGACATCCTGATGTTCAACGCCCACAAGGTGCCGGTCGGTCGTGACCAGATCCAACACGTGGAGATGGCCCGCGACATCGGCCAGCGTTTCAACCACCTGTTCGGCCAGGGAAAGGACTTCTTCACCTTGCCGGAGGCGGTGATCGAGGAAACCGTGGCGACGCTGCCGGGCCTGGACGGTCGCAAGATGTCCAAGAGCTACGACAACACCATTCCGCTGTTCACCAGCGCCAAGGACATGAAGGACGCGATCTCGCGCATCGTCACCGACTCCCGCGCGCCGGGCGAGCCGAAGGATGCGGACAACTCGCACCTGTTCACCCTGTTCCAGGCCTTCGCCACCCCCGCGCAGGCGGCCGAGTTCCGTGAAGAGCTGCTGCAGGGCATTGGTTGGGGCGAGGCCAAACAGCGCCTGTTCCAACTGCTCGACGGCCAGTTGGCCGAAAAGCGCGAACACTATCACCAATTGATCTCGCGCCCCTCGGACCTGGAAGACATTCTCCTGGCCGGTGCGGCCAAGGCCCGCAAGAGCGCCACGCCGTTCCTCGAGCAACTGCGCGAGGCAGTGGGCCTGCGTTCGTTCCGCACCAGTGTCCAGGCCAGCACCGAAGTGAAGAAGAAAGCCGCCAAGACCGCGCGCTTCGTCAGTTTCCGCGACGACGATGGCAGCTTCCGCTTCCGTTTGCTGGCAGCCGATGGCGAACAGCTGCTGCTTTCGCGCAGCTTCGCTGACGGCAAGAGCGCCGGCGCTGTTAGCAAGCAGTTGCAGCAGGGCGGTGAGGCCGATGTGCGCGTCGACGGCCTGGGCTTCTCGCTCTGGCTGAACGGTGAGCAGGTGGCCGATGGGCCACGGTTCCAGACCGGCGAGGCTCGTGACGCCGCCATCGAGAGCCTGCGCGCGGCATTGCAGCCTCAAGACTGAGGCGTAGGGTCCCGGCTGTTCGCCGGTATCGACGGATGAATCCGTTGCCATAAGTCCTGCGGTGTCAATGAGAACGCTGCTGTACCTGTGGGAGCGGGTTTGCCCGTGAAAGGGCCGGAACAGACAAGCCGGATAGAGGCTTGTGTACCGGTAGCTTACGGCCCTGCGGCGCGATGGCCGTATGTATGATTGCCATTAAGCGGGCCTGTCGCTACAGTGACGGCCCGTTTTTTGTTGCCTCGCTAACGAATCATGACGCCCCTCGAACGATATCAAGCAGATCTGAAACGTCCCGACTTCTTCCATGATGCGGCGCAGGAAACTGCGGTGCGTCACCTGCAGCGCCTGTACGATGACCTGTTGGCGGCGCAGAACAACAAGCCGGGCGTGTTCGGCAAGCTGTTCGGCAGGAAGGAGCAGGCACCGGTCAAGGGCTTGTACTTCTGGGGGGGCGTGGGACGCGGCAAGACCTATCTGGTCGACACTTTCTTCGAGGCGCTGCCGTTCAAGCAGAAGATGCGCACGCACTTCCACCGCTTCATGAAGCGTGTTCACGAAGAGATGAAAACCCTCAAGGGGGAGAAGAACCCGCTCACCATCATCGCCAAGCGCTTCTCTGAGGAAGCCAAGGTGATCTGCTTCGATGAGTTCTTCGTGTCCGACATCACCGATGCCATGATCCTCGGCACGTTGATGGAAGAGCTGTTCAAGAATGGCGTCACCTTGGTGGCGACTTCGAACATCGTCCCCGACGGCCTGTACAAGGACGGCCTGCAACGCGCGCGTTTCCTGCCGGCTATCGCGCTGATCAAGCAGAACACCGAGGTGGTCAACGTCGACAGCGGGGTCGACTACCGCCTGCGTCACCTGGAGCAGGCCGAGCTGTACCACTTCCCGCTCGACGAAGCCGCCCATGAAAGCCTGCGCCAGAGTTTCCGCGCCTTGACGCCCGAGTGCACCCAGGCTGTGGAAAACGACGTGCTGGTGATCGAGAACCGCGAGATCCAAGCCATCCGCACCTGCGATGACGTCGCTTGGTTCGACTTCCGCGCCCTGTGCGACGGCCCGCGTAGCCAGAACGACTACATCGAGCTGGGCAAGATCTTCCATGCCGTGTTGCTGAGCAATGTCGAGCAGATGGGCGTGACCACCGACGACATCGCCCGCCGCTTCATCAACATGGTGGATGAGTTCTACGACCGCAACGTCAAATTGATCATCTCCGCCGAGGTCGAACTCAAGGATTTGTACACCGGCGGCCGCCTGAGCTTCGAATTCCAGCGCACGCTCAGCCGCCTGCTGGAGATGCAGTCCCACGAGTTCCTGGCGCGGGCGCACAAGCCCTGAGGGAAGCTACAAGCTACAAAAAAGCCAGAGCAGTTCGCGAACTGCTCTGGCTTTTTCTTTTTCTCGTGGCTTGCCGCTAGAAGCTTGCCACTCAAGAAAGCCCTCAGGCTTCCTGCACGAACTGCTGCCGGTACTGATTCGGGGACAGTTCGGTGTGCTGACGGAACAGCCTGGCGAAGAAGCTGGCGTCGTCGTAACCCACTTCATAGCTGATGGTCTTGATGCTCTTGCGCGTACTCGACAAGAGCCCCTTGGCCGTCTCGATACGCAGACGTTGGAGGTAATGCAGGGGCTTGTCGCCGGTGGCGCTCTGGAAACGGCGCATGAAGTTGCGGATGCTCATGCCGTGGTTGCGCGCTACGTCCTCGAAGCGGAACTTGTCGGCGAAGTGCTCCTCCAGCCAGTGCTGGATCTGCAGGATGATCAGGTCCTGGTGCAGCTTCTGTCCGCCAAAGCCCATGCGTCCCGGGGTATAGCTGCGCTGGACTTCGTAGAGGATGTCTCGGGCCACGGCGCGGGCGACGTTGGGGCCGCAGAATCGCTCGATCAGATAGATGTACAGGTCGCACGCCGATGTGGTGCCGCCAGCGCAATACAGGTTGTCGGCGTCGGTCAGGTGCTTGTCCTGGTTCAGCCGGACATTGGGGAAGCGCTCTGCGAAGCTGTTGAAGAAGCGCCAGTACGTAGTTGCCTCCTTGCCATCGAGCAGGCCTGCCTCTGCCAGCCAGAACACACCACTGGCCTCGCCGCACAACACCGCACCGCGGGCATGCTGCTCGCGTAGCCAGGGCAGGACCTGGGGGTAGCGCTGTTGCAGGTTATCGAAGTCTTCCCAGAACGCCGGGAGGATGATCACGTCGGCATCGACCAGGCCGCTGTCGACCGGTACCTGCACATTGCTGAAGCTGTCCACGGGCTTGCCGTCCGGGCTCACCAGGCAGATCTCGAACATCGGTTGCAGCCCCAGGCCCAGCTGCTTGCTGTAGCGCAGGCTGGCCAGGTGGAAGAAATCCTTTGCCTGCATCAGTGTCGAGGCGAACACCTTGTCAATGGCCAGGATGCTGACGCGCCGCAACGACGCGGAGGGTTGGGTAAACATCATTGTCATTGTTCTTATAGGGTAGAGTGGTCAATCACCGGCTGGATCGTCTTATTTTTTCTGTTGGGCTGCAAGCTTCTTCAAGCGGTAAGTGGCACGCGGCAAGCGGCAAGAAAAAAGCCAGAGCAGTCCGCGGACTGCTTTTGCTTGCCACTTGCAGCTTGCCATTGCCGCAGCCCTCAAGGCGCCGGGTTGGGCTGGTCCTGGTGGATGGCCTCGATGGCTGCAAGCAATTCATCGCTGAGGGTCAAGGCCTGGCTGTCCAGGTTGCTTTGCAGTTGCTCAACGCTGGTAGCGCCAATGATGTTGCTGGTCACGAACGGCTGACGGGTGACGAAGGCCAGGGCCATCTGGGCCGGGTCAAGACCATGCTGGCGGGCCAGCTGCACATAGCGGCTGCAGGCGGACACAGTCTGCGGATTGGAGTAGCGCGAGAACCGGCTGAACAACGTCAGGCGTGCCTGTGCCGGCCGTGCGCCGCCTTCGTACTTGCCCGAGAGCATGCCGAAAGCCAGAGGCGAATAAGCCAGCAGGCCGCACTGCTCACGGATCGCCACCTCCGCCAGGCCTACCTCGAAGCTGCGATTGAGCAGGTTGTAGGGGTTCTGGATCGACACGGCTCGCGGCCAGCCGCGAGTCTCGGCCAGGTGCAAGAACTTCATGGTGCCCCATGGCGTTTCGTTGGACAGGCCGATATGGCGGATCTTGCCGGCGCGCACCTGTTCGTCCAGTACTTCGAGGGTTTCTTCCAGTGGCGTGAACAGGTCGTGAGGCAGATGCTGGTAGCCCAGTTTGCCGAAGAAGTTGGTGCTGCGCTCGGGCCAATGCAGCTGGTACAGGTCGATGCGATCGGTGTGCAGGCGCTGCAGGCTGTCCTCCAGCGCAGCGACGATATGCTGGCGGTTGTGCTTGAGCTGGCCGTCGCGGATATGGCTGATGCCGTTGCCGGGACCTGCGACTTTGCTCGCGAGGATCCAGTCGTCACGATCGCCATGACGGCGGAACCAGTTGCCGATGATGCGCTCGGTGGCGGCGTAGGTTTCGGGCCGTGGCGGCACCGGGTACATCTCTGCCGTGTCGATGAAATTGACCCCGCTGGCCTTGGCCAGTGCGATCTGGGCAAAGGCCTGGGCTTCGTCGTTCTGTTCGCCCCAGGTCATGGTGCCCAGGCACAGGGCGCTGACATTGAGGTCGGTTCGGCCGAGTTGGCGATATTCCATGGGGTACCGTCTCCTGCAAATCGAACCATCAAATCAGGTTGAATTTTTTTCTGCAATCTGGATAATTCGGCACCTCTCCGTGTGGCGGAAGTGATGCACCACCATGCAGGAGGAACCCTTGTCGAACATTGGACGCGCCGACCCGAGCCCCCAATAGCGTCCGTGTGCGGCTGCGCGCTTGCCCTTGGCAAGCTGTGCACTATCCAGTAAGATTCGCCGTCTATTTTTCGCTGGGCGGCCTCTGAGGCTTTAGAGAATGAAAACTTTTACTGCTAAACCGGAAACAGTAAAGCGCGACTGGTACGTAGTTGACGCCGCTGGTCAGACCCTGGGTCGTCTGGCTACCGAAATCGCTCGTCGTCTGCGTGGCAAGCACAAGCCAGAATACACCCCTCACGTTGACACCGGCGACTACATCGTCGTCATCAACGCCGAGCAGGTACGTGTCACTGGTGCCAAAACTTCGGACAAGATGTACTACTCCCACTCCGGTTTCCCAGGTGGCATCAAGGAAATCAGCTTCGAGAAGCTGATCGACAAAGCCCCTGAGCGTGTCATCGAGACCGCGGTCAAAGGCATGCTGCCGAAGAACCCGCTGGGTCGCGACATGTACCGCAAGCTGAAAGTGTACGCGGGTGCTGCTCACCCACACACTGCTCAGCAGCCTCAAGAACTGAAGATCTAACGGGATAGTTCATTATGTCGGCGACTCAAAATTACGGCACTGGCCGTCGCAAGACCGCAACCGCTCGCGTTTTCCTGCGTCCGGGCACTGGTAACATCTCCATCAACAACCGTTCTCTGGACGTGTTCTTCGGTCGCGAAACTGCTCGCATGGTTGTTCGTCAGCCGCTGGAACTGACCGAGACCGTTGAGAAGTTCGACATCTACGTCACCGTTTCCGGTGGTGGTGTCAGCGGTCAAGCCGGTGCGATCCGTCACGGTATCACCCGCGCTCTGATGGACTACGACGAATCCCTGCGTGGCGCTCTGCGTCGTGCTGGTTACGTCACCCGCGACGCTCGTGAAGTCGAGCGTAAGAAAGTGGGTCTGCGTAAAGCGCGTAAGCGTCCTCAGTACTCCAAGCGTTAATACCGCTTCGGCAGTCGAAAAAAAGCCCGGTTCCGTTTATGGAGCCGGGCTTTTTTTATGTCTTGAACTAACCTGTCAGCATGTCAGTGACAACTTGCCGCATAGACGCAGATCAAGCAAAGCGAGGGTTGCAGCCCGCCTGGGGGGTAATCACCTTGTCAGTGTGTGGACTTGTTCCTTACCATTGCGGCCAACTTTAAGTGCCACAGACACAACTAAGTAGATGCCTGATCCAACAGGCCAAAGCAGCTGATGGGAGAGGACTGAATGAGCAATGACGGCGTCAACGCAGGCCGGCGCCGCTTCCTCGTAGCCGCCACATCCGTGGTAGGCGCAGCGGGGGCAGTGGGGGCTGCGGTACCGTTCGTGGGGTCATGGTTCCCCAGTGCCAAGGCGAAGGCCGCCGGCGCACCGGTGAAGGTCAATATCGCCAAGGTCGAACCAGGTCAGCAGATGGTGGCTGAGTGGCGAGGGCAACCTGTGTTCATCGTGCGACGGACTGAGGAGATCCTCGGGAATCTCAAGAAAATCACCGGGGAATTGTCCGACCCCGAATCCAAGGCTTCGGTGCAGCCGACCTATGTCGACCCGCAAAATCGCTCGATCAAGCCCGAAATCCTCGTCCTTGTTGGCTTGTGCACCCACTTGGGTTGTTCGCCGACCTTCCGTCCCGAGGTTGCGCCCGCCGACCTGGGGCCGAAATGGGTCGGGGGCTACTTCTGCCCTTGCCACGGTTCGCACTATGACCTGGCTGGTCGCGTCTACAAATCGCAGCCGGCACCTCTCAACCTGCCAGTGCCTCCGCACTCGTATGAGTCGGACGACATCATTGTCATCGGCATCGATCAGGAGAAGGCATGATGAGCAAGTTCATGGACTGGATTGATGCTCGCTTCCCCGCGACAAAGATGTGGGAAGACCACCTGAGCAAGTATTACGCGCCCAAGAACTTCAACTTCTTGTACTTCTTCGGCTCCCTGGCGCTGCTGGTGCTGGTCAACCAGATCGTTACCGGTGTGTGGTTGACCATGAGCTTCACGCCCTCGGCGGAAGAGGCATTTGCCTCGGTCGAGTACATCATGCGTGACGTCGAATATGGCTGGATCCTGCGCTACCTGCACTCGACCGGCGCCTCGGCGTTCTTCATCGTTGTGTACCTGCACATGTTCCGCGGCCTGCTCTACGGCTCCTACCAGAAGCCGCGCGAGCTGGTCTGGCTGTTCGGCATGCTGATCTACCTGGCGCTCATGGCCGAGGCATTCATGGGCTACCTGCTGCCATGGGGGCAGATGTCGTACTGGGGCGCCCAGGTGATCATCTCGCTGTTTGGTGCCATTCCGGTGATCGGGGGTGACCTGACCCAGTGGATCCGTGGCGACTACCTGATTTCGGGTATTACTCTGAACCGCTTCTTCGCTCTGCACGTGGTTGCCCTGCCGATCGTGATCCTGGGTCTGGTGGTGCTGCACATCCTCGCGCTGCACGAAGTGGGTTCGAACAACCCGGACGGCGTCGACATCAAGAAGAAAAAGGATGAAAACGGCATTCCGCTCGACGGTATCCCGTTCCACCCGTACTACACCGTCAAGGACATTGTCGGCGTGGTGGTGTTCCTGTTCGTGTTCTGTGCGGTGGTGTTCTTCTTCCCTGAAATGGGCGGTTACTTCCTGGAAAAACCGAACTTCGAGCAGGCCAACGCCTTCAAGACCCCTGAGCACATCGCGCCGGTCTGGTACTTCACGCCGTTCTACGCGATCTTGCGTGCTGTCCCTGACAAATTGTTCGGCGTGATCGCCATGGGGGCCGCCATTGCCGTGCTGTTCGTGTTGCCCTGGCTTGACCGCAGCCCAGTGCGCTCGATGCGCTACAAGGGCTGGCTGAGCAAAGTGTTCCTGCTGGTGTTCTGCATTGCCTTCGTGATTCTCGGTGTCCTGGGCGTACTGGCGCCTACGCCGGGTCGGACCTTGTTGTCGCAGGTCTGCACCGTGCTGTATTTCGCCTACTTCCTGTTGATGCCGTTCTACACAAGGCTCGAGAAGACCAAACCGGTTCCGGAAAGGGTGACTGGCTGATGAAAAAGCTAATTGCAGTACTGTTCCTGGCAATGATGCCCGCCTTGTCCTTCGCCGCCAGCGAGCACGGCCCGGTGCTGGACAAGGTCGATATCGATCTGACCGACAAAGCCGCCATGCAGGATGGCGCGCGTACCTTCGCCAACTATTGCATGGGCTGCCACAGCGCCAAGTTCCAGCGCTATGAGCGCGTGGCCGACGACTTGGGCATTCCGCACGAGCTGATGCTCGAGAAACTGGTGTTCACCGGTGCCAAGATCGGCGATCACATGAAGATCGGCATGCAGCCAAGCGATGCCAAGACCTGGTTCGGTGCGGCACCGCCCGACCTGACCCTGGTCGCTCGTGTGCGTGGCACCGACTGGCTGTACACCTATCTGCGCAGCTTCTATGAGGACAAGTCGCGTCCTTATGGGGTCAACAACAAGGTGTTCCCGAACGTGGGTATGCCCAACGTCCTGGTTGGCCTGCAAGGTAACCAGGTGATCGGTTGCAAGCAGGTGCAGATGGTGGTCGACGGCAAGAAGCAGTTTGACCCGCTGACCGGCAGCCCCTTGACCCATGAGGCCTGTGACCAGCTGACCATCGAGCCGAAATCCGGTACCCTGACGTCCGAGCAGTTCGACGAGAAGGTCAAGAACCTGGTGACCTTCCTGGCCTATTCGGCCAACCCGGTCAAACTGGAAAGCCAGCGCATCGGTACCTATGTGTTGCTGTACCTGGCTTTCTTCTTCGTATTCGCCTATTTGCTCAAGCGCGAGTACTGGAAGGACGTGCACTGATCACGCAGTAGTTTCTGGTAGTTGAACGCGCCCTGGGGCGCTCCATCGCTGATGCGGTGGAGCCCTCCAGGGCGCGTTTGCATTTAGAGTTTCACAAAGCATCCCCATGCGAGGAGGCGCTACATGGGCGCAACCAACCGGTTAGCCTGCTATTCCGACCCCGCTGATCATTATTCTCACCGGGTACGCCTTGTTCTCGCCGAGAAGGGCATCAGTGTGCAGATCGTCGATGTCGATCCTGCGCGTCTGCCGCCCAAGCTGGTCGAAGTAAACCCCTACGCCAGCGTGCCGACCCTGGTCGACCGCGATCTGGCCCTGTACGAATCGACCGTGATAATGGAGTACCTCGAGGAGCGTTATCCGCATCCGCCGCTCATGCCGGTCTATCCGGTGGCGCGCGGCAACAGTCGGCTGCTGATGCATCGTATCCAGCGTGACTGGTGCGCGTTGGCCGATACGATTCTCGATGCGCGCAGCACGGAGGCGGCGCGCGTTGATGCGCGTAAAGCGTTGCGCGAGAGCCTGACCGGCGTCTCTGCGTTGTTCGGAGAATTTCCTTGCTTCATGAGTGAGGAGCAAAGCCTGGTCGATTGTTGTCTATTGCCCATATTGTGGCGGTTGCCGGTATTGGGTATCGAATTGCCGCGGCAGGCCAAGCCGCTATTGGATTACATGGAGCGGCAGTTTGCCCGCGAGCCTTTTCAGGCGAGCCTGTCCGCTGCAGAACGTGAAATGCGCAAGCTTTAAGGAGCCGTTGATGAACTCCAGTCGCCCCTATCTGGTTCGAGCGCTGTACGAGTGGATCGTCGACAACGATTGCACCCCCCACATGCTGGTCAATGCTGAGTTTCCAGCGGTCCAGGTTCCCCAGGGATTCGCCAGCGATGGTCAGATCGTCCTGAACATCTCCCCTAATGCCGTGCGTAACCTGCACATGGACAACGATGCGGTCAGTTTCGAAGGTCGCTTCAGCGGCGTGGCGCATTCGTTGTTCGTGCCTGTGGGTGCGATCTTGGGTATCTATGCCCGGGAGAATGGCCAGGGCATGGTCTTCGAGCTGGAGCCGCCACTGGACAGCGATGAGCTGGACGACGAGGGTGTCGAGCCTGATGATGATGGGCCGCCGGAGGGCGGTGGTCAGCCGCCACGTCCCAGTGGCCGACCCAGTCTCAAGGTGGTCAAGTAATAAAAAAGGCGATCCGGATGGATCGCCTTTTTTATTGGCTTCAGGGCTTGGCTTACAAGTCTTGAATGCTGCGGACCTGGTCCTTGTTGACGCGGGTGCGCTTGCCATCCAGTTGCTCGAACTCGTAGAAGCCGGCATCGCTGTCGAACTTCGGTGCGTCGACGGTCTGGATTTCACGGCCATCGTTGAGGGTGATCTGGCTTGGGGTCGAGCAGCCGGCCAGGGCGGCGAAGGCGCCGATTGCGAGGACGGACAGCAGGGACTTCTTCATGGGTACTTCCTGAGGATTACGAGGGGTGGAACGAATCTTGGGGCAGGGTGCCGCTCCGCAGGGGGATCACTGCAGGAGCGGGCTGGTATCGCGGTCAGGTGTTACGCTGCCAGGTGGGTCAGTCGATGTACTCGAACAACTTGACGATCTTCTGCACACCCGACACGCCCTGTACCACGTTGGTGGCGGCGTTGGCTTCCCCTTGGGTCACCAGGCCCAGCAGATAGACGATGCCGTTCTCCGTGATCACCTTGATGCGGGTGCTGGGCACATTGGCATCGCCCAGCATCTGGGCCTTGATCTTGGTGGTCAGCCAGGCGTCGTTGTTGCGGGCGAGGATCGAGGATGGCTGCATGACCTGCAGCTCGTTGTGGACCTTCTTGACGCGTTGGACCTGGCTGGCGGTTTGTTCGGCCAGGCTCTTGAGGTCTGCACGTGGGGTCTGGCCGGCCAACAGGACGATGCCGTTGTAGCTGCTGACGACAATGTGAGAGCCCTTGTCGAGGTCGGCATTGGCTTTGGCGATGTTGACCGAAACCTTGGTCTCGATCAGCGAGTCATCGATCTTGCTTCCGATGGTGCGAGTGCCGCGATCGTCCTCGATGGGCGAGTTGCGGGTGGAGGTCAGTACCGAGCTGCAACCCGAGATGCTCAGGCACAGGGTCAGGGCCATCAGGCCGAGGCGCTTGGGGTTCATTCTTCACTCCCGAACAGTTGGCTGTCGATCAGGTCGCACAGGCAATGGATCGCCAGCAGGTGGACTTCCTGGATTCGCGCGGTGACGTTCGACGGCACGCGAATCTCCACGTCTTCAGGCAGCAGCAGCGAGGCCATGCCTCCACCGTCGCGCCCGGTCAGTGCCACGACGATCATTTCACGGTCGTGCGCAGCCTGGATCGCTTGTATCACGTTGGCGGAATTGCCGCTGGTAGAGATCGCCAGCAATACATCCCCGGGCTGCCCCAGAGCACGGATCTGCTTGGAGAAGACCTCGTTGTAGCTGTAATCGTTGGCGATCGACGTGAGGGTCGAGCTGTCGGTGGTCAGGGCGATGGCTGGCAGGCTCGGGCGTTCACGCTCGAATCGATTGAGCAGCTCCGAGGAGAAATGCTGGGCATCGCCTGCCGAGCCGCCGTTGCCGCACGCGAGCATCTTGCCCTCGTTGAGCAGGGCATTGACCATGACCAGGCTGGCCTGCTCGATGTGAGGTGCCAGGATGTCCATCGCCTGTTGCTTGGTATCGATGCTGGCCTGGAACAGCCGGCGAATTCGGGATTGCATGTCCATCTGGTGTGACCTTAAGAGGGGCGGTGGCCAGCGCGACGCGCGACAGGAACCAGCCCGCGAAACATAGAGCTAAAAAATCGGAATGGGTTCAGCATTCGAAGGCGTTTTTCAGCCATTGCAGCGGTTGGCCCGCGTGGTGGCTGCCCTGCAGGGCGACAACGTCGAAGCGGCAGGGCTGATCGGCCCAGCGAGGCTCCTTCTGCAGGAACAGGTTGGCGGCTAGCGCCAGTCGCTTCTGCTTGCGTGTGTCGATGCTCCCGACGGCTCCGCCGAAGGCCGCATGCAACCGGTAGCGGACTTCGACGAATACTACTGTATCGGCGTCGAGCATGACCAGATCGAGCTCACCGCCCTTGCATCGCCAGTTGCGCGCCAGCAGCTGCAAACCGTGCCCTCGAAGAAATGCGAGGGCGTGGTTTTCCGCAGCCAGGCCTGCGCTGGCAGGCGATGCGTCGGGCATCAGCGAGGGGTATCCGGCAGGCGCTTGACTTGGCCGCCAGAGAACTCGGCCCAGGGCAGTTGGCGTTCGACGCGCTGGCTGGGGTTCATGGTCAGGCTGCCGGAGAGGCCCTCGACTCGGTTGTCAGGCAGGGCCTTGAGCTGGTTCAGGCGCGGCGCCAGGCTGTAGGCGTCGACACCCATGGCGTACAGGCGCCCGAGGCTGCCGGCGGCCTGAGGCCACTGCTGGACCACTTGCTGACGCAAGCTGTTGGTGGAGTCGAGCAGCCATGGGGTTTCGCAGAAGCGAATGCCGTTCATGTCGTTGTACTGGTTCACGTCACCGCTGGCGCTGTACAGGTTCGAGGTGGCGTAGACCGGAACGTCACCGGCGTACTGGAAGTTCAGGGTCGGCTTGATCTGCTGCGCCTGTTGTGGAGTAGAGGCGAGGAAGATGAAGTCGATATCCTGGCGACGCGAAGGTTGTGCGGCGATGGTGCCGCCGACAGTGCTTTGCAAGCTCTTGGCGCGGCCTTCGCTCTGACGCAGTTGGAAGAGCTCGGCGATCTGCTGGGCGAGGGCGACCGGCTGGGCGATGCGTTCGGCGGCCAGCAGGGTGCCGCCATGGCTCTCCCAGTCCTGACGGAAGGCGGCCAGCACGCGGTCACCCCATTCACCGCTTGGCACCAGTGCCACGGCGCGAACCATGCCGTCGGCCCGGGCGCGGCGGGAGACTTCGCGGGCTTCGTCCTCGGCGGCAAGACCGAACTGGAACAGTTGTGGCGGTGCTTTCTGGCCGGCATCGGCGTAGTTCAGCGCCAGGGTGGTGATCGGCAGTTGCGGGTAAGCCGCGAGCTTTTTCACCAAGGGTTTTTCCAGCGGGCCGACGACCAGCTGTACACCGGCGGCCTGGGCCTGGCGGTAGAACTCGTCGAGCGAGGTCATGCGCGAGCTGTCGAAGACCTGTACGGCCGGCGCAGGTTGGCCGGACTGCTGAGCCTGGAAGTGAGCGGCCATGAAGCCGTCACGCAGGGCGCGGGCAACGCCGGCCAGTGGGCCTTCCTGAGGCAGCAACAGGGCGATCTTGGTCAGCGGCTGGCTGGCCAGTTCCTTCAGTTTGACCAGGGCCTGCGGCAGTTGCTTGGCGGCTGGGTGATCCGGGTGCTGATCGCGCCAGGTATCAATGGCTGCCTGTTGTTGCTCCAGGGTGCCAGCACGTTTGACGGCCAGCGCCAGGCTCGTCCAGCCGGCGAGGGTTTCGTTGCTGGCAGGCTGTTGCAATTGCTCGGCCGGCAGCGAGGCGACGAGGGCCCAGATGGCGTCGTCGTTCGCGGCAGCGGCCTTGTCGCTGAGCAGCGGGGCAAGCAGGACACGCTGCTGGGCGGCGGCCAGGGTCTGGCCGTCGGCCTCCAGGGCGGCGGCGTGGACGCTGTAGGTACGTGCCTGCTGGTCCTTTGGCAGTTCGTCCAGGCGTTGCAGGCTCGGATGGGAGAGGGCGCTCAGGGCCGCCTTGGGCTGGTTTCGGCTCATGGCGAGCTCGGCGGCCAAGGTGCTGGCGAACACTTGTTGGGCAGGCTTGAGCGAGTCCATCGGGACCTGCTCGAGAATGCGTGCGGCGCGTGGGTAGTCCTTCTGCTTGTAGGCCAGGTCGGCGGCGCTAAGGCGCAGGAGCGCGGCATCTTCCGCGGACTTGCTGGTGGCTGCCTTGTCGAGCAGTTGCTCGATGCTGGCATCCGGGGTGCGCGGCAGTTCACCCAGGCTGGATGAGGGCGAGCTGGCGCAAGCTGCCAGCAGGGCAGCGAAGCAGAGGGCTGTGAACAGCCGCAGGCAAGCGATCATGTAAAAGTCCTGTTACTCGATCAAGGTGGCCGGCAATTGTACCCAAGCGTCGGCCGGGGCGCGATGTTGCTGACGTGGAATCCTTCACTATAGGTCGTCTGCAGGAGCAGGTCCGTGAAGTTCTTTGCGCGCTGTTGCGGGTGCTCGGGCTACAATGGCGCCTTTGATCCACAAGACAGGTGTGCGCAGTGACTGATGTTGCAGGGGCTTCGAAATCCATGATGGGCACGCTTTATGTCGTCGCCACGCCGATCGGCAATCTGGACGACATGAGTGCCCGGGCCCTCAAGGTCCTGGCGAATGTGGCGCTGATCGCTGCTGAAGATACCCGTCACTCGGTGCGCCTGCTTCAGCATTTCGGTATTGGCACTCCACTGGCAGCTTGCCACGAACACAACGAGCGAGATGAAGGCGGGCGGTTCATCACTCGGCTTCTGGCGGGAGACGACGTGGCCTTGGTATCGGATGCCGGCACGCCGCTGATCTCCGATCCAGGCTACCACTTGGTGCGCCAGGCGCGTGCGGCAGGGGTGCAGGTGGTGCCAGTGCCCGGCGCCTGCGCATTGATCGCCGCGTTGTCGGCGGCGGGGCTGCCGTCGGACCGATTCATTTTCGAAGGCTTCCTGCCGGCCAAGGCGGCGGGCCGCCGGGCCCGGCTCGAGCTGGTCAAGGAGGAGCCGCGGACCCTGATTTTCTATGAAGCCCCGCACCGCATCCTCGAATGCCTGGAGGACATGGAAGCGGTGCTCGGTGCGGATCGCCCGGCAGTGCTGGGGCGTGAGCTGACCAAGACCTTCGAGACCCTCAAGGGGTTGCCGCTGGGTGAGTTGCGCGCCTTTGTCGAGGGCGACAGCAATCAGCAGCGCGGTGAGTGTGTGGTGTTGGTCGGTGGTTGGAGCGCACCTGAGGATGAACAAGCCATCAGCGGCGAAGCGCAGCGGGTGCTCGACCTGTTGCTGGCGGAGTTGCCGCTCAAGCGCGCGGCTGCGCTGGCGGCGGAAATCACTGGCGTTCGCAAGAACTTGCTCTATCAATTTGCCCTGGAAAAACAGAAAGCCAAATAGTGGCAAATTGATATTCTTTGGTGCGTCACTTGTTCTTGAGCGCGCCTGCCGTTAACCTTGTCGGCGGAGAGTCGATCGGACAGTCGCTGCCTTCTTTTGTTCCGCAAAAGAGGGGGGAGGAAAGTCCGGGCTCCATAGGGCAGAGTGCCAGGTAACGCCTGGGGGGCGCGAGCCTACGGAAAGTGCCACAGAAAACAACCGCCTAAGCACTTCGGTGCCGGTAAGGGTGAAAAGGTGCGGTAAGAGCGCACCGCACGACTGGTAACAGTTCGTGGCTAGGTAAACCCCACTCGGAGCAAGACCAAATAGGGTTCCTTACGGCGTGGCCCGCGTCGGAACCGGGTAGGTTGCTAAAGGCGTCCAGTGATGGCCGTCGTAGAGGAATGACTGTCCTCGACAGAACCCGGCTTACAGATCGACTCTCCACCTTCCTCTCCCTGCTTGAATCGATAGCAGATATGTCCTGGTAATACCGAAAAATTCTTACTCTTAATAAATCACTTTAACTTCACGCTGCATCTGTCCGCGTATCTTTGATTTTTCTCGCCAAATTTCTTCGCTGGTAGTCGTTCCTCCTTCCTTTGTTGCGCTAAATCGCCGTCCTGTAAGGGATTTCCTTATGAACGTGCCTTGACGGTGTGGCGGACGGATTCCTATAGTGTGCGCAAGTGGCAGAAAGTGGGATGAAGTGGGTTTTCTGACCAAATAAAGCTAACCTCAGTGGGGAATCGCAGCCGTGTTCCGCGGAGCCAACGCCGTCAGCCTCGATGCAAAGGGCCGACTCGCCATGCCGAGTCGGTACCGTGACGAGCTCGATTCGCGTTGCAATGGTCAATTGATCGTGACCATTGACGCAGTAGACCCCTGCTTGTGTGTTTATCCCCTCGATGAGTGGGAACAGATCGAAGCCAAGTTGCGTGCCTTGCCGTCGTTGCGTGAGGAAAACCGCCGCCTGCAGCGTTTGCTGATCGGCAATGCGGTGGACCTGGAGCTCGATGGCAGTGGTCGTTTCCTGGTGCCGCCCCGTCTGCGCGAATACGCCAAGCTCGACAAGAAGGCGATGCTGGTGGGGCAGCTGAACAAATTCCAGCTGTGGGATGAAGATGCCTGGAACGCGGTTTCGGCAGCCGACCTTGCAGCTATTCAACAACCGGGCGCCATGCCCGATGATTTGCGTGACCTGATCCTGTGACGATAGATAGCGGCTTCAACCACATCACCGTGCTGCTCGACGAGGCTGTCGAGGCATTGGCCCTGCGCGCCGACGGTTGCTATCTGGATGGCACCTTCGGGCGGGGTGGGCACAGTCGCCTTATTCTCAGCAAGCTCGGGCCGCAAGGACAGTTGCTGGGTTTCGACAAAGATCCACAAGCGATTGCGACAGGGCAAGCGCTGGCGGCCGAAGACGGCCGCTTTGTCATTGTGCAGCGCAGCTTTGCCGAGATGGGCGACGAAGTCGCGCGACGTGGCCTCGATGGCAAGGTCAGCGGCATTCTGCTGGACCTTGGCGTCTCCTCGCCGCAATTGGATGACCCCGAGCGTGGCTTCAGTTTCCTCAACGACGGCCCGTTGGACATGCGCATGAATCCCGGCCAGGGCATCAGCGCCGCCGAGTTCATCGCCACTGCCCCCGAAGACGAAATCGCCCGGGTCTTCAAAGAATACGGTGAGGAACGTTTCGCCAAGCGCATGGCGCGCGCCGTCGTGCAGCGCCGAGAGCAGCAGCCGTTCACTCGCACGGGTGACCTTGCCGAAGTGCTCAAGGTCGCCAACCCTGCCTGGGAAAAGGGCAAGAATCCCGCCACCCGCGCCTTCCAGGGGCTGCGTATTCACGTCAACAACGAACTGGGCGACCTCGAGACCGGCCTTGAAGCTGCTATCGAGGCGCTGGAGGTTGGTGGCCGACTGGCGGTGATCAGCTTCCATTCGCTCGAGGACCGCATCGTCAAGCTGTTCATGCGCAAGCTGGCCAAGGGCGAGGCAGACAACCTGCCGCGCAACCTGCCGGTGCAGCACAAGGTCTTCGAACCCCGGATCCGCCTGATCGGCAAGGCGCAGTTCGCCTCCGATGCAGAGCTTCAGGCCAACCCGCGCGCACGCAGTGCCGTGATGCGGGTGGCGGAGAAACTGCGGTGAGCCGGCTGTTTGCCAAACCTTTGCCAGGCGGAAGCTTCCTGATGCTTCTGCTGTTTATCGGTGTGCTGGTGTCGGCGATCGCCGTGTCTTACAGCGCCCACTGGAACCGTCAGTTGCTCAACACTCTCTATGGCGAGCTTAACGAGCGTGACAAAGCCCAGGCCGAGTGGGGTCGGTTGATTCTCGAGCAAAGCACTTGGACCGCCCACAGCCGTATCGAGAACCTGGCCAGCGAGCAACTGAAAATGCGTGTGCCGGCCGCTGACGAAGTGCGGATGGTGGCGCCATGATGAAGCTCGAAGGCGCACTCTACCCCTGGCGCTTCCGGGTTGTGATCGCTTTGCTGGCGCTGATGGTCGGCGCCATCGCCTGGCGTATCATCGACCTTCAGGTGATCGACCGTGACTTCCTCAAGGGCCAGGGCGATGCCCGCAGCCTGCGTCATATTCCTATTCCCGCGCACCGTGGCCTGATTACCGACCGCAACGGTGAGCCGTTGGCCGTCAGTACGCCGGTCACCACCCTGTGGGCCAACCCCAAGGAAATGCAGGTTGCCCGTGATCGCTGGCCACAACTGGCTGCCGCGCTTGGGCAGAACGCTCAGCAACTGACCGAGCGCCTGACCCAGCAAGCCAACAAAGAATTCATCTACCTGGTCCGCGGGCTGACGCCGGAGCAGGGCCAGCAGGTGCTCGACCTCAAGGTGCCGGGCGTCTACGGCATGGAAGAGTTCCGCCGCTTCTATCCGGCAGGCGATGTCACCGCGCACATGGTGGGCTTCACAGACCTGGACGACCATGGTCGCGAAGGGGTCGAGCTGGCCTATGACGAGTGGCTCGCCGGGGTGCCTGGCAAACGCCAGGTGATCAAGGATCGGCGTGGTCGGCTGATCAAGGACATCCAGGTCACCAAGAACGCCAAGGCCGGCAAGACCTTGGCGTTGTCCATCGACCTGCGCCTGCAGTACCTGGCCACCCGTGAGCTGCGCAATGCCATCGCCGAGCAGGAAGCCAAGGCCGGCAGCCTGGTAATCATGGACGTCAAGACCGGCGAGGTCCTGGCGATGGTCAACCAGCCGACCTACAACCCGAACAACCGCCGCAGCATGTTCCCGGCGGCCATGCGCAACCGGGCGATCATCGACGTGTTCGAGCCGGGCTCCACCGTCAAGCCGATCTCCATGAGTGCGGCCCTGCAGAGCGGCCGCTGGAAACCCACCGACAAGGTCGAAGTGTATCCGGGCAGCCTGCAGATTGGCCGCTACACCATCAAGGACGTGTCCAAGAGCGAGGGGCCGATCCTCGACCTGACCGGCATCCTGATCAACTCCAGTAACGTCGGCATGAGCAAGATTGCTTTCGACATCGGTGGCGAGGCGATCTATCGGGTCATGTCCCAAGTCGGCCTGGGGCAGTACACCGGCCTGGGCTTCCCGGGCGAGCGTGTCGGCAATCTGCCCAACCACCGCGAATGGCGCAAGGCCGAGACCGCCACCCTGTCCTACGGCTATGGCGTTTCGGTGACGGCCTTGCAGTTGGTGCATGCCTACGCGGCGATTGCCAACGACGGCAAGATGGTGCCGCTGTCGATTCTCAAGGTCGACAAGGCGCCGGAAGCCGTGCAGGCGATTCCGGCCGACACCGCCGAAACCGTCCAGGCCATGTTGCAGCAGGTTATCGAAGCTCCGCGCGGTGTGTTCCGCGCCCAGGTGCCGTTCTATCACGTGGGAGGTAAGTCCGGTACCGCGCGTAAGGCCACTGTCGGCTCCAAGGGCTACACCGAAAACGCCTACCGTTCGCTGTTCGCAGGATTCGGTCCGATGAGCGATCCGCGCTACGCCATCGTGGTGGTCATCGATGAGCCGAGCAAAGGTGGCTATTTCGGCGGCCTGGTCTCGGCGCCTGTATTCAGCAAGGTGATGTCGGGCACCCTGCGCTTGATGAACGTTCCGCCAGACAACCTGCCGCCCCCCGCGACCCAGCAGGCCAGCGCAGTACCCGCCAATGGAGGGCGTGGTTGATGACAATGCCATTGAGCAAGCTTTTCGCCTATGCCAGCCGCGATCCACTGATCCGCGAGTTGACGCTCGACAGCCGCCAGGTGCGGCCGGGCGACCTGTTCCTGGCTGTTCCAGGGGCGAAGGTCGACGGCCGCGAGCACATCGCCGATGCCTTGGCCCGCGGCGCCGCCGCCGTGGCCTATGAAGAGCAGGGAGCGAGCGTTCTGCCGATCACCGAGGCGCCGCTGATTCCGGTGCGCGGCCTGATTGGCCAACTGTCGGAAATCGCCGGGCGGTTCTATGGCGAACCAAGCCGTCAGCTGGATCTGGTGGGTGTCACCGGCACCAACGGCAAGACCAGCGTTACCCAACTGGTGGCCCAAGCCCTTGATGCCCTGGGGCAGCGCTGCGGGCTGATCGGCACGCTGGGCACTGGTTTCTATGGCGAGCTACGCAGCGGCCGCCTGACCACACCTGATCCGATCGCTGTGCAGGCGACCTTGAACGACCTCAAGCATGGCGGCGCCAAGGCCGTGGCCATGGAAGTGTCGTCCCATGCCCTGGAGCAGGGCCGTGTCGCGGCACTGGCATTCGACATCGCGGTGATGACCAACCTGTCCCGTGATCACCTGGACTACCACGGCAGCATGGAGGCCTACGAGGCTGCCAAGGCCAAGCTGTTCGCCTGGCCGAACCTGCGTTGCCGCGTGGTCAACCTGGACGATGAGTTCGGTCGTCGCCTGGCCCAGAGCCACGGCGAGTCCCGTCTGATCAGCTACAGCCTGCTGGATCCGACCGCCACGTTGTTCTGCAAACAAGCCCGCTTCGATGACGACGGCGTGCGTGCTGTGCTGGTGACCCCGCAGGGCGAGCATGCGCTGCGCAGTCGTCTGCTGGGCCGCTTCAACCTGAGCAACATGCTCGCTGCGGTGGCCACCCTGCTCGCGCTGGACTACCCGTTGGACGAAATCCTGAAGGTCACCCCGCAGCTGCAGGGCCCTATCGGGCGCATGCAGCGCCTGGGGGGTGGCGAGAAGCCGCTGGTGGTGGTCGATTACGCCCATACGCCCGATGCGCTGGAAAAGGTCCTCGAAGCCCTGCGTCCGCACGCCCATGGTCGCCTGCTGTGCCTGTTTGGCTGCGGTGGCGATCGTGATCGCGGCAAGCGTCCGTTGATGGCTGAAGTGGCCGAGCGCCTGGCTGACCGCGTGCTGGTCACCGACGACAATCCGCGTACCGAAGACCCGCAGCGGATCTTCGATGATATTCGCCCTGGATTCGCCAAGCCGGCCGACGTCGAATTCGTCGCCGGCCGAGGCGATGCCATCGCCCATCTGATCGCCACCGCTGCCGCCGACGATGTCATCGTCCTCGCTGGCAAGGGGCATGAGGATTATCAGGAGATCAATGGCGAACGCCATGACTTCTCCGATCTGGTCGAGGCCGAGAAGGCACTTGCAGCCTGGGAGGCTCCGCATGCTTAAGCCCATGACACTTAGCCAGTTGGTCGCGCCGCTCGCGGGACGCCATGTCGGTGCCGATGCGAGCTTCAGCGGCGTCAGCATCGACAGCCGCACCGTGGGGGCCGGACAGTTGTTCGTCGCTCTGGCCGGGCCGCGTTTCGATGGTCACGACTATTTGGCTGACGTCAAGGCCAAGGGCGCCGTGGCTGCGCTGGTGGAGCGCGAAGTGGAAGGCGTCGACTTGCCACAGCTGGTGGTTGCCGACAGCCGGCTCGCCCTGGGCCAGCTCGGTGCCCTGAATCGCGCTGCCTTCGACAAGCCGGTCGCGGCCATCACCGGTTCCAGCGGCAAGACCACGGTCAAGGAACTGCTGGCCAGCATCCTGCGCACGCGCGGCTTGGTACTTGCCACTCGCGGCAATCTCAACAACGACCTCGGCGCACCGCTGACCTTGCTGGAGATTTCCCCGGAGCACAGCGCAGCGGTGATCGAGCTGGGCGCCTCGCGTATCGGCGAGATCCGCTATACCGTCGGTCTGACCCAGCCTCAGGTCGTCATCATCAACAACGCCGGAACCGCCCACGTTGGCGAATTCGGCGGTCCCGAGAAGATCGTCGAGGCCAAGGGCGAGATCCTCGAGGGCCTGGGCGAGGGCGGCACGGCTGTCCTTAATCTGGCCGACAAAGCCTTCGAGGTCTGGCGCAAGCGCGCGGGCCAGCACCGCATCCTCAGCTTTGCACTGGACAATCCTCAGGCTGATTTCCACGCCAGCGACATCGGGCGCGACGCCCGTGGCTGCCCGTCCTTCACCTTGAACGGGCCGCAAGGCTCGGTGAAGGTGCAACTGAACCTGCTGGGCACCCACAACGTCAGCAACGCGCTGGCCGCCGCCGCCGCTGCCCATGCCTTGGGCGTGAGCCTGGAAGGCATTGCAGCCGGGTTGGAGGCAGTCCAGCCAGTCAAAGGCCGCACCGTTGCCCAGATCGCTGCCAACGGCGTGCGTGTGATCGACGACAGCTACAACGCAAATCCCACCTCGATGTGCGCTGCCATTGATATACTCGCCGGCTTTTCCGGACGCACCGTTCTGGTGCTCGGGGATATCGGCGAACTGGGGCAATGGGCTGAAGAAGGCCACCGTCAGGTGGGTGACTACGCCCGCGGCAAGGTCGACGCCCTGTACGCGGTAGGTACCAACATGGCCCACGCGGTCGCGGCGTACGGCGCCAATGGCCGCCATTTCACCACCCAGGCTGAGCTGATCGATGCCGTTCGCGCCGAGACTGCCAGTGACACCACTATCTTGATCAAGGGTTCGCGCAGCGCTGCGATGGAAAACGTCGTGGCGGCCTTGTGCGGTCCCAGCGGGGAGAAACATTAATGCTGCTGCTGTTGGCCGAGTATCTGCAACAGTTCTACAAGGGCTTCGCGGTCTTCCAGTACCTGTCCCTGCGCGGGATCCTGGGTGTGTTGACCGCGCTGTCCCTGGCGCTGTGGCTCGGGCCGTGGATGATCCGCACCCTGCAGATCCGCCAGATCGGTCAGGCTGTCCGTAACGACGGCCCGCAATCGCACCTGTCCAAATCCGGCACCCCTACCATGGGCGGTGCCCTGATCCTGTCTGCCATCGGCATCAGCACACTGTTGTGGGCCGACCTGACCAACCGCTACGTCTGGGTCGTACTGATCGTGACCATGCTGTTCGGCGCCATCGGCTGGGTCGACGACTATCGCAAGGTGATCGAGAAGAACTCCCGTGGCTTGCCGAGCCGCTGGAAGTACTTCTGGCAATCAGTGTTCGGTCTGGGCGCGGCAGTGTTCCTTTACACCACCGCACCGACCAGCGTCGAGACCACCCTGATCGTGCCGATGCTCAAGGACCTCACCATTCCCCTGGGCGCGTTCTTCATCGTGCTGACCTATTTCGTCATCGTCGGCTCGAGCAACGCGGTCAACCTGACCGACGGCCTCGATGGCCTGGCGATCATGCCAACCGTGATGGTCGGCGGCGCCCTGGGCATCTTCTGCTACTTGTCCGGCAACGTTAAGTTCGCTGAATACCTGCTGATCCCGTACGTACCGGGGGCAGGTGAGCTGATCGTGTTCTGCGGCGCGCTGATCGGTGCCGGCCTGGGCTTCCTGTGGTTCAACACCTACCCGGCCCAGGTCTTCATGGGTGACGTCGGCGCGCTGGCGCTGGGCGCTGCGCTGGGCACCATCGCCGTCATCGTTCGCCAGGAAATCGTCCTGTTCATCATGGGCGGCGTGTTCGTCATGGAGACCCTGTCGGTGGTGATCCAGGTGGCCTCCTTCAAGTTGACCGGCAAGCGGGTGTTCCGCATGGCGCCGATCCATCACCATTTTGAACTCAAGGGTTGGCCCGAGCCGCGGGTGATCGTCCGATTCTGGATCATCACCGTGATTCTGGTGCTGATCGGCCTTGCCACCCTGAAACTGAGGTAAGTGAGCGTGTCATTGATCGCTTCCGACCAATTCCGCATCGTTGTCGGCCTCGGCAAGAGCGGCATGTCCCTGGTTCGCTTCCTGGCGAGCCGGGGCATTGCCTTTGCGGTCGCCGATACCCGCGAGCAGCCGCCGGAACTGGAAACCCTGCGTCGTGAATATCCGCAGGTGGAAGTGCGCTGTGGCGAGCTGGACGTGGACTTCCTGTGCCGCGCCAACGAACTCTATGTCAGCCCTGGCCTGGCCCTGGCCACCCCGGCCCTGCAGCAGGCTGCGGCCCGCGGCGTGACGCTGTCCGGCGACATCGAGCTGTTCGCGCGTCATGCCAAGGCGCCCATCGTGGCGATCAGCGGCTCCAATGCCAAAAGCACCGTGACCACCCTGGTCGGCGAAATGGCCGCCAAGGCGGGCAAGCGTGTGGCGGTGGGCGGCAACCTGGGTACGCCGGCGCTGGATCTGCTGGATGACACGGTGGAACTGTATGTTCTGGAGCTTTCCAGCTTCCAGCTGGAGACCACCGACCAGCTCAACGCTGAAGTGGCCACTGTGCTGAACATCAGCGAAGACCACATGGACCGCTACAGCGGCCTGCCGGCCTATCACCTGGCCAAGCACCGGATCTTCCGTGGCGCTCGCCAGGTGGTGGTCAACCGCCAGGATGCCTTGAGCCGGCCGTTGCCGGTCGAGGGCCGCCCGTGCTGGACCTTTGGCTTGAACGTTCCAGACTTCAAGGCTTTCGGCCTGCGTGAAGTGGACGGCGAGAAGTACCTGGCCTTCGAATTCCAGACCCTCATGCCGGTGCGTGAACTGAAGATCCGCGGTGCCCACAATCAGAGCAACGCCCTGGCCGCCCTGGCCCTGGGTCATGCCGTGGGCCTGCCGTTCGCGCCGATGCTCGAAGCGCTGCGTGAGTTCACCGGGCTCGCCCACCGTTGCCAATGGGTGCGTGAGCGCAACGGTGTCAACTGGTACGACGACTCCAAGGCCACCAACGTCGGTGCTGCCCTGGCGGCGATCGAAGGTTTGGGAGCGGATATCGACGGCAAACTGGTGCTCATCGCCGGTGGCGACGGTAAGGGAGCGGACTTCTCGGCATTGCGTGAGCCGGTGGCGCGTTTCTGCCGCGCCGTGGTCCTGCTGGGGCGGGATGCCGAGCGCTTGGCCCAGTCGCTGGGCGAGGGCGTGCACCAGGTTCGGGTCAAGACCCTGGATGAAGCCGTGCAGCAATGCGCCGAGCTGGCCGAGCCAGGCGATGCCGTGCTCTTGTCGCCGGCCTGCGCCAGCCTCGACATGTTCAAGAACTTCGAAGAGCGCGGACGTCTGTTCGCCCGGGCAGCGGAGGGGCTGGCATGATCTTCGGCATCCTCAAGCCTTATCCATCGCCGCTGATCAGCGGCCGCGGCATCGACCTGGACTTCGCCTTCCTCGCCGGTTGTCTGGCGCTGCTGGGCCTGGGCCTGGTGATGATCACCTCGGCCTCCTCGGAAGTGGCCGCAGTGCAGTCGGGCAACCCGCTGTATCACATGTTCCGCCATCTGGTGTACGTGGCCCTGGGCCTGGTCGCCTGTGGCGCGACCATGATGGTGCCGATCGCCACCTGGCAGCGCATGGGCTTCATGATGCTGGTCGGTGCCTTTGGCTTGCTGTTCCTGGTATTGGTGCCAGGCATTGGCCGGGAAGTGAACGGTTCCATGCGCTGGATCGGCTTCAGCTTCTTCAACGTCCAACCCTCCGAGATTGCCAAGGTTTTCGTGGTCATCTACCTGGCCGGCTACCTGGTACGTCGCCAGCAGGAAGTCCGTGAGAGCTGGATGGGCTTCTTCAAACCCTTCATCGTCCTGCTGCCCATGGCCGGCCTGCTGCTGATGGAACCGGACTTCGGCGCCACCGTCGTGATGATGGGCGCAGCCGCAGCCATGTTGTTCCTCGGCGGGGTGGGGTTGTTCCGCTTCAGCTTGATGGTGGTGCTGGCGGTGGTGGCGGTGTTCATTCTGGTCCAGGCCCAGCCCTACCGGATGGCGCGTCTGATCACCTTCACCGACCCCTGGGCCGACCAGTTCGGCTCCGGCTACCAGCTGACCCAGGCACTGATTGCCTTCGGGCGTGGCGAATGGCTGGGCGTGGGCCTGGGCAACAGCGTGCAGAAGCAGTTCTACCTGCCTGAAGCGCACACCGACTTCGTGTTCTCGGTCCTGGCCGAGGAACTGGGCGTGGTCGGCTCGCTGTGCACCGTGGCGCTGTTCGTCTTCGTCACCGTGCGGGCCCTGTACATTGGCCTGTGGGCGGAAAAGGCCAAGCAGTTCTTTGCCGCCTACATGGCGTTCGGCCTGGCGTTCCTGTGGATCGGCCAGTTCCTGATCAACATCGGCGTGAACGTCGGCCTGCTACCGACCAAAGGCCTGACCCTGCCGTTCCTCAGCTACGGCGGCAGTTCGCTGGTGATCTGCTGTGCCTGCGTGGGATTGCTGCTGCGCATCGAGTGGGAAAGCCGCACGCACCTGGGCAGCGAGGAGCACGAGTTCAAGGAAAGCGATTTTGCCGAGGAGACCTACCATGGCCGCTGACGGCAAAAACGTTCTGATCATGGCCGGTGGCACCGGGGGGCATGTCTTCCCGGCCCTGGCCTGCGCCCGTGAATTCCAGGCCCGTGGCTACAGCGTGCATTGGCTGGGTACCCCGCGCGGTATCGAGAACGAACTCGTGCCCCAGGCAGGTCTGCCCCTGCACCTGATCCAGGTCAGCGGCCTGCGCGGCAAAGGCAAGCTTTCGCTGCTCAAGGCGCCGTTCACGCTGGTCAAGGCGGTGCTCCAGGCGCGACGTATCATCCGTCAGCTCAAGCCGGTCTGCGTGCTGGGCTTTGGCGGCTACGTGACCGGCCCGGGCGGTGTTGCCGCGCGGCTGTGTGGTGTGCCGCTGGTCATCCATGAGCAGAACGCCCGCGCCGGTACCGCCAATCGGCTGCTGGTGCCGCTGTCGGCGCGAGTCTGCGAAGCTTTCCCGGACACGTTCCAGGCCAGCGGCAAGCGCCGCACTACCGGCAATCCGGTGCGCCCGGAGCTGTTCTTGGAGGCGCCACGCGCCCCGTTGGCCGAGCGCCGCGCACGCCTGTTGGTGCTCGGTGGCAGCCTGGGTGCGGAACCATTGAACAAATTGCTGCCTAAGGCCCTGTCGGAAGTGCCTGCGAGCCTGCGCCCCGAGGTGTTCCATCAGGCCGGCAAGCAACACGCGCCGATCACCGCCGAGCGTTATCGCGAGGCGGGGGTCGAGGCTCAGGTAGAGCCCTTCATCAAGGACATGGCCCATGCCTATGGCTGGGCTGACATGGTGGTATGCCGGGCGGGTGCCCTGACCGTCAGCGAACTGGCTGCGGCAGGCCTGCCCTCGGTGCTGGTGCCTTTGCCCCACGCCATCGACGACCACCAGACCCACAACGCCCAATACCTGGCTCGTGAAGGCGCTGCCTTCCTGATGCCACAAGCGACAACTGGCGCAGCGCAGCTCGCTGAACGCCTGAACGAGGTGCTGATGCAACCCGAGAAACTCAACACCATGGCCAGCACCGCACGGCGCCTGGCCAAACCTGCCGCAACCAGCACCGTGGTCGATATCTGCCTGGAGGTGGCCCATGGTTGAGAGCCAGAAAGCCATGCCCCAGCCGAAAATGGGCCGCATCCGTCGCATCCACTTCGTCGGTGTCGGCGGCGTGGGCATGTGCGGCATCGCCGAAGTGCTGCTGAACCTGGGCTACCAGGTGTCCGGTTCGGACCTCAAAGCGTCCCCGGTCACCGAGCGCCTGGAGTCGTTCGGCGCCGAGATTTTCGTCGGCCACCGTGCCGAGAACGCCGCCAACGCTGATGTACTGGTGGTGTCCAGCGCCATCAATCCGGCCAACCCGGAAGTCGCCACCGCCCTCGAGCGGCGCATTCCTGTGGTGCCGCGCGCCGAAATGCTCGCCGAGCTGATGCGCTACCGTCATGGCATCGCCGTGGCCGGTACCCATGGCAAGACCACCACCACCAGCCTGCTGGCATCGGTGTTCGCCGCCGGCGGCCTGGATCCGACCTTCGTCATCGGTGGGCGCCTGACCGCAGCCGGCACCAACGCCCAGCTCGGCACCAGCCGCTACCTGATCGCCGAGGCCGATGAGAGCGACGCCAGCTTCCTGCACCTGCAACCGATGGTCGCGGTCGTCACCAACATCGATGCCGACCACATGGCCACCTACGAAGGCGACTTCAACAAACTGAAGAAAACCTTCGTCGAGTTCCTGCACAACCTGCCGTTCTACGGTCTGGCCGTGATGTGCCTGGACGATCCGGTGGTGCGCGAGATCCTGCCACAGGTCAAGCGTCCGAGCGTCACCTACGGCTTCAGCGAAGAAGCTGACGTGCGCGCCATCAACGTTCGCCAGGAAGGCATGCAGACCCACTTCACCGTGTTGCGCCGCGACTGCGAGCCGTTGGAGGTTTCGGTCAACATGCCGGGCAACCACAACGTGCTCAATGCCCTGGCCACCATTGCCATCGCCACCGACGAAGGCATCAGCGACGACGCCATCGTCCAGGGCCTGTCCGGCTTCCAGGGCGTGGGCCGGCGTTTCCAGGTGTACGGCGAGCTGCCGGTCGAAGGCGGCAGCGTGATGCTGGTCGACGACTACGGACACCACCCGACCGAAGTGGCCGCGGTAATCAAGGCCGTGCGTGGCGGTTGGCCGAGCCGGCGTCTGGTGATGGTCTATCAGCCGCACCGCTACAGCCGCACCCGCGACCTGTACGACGACTTTGTACAGGTACTGGCCGACGCCAACGTATTGCTGCTGATGGAGGTCTACCCGGCCGGCGAGGAGCCGATCCCGGGGGCCGACAGTCGCCAGCTGTGCCACAGCATCCGTCAGCGCGGCCAACTGGACCCGATCTACATCGAACGGGGTGTCGATCTTGCGCCGCTGGTCAAGCCATTGCTGCGCGCCGGCGACATCCTGCTGTGCCAAGGCGCCGGTGACATCGGCGGCCTGGCCCCGCAACTGATCAAGAGCCCGCTGTTCGCTGGCGCCGTCGCCAGCCAGGAGAAGTCGAAATGAGCAGCGCCTACGACCAATTGCACTCGACCCTGGACGTAAAAGCCTTCGGTCGCGTCGCTGTGCTGTACGGCGGCAAGAGCGCCGAGCGCGAGGTGTCGCTCAAGTCCGGCAAGGCGGTGCTCGAAGCGCTGACCAGCGCCGGTGTCGACGTGGTCGGCATCGATGTGGGCGATGACCTGCTGGCACGCCTGCAGAGCGAGAAGATCGACCGCGCCTTCATCATTCTCCACGGCCGTGGGGGAGAAGATGGCAGCATGCAGGGCCTGCTGGAGTGCCTGGACATTCCCTACACCGGCAGCGGCATCCTGGCGTCTGCGCTGGCGATGGACAAACTGCGCACCAAGCAGGTCTGGCAGAGCCTGGGCATTCCGACCCCGCGCCATGCCGTGCTGGGCAGCGAGCACGATTGTGTCGAGGCCGGTAAGGAACTGGGCTTCCCGTTGATCGTCAAACCGGCCCATGAAGGTTCCAGTATCGGCATGGCCAAGGTGAACAACGAGCAGGAGCTGGTCGCTGCCTGGCGCGATGCCGCCCGCTACGACTCCCAGGTGCTGGTCGAGCAGTGGATCCATGGTCCGGAGTTCACCGTGGCCGTGCTGCGCGGTCAGGTGCTGCCTCCGATTGCCTTGGGCACGCCGCACGTGTTCTACGACTACGACGCCAAGTACCTGGCCAACGATACCCAATACCGCATCCCGTGCGGCCTGGACAACGCCAAGGAACAGGAACTGATCGAACTGACCGCACGCGCCTGCGATGCCATTGGCATCGAAGGCTGGGGGCGTCTGGACGTGATGCAGGACGAGCAGGGCCGGTTCTGGCTGCTCGAAGTCAACACCGCACCCGGCATGACCGACCATAGCCTGGTGCCGATGGCGGCCCGCGCGGCCGGTCTGGACTTCCAGCAACTGGTGCTGGCGATCCTGGCCGAAAGCGTAGCGACGCGAGGTTAAGAGCCATGCACGGCGCGATGATACGTCAGCAGCAACCCGTTACCGGCCGTAGCAAGCCGGTGCCGCGTGGTGCCAGCCGACTGGTGGCCGACGAGCCCGTATCGGCGCGCCTGCCGCGGCCCAGCCTGGGCGGCCTCAAACGCTTGCTGTGGCCGGTGTTGCTGGTCGCTGCAGGCTTCGGGGCCTATGAAGGCGCCGTGCGCCTGATGCCGTATGCCGACCGGCCGATCACCAAGATCGCCGTGCAGGGCGACCTGAGCTACATCAGCCAGCAGGCAGTGCAGCAGCGGATCGCGCCGTACGTGGCCGCAAGCTTCTTCAGTGTCGACCTGACGGCGATGCGCCTGGAGCTCGAACAGATGCCATGGATCGCCCATGCCGAAGTCCGCCGGGTATGGCCGGACGAGGTGGTGATCCGCCTGGAAGAACAGTTGCCGGTGGCGCGCTGGGGCGACGAAGCCTTGCTCAACAACCAAGGCCAGGCCTTCACCCCGCGCGAACTGGCCAACTACGAGCACCTGCCGCAGCTGTTCGGGCCGCAGCGCGCTCAGCAACAAGTCATGCAGCAGTATCAAGTATTGAGCCAGATGCTGCGCCCCCTGGGCTTTTCCATCGCTCGCCTGGAGCTGCGCGAGCGAGGCAGTTGGTTCCTCACCACCGGCGCGGGTAGCGCCGGGCCTGGGATCGAGCTGCTGCTGGGGCGCGACCATCTGGTGGAGAAGATGCGCCGTTTCATTGCCATTTACGACAAGACACTCAAAGAGCAGATCACCAACATCGCCCGCGTTGATCTGCGGTACGCCAACGGGCTTGCCGTTGGCTGGCGGGAACCGATTGCACCGACGACGGCCCAACCCGCCGTTGCGAAGAATTAGAGAGAGGCAGGACCATGGCAAACGCGCATAGCGGCAAAATGATCGTCGGGCTGGACATCGGCACCTCCAAGGTGGTGGCGCTGGTGGGTGAGGTAGCCGCTGACGGCACACTGGAAATCGTGGGCATCGGTACCCATCCCTCCCGCGGCCTGAAGAAAGGCGTGGTGGTGAACATCGAGTCCACCGTGCAGTCGATCCAGCGCGCGGTGGAAGAGGCGCAGCTGATGGCCGGCTGCCGCATTCACTCGGCGTTCGTCGGCGTCGCCGGTAATCACATTCGCAGCCTCAACTCCCACGGCATCGTCGCGATTCGCGATCGCGAAGTCAGCACCGCTGACCTCGAGCGCGTACTGGACGCCGCCCAGGCCGTGGCCATCCCGGCAGACCAGCGGGTGCTGCACACCCTGCCGCAGGACTACGTGATCGACAACCAGGAAGGCGTGCGCGAGCCTCTGGGCATGTCCGGTGTGCGTCTGGAAGCCAAGGTCCACGTGGTCACCTGCGCAGTCAACGCCGCCCAGAACATCGAAAAGTGCGTGCGCCGCTGTGGTCTGGAAATCGACGACATCATCCTCGAACAACTGGCGTCGGCCTATTCGGTGCTGACCGATGACGAGAAGGAACTGGGCGTGTGCCTGGTGGACATCGGTGGTGGTACCACCGACATCGCCATCTTCACCGAGGGTGCCATCCGCCACACCGCGGTGATCCCGATCGCGGGCGACCAGGTGACCAACGATATCGCCATGGCCCTGCGGACCCCGACCCAGTACGCCGAGGAAATCAAGATCCGCTACGCCTGTGCCTTGGCCAAGCTGGCCGGCGCTGGCGAGACCATCAAGGTGCCGAGCGTGGGCGACCGCCCACCGCGCGAGCTGTCGCGCCAGGCCTTGGCCGAGGTGGTGGAGCCCCGTTACGACGAGCTCTTCACCTTGATCCAGGCCGAGCTGCGTCGCAGCGGCTACGAGGATCTGGTGCCGGCCGGCATCGTCCTGACCGGCGGCACCTCCAAGATGGAAGGCGCTGTGGAACTGGCCGAGGAAATCTTCCACATGCCGGTGCGCCTTGGCGTACCGCACAGCGTTCGGGGGCTCAGCGATGTCGTGCGCAACCCGATCTATTCCACCGGCGTGGGCTTGCTCACCTACGGCCTGCAAAAGCAGACCGAGGACCTGCCCCTGACCGGCAACAGCAGCAACAACAGCTATGGCGATGAACCGAAGGCTCCGGTGCTTGAACGATTCAAGCGTTGGGTCCAGGGCAACTTCTAAGTTTCAAAGCAGTAGTGGTAGGCGCAAAAACTAGAGAACAGTTAAGGAGAGGGAAAATGTTCGAGCTCGTAGACAACGTCCCGCAAAGTCCGGTCATCAAAGTGATCGGTGTCGGTGGTGGTGGTGGCAACGCCGTCAACCACATGGTCAAAAGCAACATCGAAGGCGTCGAGTTCATCTGCGCCAACACCGATGCCCAGGCGCTGAAGAACATCGGCGCGCGCACCATCCTGCAGCTGGGTACCGGTGTCACCAAGGGCCTGGGTGCTGGTGCCAATCCGGAAGTCGGCCGTCAGGCCGCGCTGGAAGACCGTGAGCGTATCGCTGAGGTGCTGCAGGGCACCAACATGGTCTTCATCACCACTGGCATGGGCGGCGGTACCGGTACCGGTGCTGCGCCGATCATCGCCGAAGTGGCCAAGGAAATGGGCATCCTCACCGTTGCGGTGGTGACCCGTCCGTTCCCGTTCGAAGGTCGCAAGCGCATGCAGATCGCCGACGAGGGCATCCGCATGCTGGCCGAAAGCGTCGACTCGTTGATCACCATCCCCAACGAGAAGCTGCTGACCATCCTGGGCAAGGATGCAAGCCTGCTGTCGGCCTTCGCCAAGGCCGATGACGTACTGGCTGGCGCCGTGCGTGGTATCTCCGACATCATCAAGCGTCCGGGCATGATCAACGTCGACTTCGCCGACGTGCGCACCGTAATGGGTGAGATGGGCATGGCGATGATGGGTACCGGCTGCGCCAGCGGTCCGAACCGTGCCCGCGAAGCCACCGAGGCGGCGATCCGCAACCCGCTGCTCGAAGACGTCAACCTGCAGGGCGCCCGCGGCATCCTGGTGAACATCACCGCAGGTCCGGACCTGTCCCTGGGCGAGTACTCCGACGTCGGTAGCATCATCGAAGCCTTCGCCTCCGACCATGCCATGGTCAAGGTCGGCACCGTGATCGATCCGGATATGCGCGACGAGCTGCACGTGACCGTGGTTGCCACTGGTCTGGGCGCACGTATCGAGAAACCGGTCAAAGTCGTCGACAACACTCTGCAGAGCGCGGCCGCCGCCTACGAGGCGTCCAACCCTGCACCGGTGCGTCAGGAGCAGCCTGCCGTCAATTACCGCGACCTGGAGCGTCCGACCGTGATGCGCAACCAGGCCCACGGAGGTGCCGCAGCAGCGGCTAAACTCAACCCACAGGATGATCTGGACTACCTCGACATCCCGGCGTTCCTGCGTCGCCAGGCCGATTAATGGAATTTATCAGGGGTATAGGGGTGATTGGTGTTCAGCAAAGGCCGGGTCTGTTATCATCCCCAGCCTTTGTTGATACCTGTTCGCAATTTGCGCTGAAGCGGCCAAAGCCATGATTAGACAACGCACCCTGAAGAATACCATCCGTGCCACAGGTGTCGGCCTGCACTCCGGGGAGAAGGTCTACCTGACCCTCAAGCCAGCGCCTGTGGACACCGGCATCGTCTTCCGCCGTGCCGACCTCGACCCCGTCGTCGAGATCCCGGCCCGTGCGGCCAACGTCGGCGAGACAACCATGTCGACGACGCTGGTCAACGGTGACGTAAAGGTCGATACGGTCGAGCACCTGCTCTCCGCCATGGCGGGCCTGGGCATCGATAACGCCTACGTCGAGCTCTCCGCCTCGGAAGTACCGATCATGGATGGCAGCGCGGGCCCCTTCGTATTCCTGATTCAATCCGCCGGCCTGGAAGAACAGGACGCCGCCAAGAAGTTCATCCGCATCCTGCGCGAAGTGACGGTGGAGGAGGGCGACAAACGCGCCACCTTCCTGCCTTTCGACGGGTTCAAGGTGAGCTTTGAGATCGACTTCGATCATCCGGTACTGCGCAACCGGACCCAGAGCGCCAGTGTCGACTTCTCCAGCACGTCGTTCGTGAAGGAAGTCAGCCGCGCCCGTACCTTCGGTTTCATGCGTGACATCGAGTACCTGCGCAAGCACAACCTTGCGTTGGGCGGCAGTGTGGAAAACGCCATCGTGGTCGATGAGGACGGCGTGCTCAACGAAGACGGCCTTCGTTACGAAGACGAATTCGTCAAGCACAAGATCCTCGATGCCATCGGCGATCTCTACCTGCTGGGCAACAGCCTGATCGGCGAGTTCAAGGGCTACAAGTCCGGACACGCGCTGAACAACCAGTTGCTGCGCAAGCTCATCGCTGAGAAGGACGCCTGGGAAGTGGTCACTTTCGAAAATGCCAGCACGGCACCGATCTCCTACATGCGCCCTGTTGCGGCCGTGTAAGTTCGAACACTCTCTAGTTCATTGAGGCCACCTTCGGGTGGCCTTTTTTATGGGGCGTTTTCAGCCCTTTTCCTTGCCTTGGGCATGCGCTGCCAGCCGTTCCAGGGCTGCCCGCAGCTTGGGGTCGGCGATGCCCTCGGCCGAATCGCGGATACTCTCGGCGGCCTTGCAGGACAGCTCTACACCTTGGCCATCCCGTTTGGCCGGCACCAGCGGGGGTTGCACCTTGAACAAGATGCGCTGCAAATTGCCGAATGCCTCCAGTGCCTGAAGCTGGCGTTGCAGGCGCTTCTGCTGATAGCGCAGACGCGTAGCCCAGTGACCGTCCGTCACCACCAGCAGCAAGGTGCCATCTCGCCAGGACGCCACATGGCAATGCTCGCGAGCGGCCGGTTGCAGCTGGCTTTCCAGCAGACGCTGCAAATGGGCCAAGCGCTCGGCCTGGTTGAGCAGCAGGCGCAGTGGCCTGGCCTGACGCAACAGCGCGGCCGGAGGCTGGGCGGGGGAGGGCTTGTAGGCCATGGGGGTACGCAGGTGGTTACAGATTGGCCATCTTAACAGAAGCCATGGCGCTGGACTGACCGCAGGACACTCCCGCTGTGGCGGTTTTATAGCTCAATTGAGAGGGCAGGCTGACCTGCAAGGGCGGCAACCCCATGATCTCTTTGGGAAATGTCCCTGAGACGTTTCATCTTCCAGCACCTTGAACTTGTTCGAAAAGGCCTTATGTTAGGAGGGCCCCCGCCAAAGCGCTGTGCCAGCATCGTGGAAATCCACCACTTTCCTCACCATCGTTTCCGGGTAGAATGCTCGTTCGCATGCGGCCTCAGGGCTGCACGGGCGACTCATGGGGCCGCCCTCCATCCCTACGTGTGGAAGATCCTGCCGATATGTTTGCGCCTTTGTTAAAAAAACTTTTTGGAAGCAAGAACGAGCGTGAAGTCAAACGCATGCTCAAGACGGTGAACATCGTCAATGCCTTCGAAGAGAAGATGGTGGCCCTCTCCGACGAGCAGCTGCGGAGCAAGACCGCAGAGTTCAAGGAGCGCCTGGCCAAAGGCGAGACCCTCGACCAACTGCTGCCGGAAGCCTTCGCCGTGGCCCGCGAGGCCGGCAAGCGTGTCATGGGCATGCGTCACTTCGACGTGCAGCTGATCGGCGGTATGACCCTGCACGAAGGCATGATCGCAGAAATGCGTACCGGTGAAGGCAAGACCTTGGTCGGTACCCTGGCGGTCTATCTCAACGCACTGTCCGGCAAGGGCGTGCACGTGGTGACCGTCAACGACTACCTCGCCCGCCGCGATGCCAACTGGATGCGCCCGCTGTACGAGTTCCTCGGTCTGTCCGTGGGCATCGTGTCGGCTTTCCAGCCGCCGGAAGAAAAGCGCGCTGCCTACGCCGCGGACATCACCTACGGCACCAACAACGAATTCGGTTTCGATTACCTGCGCGACAACATGGCGTTCAGCCTGGAAGAGAAGTTCCAGCGTGAGCTGAACTTCGCCGTGATCGACGAAGTCGACTCGATCCTCATCGACGAAGCCCGTACGCCGCTGATCATCTCCGGCCAGGCCGAGGACAGCTCCAAGCTGTACATCGAGATCAACCGCCTGATCCCGCGCCTGAAGCAGCACATCGAGGAAGTCGAAGGCCAGGTCACCCAGGAAGGCCACTTCACCATCGACGAAAAGAGCCGTCAGGTGGAGCTCAACGAAGCCGGTCACCAGTTCATCGAGGAGATGCTGACCCAGGCCGGCCTGCTGGCCGAGGGCGAGAGCCTCTACTCGGCGCACAACCTGGGCCTGCTGACCCACGTCTATGCCGGTCTGCGCGCCCACAAACTGTTCCATCGCAACGTCGAGTACATCGTCCAGGACGGCCAGGTCCTGCTGATCGACGAGCACACCGGTCGTACCATGCCGGGCCGCCGTCTCTCCGAAGGCCTGCACCAGGCCATCGAAGCGAAGGAAAACCTGAACATCCAGGCCGAGAGCCAGACCCTGGCTTCGACCACCTTCCAGAACTACTTCCGCCTCTACACCAAGCTGTCCGGTATGACCGGTACCGCTGACACCGAGGCCTTCGAGTTCGCCCAGATCTACAACCTCAACGTGATGGTCATTCCGCCGAACAAGCCGTTGGCGCGCAAGGACTTCAACGACCTGGTGTACCTGACTGCCGACGAGAAGTACGCGGCGATCATCGCCGACATCAAGGAAAGCATGAAGCAGGGACGTCCGGTGCTGGTCGGTACCGCCACCATCGAGACCTCCGAGCACATGTCCAACCTTCTGAAAAAAGAAGGTATCGACCACAAGGTGCTCAACGCCAAGTACCACGAAAAAGAAGCCGAGATCATCGCCCAGGCCGGTGCGCCAGGTGCGCTGACCATCGCCACCAACATGGCCGGCCGTGGTACCGACATCCTCTTGGGCGGCAACTGGGAGGCAGAAGTCGCCGCCCTTGAGAACCCGAGCGCCGAGCAGATCGCCCAGATCAAGGCCGACTGGCAGAAGCGTCATCAACAGGTGATCGAGGCCGGTGGCCTGCACGTGATCGCGTCCGAGCGTCACGAGTCCCGCCGTATCGACAACCAGCTGCGTGGTCGTGCCGGTCGTCAGGGCGACCCAGGCTCGAGCCGCTTCTACCTGTCTCTTGAAGACAGCCTGATGCGTATCTTTGCCTCCGACCGCGTGAAGAACTTCATGAAGGCGCTGGGCATGCAGTCCGGCGAGGCCATCGAACACCGCATGGTCACCAATGCCATCGAGAAGGCCCAGCGCAAGGTCGAGGGTCGCAACTTCGACATCCGCAAGCAGTTGCTCGAATACGACGATGTGGCCAACGAACAGCGCAAGGTGATCTACCACATGCGCAACAGCTTGCTGGCCGCCGAGAACATCGGTGACACCATCGCCGAGTTCCGCCAGGAAGTGCTCGATGCCACCATCAGCCAGCACATCCCGCCGCAATCGCTGCCTGAGCAGTGGGACGTGGCAGGCCTGGAGGCCGCGCTGGCCAGTGATTTCGCCATCAAGCTGCCGATCCAGCAGTGGCTCGACGAGGACGAGCGCCTCTACGAAGAGACCCTGCGCGAGAAGCTGCTCCACGAAATCACCACTGCCTATAACGAGAAGGAAGACCAGGCTGGCATCGAGGCCCTGCGCACCTTCGAAAAGCAGATCCTGCTGCGCGTGCTGGACGATCTGTGGAAAGACCACCTGTCGACCATGGACCACCTGCGCCACGGTATCCACCTGCGCGGTTATGCGCAGAAGAACCCGAAGCAAGAGTACAAGCGCGAATCCTTCACCCTGTTCCAGGAACTGCTGGAGTCGATCAAGCGCGATACCATCCGCGTGCTTTCCCACGTCCAGGTTCGCCGCGAGGATCCGGCCGAAGAAGAGGCCCGCTTGCGCCGCGAAGCCGAGGAACTGGCTCAGCGCATGCAGTTCCAGCATGCTGCTGCCCCTGGCCTGGAAAGCGAGCAGCAGCTCGCCGAGGAAGGCGCCGAGGTGGCTGTGGCTGCCGCGCCGGTACGCAACGAGCAGAAGCTGGGTCGCAACGAGCCGTGCTGGTGCGGTTCGGGCAAGAAGTTCAAGCACTGCCACGGCCAGATCGAGTGATCGGATAGCCCTGGCGCTGACTGTTGATCAGGGCTGCTTTGCAGCCCACCGCGACACAAGGCCGCTACCACAGGTGCAGCGCGTGACTCCAAAACGCTGCAACCTTGTGATAGCGGCCTTGTGTCGCAAAAGGGCCGCATAGCGGTCCCGCTCTTCCATCCGCGCGTTGGCCGCTATTAAGATCGTGCGGCATCGCCACATCCCCTTTGGTTTCTCTAGGAGCGCTTACATGGCTGTTGGTCTTGGTCCTTTGCCCACCCTGCACCCGGTTCCCGGTTTCGAACTCGGCATCGCCTCGGCGGGTATCAAGCGCCCTGGGCGCAAGGACGTGGTGGTGATGCGTTGCGCCGAAGGCTCCAGCGTCGCCGGTGTGTTTACCCTCAACGCCTTCTGCGCAGCGCCTGTGATCCTGTCCAAGCAGCGCGTGCAGGGCACCGTGCGCTACCTGCTGACCAACACTGGCAACGCCAACGCAGGTACCGGCGCACCGGGCCTGGCCGCTGCCGAGCGCACCTGTGCCAAGCTGGCGGAACTGGCGGGCGTGGAGGCCAGCGCTGTGCTGCCGTTTTCCACTGGCGTGATCGGCGAGCCGCTGCCGGTCGAGAAGATCGAGGGCGCGCTGCAAGCTGCCCTGGATGACCTGTCGGAAAACAACTGGGCCGAGGCCGCCACCGGCATCATGACCACCGACACCCTGCCCAAGGGGGCCAGCCGCCAGTTCCAGCACGACGGCGTGACCGTCACTGTGACCGGCATCAGCAAGGGCGCCGGGATGATCCGTCCGAACATGGCCACCATGCTCGGCTACATTGCCACCGACGCCAAGGTGGCTCCTGCGGTGCTCAAGGACCTACTGCTCGATGGCGCCAACAAGTCGTTCAACCGCATCACCATCGACGGCGATACCTCGACCAACGACTGCTGCATGTTGATCGCGACCGGCAAGGCCGATCTGCCGGAAGTCACCCAGGCCAGCGGTGCGCTGTTCGAGGCCCTGAAAAAGGCTGTCTTCGAGGTGTGCATGGAAGTTGCCCAGGCCATCGTTCGCGACGGTGAAGGCGCGACCAAGTTCGTTACCGTTCAGGTCAACGGTGGTGGCAATCACCAGGAGTGCCTGGACGTCGGCTACGCCGTGGCCCACTCGCCGCTGATCAAGACCGCACTGTTCGCCTCCGACCCCAACTGGGGCCGCATCCTTGCCGCTGTCGGCCGTGCCGGCGTGCCCGCACTGGATGTCAGCCTGATCGACGTGTTCCTCGATGACGTGTGCATTGCCAGCAAGGGCGGCCGCAGCCCGAGCTACACCGAGGACCAGGGCGCCAAGGTGATGGCCCAGGAAGAAATCACCATTCGCATCGAGCTTGGTCGTGGCCAATGCAGCGAAACCATCTGGACCACCGACCTGTCCCACGAGTATGTGAAGATCAACGCCGAATACCGCACCTGATGGCCTCTTCGCGGGTAAATCCGCTCCCATGCAGCATATGCAAACGTTGTGGGAGCGGGTTCGCCCGCGAAGCGCTGCACAGCAGTCCCTAGTATTCCGATCCAATGGAGCCGAACCATGAGCTATCACCTGATCATCGGCGACAAGCTGTACTCATCCTGGTCGCTACGCGGTGCCCTGGCCCTTGAGCTGGCTGGCGTGCCGTATGAAGAGACGCTGATCACCCTGAACCAGCCCGATACCCGCAAACGTATCCTCGAATTCTCCGCTACCGGCAAGGTGCCGCTGCTCAAGACCGAGCACGGCGTCATCGCCGACTCCTTGGCCATTGCCGAATACCTTGCCGAACGTCATCCCGAGGCCCAACTGTGGCCGGCGGACATCGCTGCCCGTGCCCAGGCGCGTTCAGCGTGTGCGCAGATGCACAGTGGTTTCATGGCGCTGCGCAGCACGATGCCGTTCGATCTGTCTCGCGATGAAGCGTTGGAGAACATGCCGCTGGACGTGCAAGTCGATATCGACCGAATCGTTGCCCTGTGGTCTGAGTGCCGACTGGCGGCCAAGGAGCCTGGGCCGTTCCTGTTCGGCAAGCCGAGCCTGGCCGATGCGTTCTTCGCGCCGGTGGCGGTGCGTCTGCGCACCTACCGCGTCGAAGTTCCGGCCGAAGCGGCCGCTTACATTGAAACCATTTATCAATGGCCGGCCTTCCAGGCCTGGCAGAAGGCTGGCCTGGCGGAGCGAGAAGGGTGAAACGGATTCATGTTGTTGCGGCGGTCATTCGTGGCGCAGACGGGCGCATCCTGATTGCCCGACGCGCCGATACCCAGCACCAGGGCGGCCTGTGGGAGTTCCCTGGCGGCAAGGTGGAAGAGGGTGAGGCCGTCGAGGTGGCGCTGGCGCGTGAGTTGCGCGAAGAGCTGGGTATCGAGGTGACGGGCTCGCGACCACTTATCAAGGTCAGCCACGACTACCCGGACAAACAGGTGCTGCTGGATGTCCGTGAGGTGGACGCCTTCACCGGCGAACCCCATGGCGCCGAGGGCCAGCCCCTGGCTTGGGTAGCGCCACGGGACTTGGGGCAATACGAGTTCCCTGAGGCCAACAAGCCGATCGTTGCTGCCGCGCGACTGCCCGACCAGTACTTGATCACCCCCGATGGCCTGGAGGCGCCCGAATTGCTGCGCGGCATCCAGAAGGCCATCGCAGGCGGCATCCGTCTGATCCAGCTGCGTGCGCCGGACATGTACGATCCCAAATACCGTGATGTGGCAGTGGATGCGGTCGGGCTGTGTGCCGGCAAGGCCCAGCTGATGCTCAAGGGACCGCTGGAATGGCTGGGCGACTTCCCGTCGGCGGGTTGGCACCTGACGTCCGCACAACTGCGCAAGTACGCCGCCAACGGGCGACCGTTCCCGAAGACGCGCTGGTTGGCGGCTTCGTGCCACAACGCTGAAGAGCTGGCCTTGGCCGAGCAGATGGGAGTGGATTTCGTCACCTTGTCGCCTGTGCAGGCGACCCAGACTCATCCAGAGGCTACCCCGTTGGGTTGGGAGGAGGCTGGGCGGTTGATCCAGGGGATCAATCATCCGGTGTTCCTGCTGGGAGGGGTTGGCGCCGGGGAGCGTGAGCGTGCCTGGGAAGCTGGTGCCCAGGGCGTGGCAGGTATCCGGGCGTTCTGGCCGCACTCCTGATCTCGGTCATTGGCCGGTAAACCCGCTCGTACACGGTCAACACCTTCCCTGTATGAGCGGGTTTAGCTGCGATATCAGGCCTGCGGTTTGGCCGCAGCCTGCCACAGCACCTCTGCGACCCCTTGGCGACGCCCGATGATCCGCGCTGCGACGAACAACAGATCGGACAGCCGGTTGATGTACGCCAAGCCCACCCCATCCAGCGGCTCGATGGCATTCAACTGCTGGCACCGACGCTCTGCGCTGCGCGCCTGGCTTCGACACACGTGGGCCTGGGCCACCAGCGCCGAACCACTGGGCAGGATGAAGTTCTTCAGGGGGCCGAGCTCCTCGTTCCAGCGATCGATGGCCGCTTCCAGCCGCTCTACTTCGACTTGGTCCAAGGCTTGATAGCTGGGCATCGCCAATTCGCCGCCCAGGTCGAACAGCCGGTGCTGACAAGGCGCCAGAATCTCGATCAACTCCTCCAGCCCTTCGCTCTGCAGCCCGGCGAGCAGCACGCCCAGTTGACTGTTGAGGCTGTCCACCTCGCCGATCGCCTCGATCCGCGGATGATCCTTGGGTACCCGGCGACCGTCGCCAAGGCCTGTTTCGCCCTTGTCGCCGGTGCGGGTGTAGATCTTCGACAGCCGATAGCCCATGTCATGCCTCCGAGTTGGCCGACGCCATCGGTGCCGGCTGACCAAGGGGCAGGCGCAGGGTGAAACAGGTGCCCTGGCCGGGTGCGGAGTGAACCTCCATCTGCCCCTTGTGGTTGTTGGTGATGATGAAGTACGAAACCGACAGGCCAAGCCCTGTGCCCTGGCCGATCTCCTTGGTGGTGAAGAACGGTTCGAAGGTGCGTTTGCGCACCGACTCCGGCATCCCGACGCCGTTGTCTTCGACCTGGATTTCCGCCCAGGGCGGGTTGAGCCGGGTACGCAGGACGATACGCCCAGGTTCGGCTGGTTGTGGCCGTTGATGGATGGCCTGGGCTGCATTCTTGAGCAGGTTCAGCAGCACTTGCTCCAGCTCGTTGGCGGTGCAGGGCACCGGCCCCAATGCGGGGTCGAACTGGCGCACGATGTTTTGCCCTTTGAAGTCGAAACCGACCGTCAGGTCGAAGTCGTTGCCCGCGATTTCCACCGCCTGGTCGATCAGGGCCGGCAAGTCGCAGGGCACCAGTTGTCGGTTGCTGCGGCGGCTGAAGCTGAGCATGTGGGTAACGATTTTCGCCGCCCGTGCACCGGCCTGCTGGATGCCGTCGAGCAACTGCGGTACGTCGCGGCTTTCGAGGTAGCGGTTGACGGTCGCCAGGTCGATGTCCAGCTCCGCGGCCTGCTCCTGGTTGCGTGGCAGTTCAGGCGATAGCCGTCGGCGAATGTTCTGTACGTTGTGCAGGATGGCCCCGAGCGGGTTGTTGATCTCATGGGCCATGCCGGCGGCCAGCCCCCCCACCGACAGCATTTTTTCCGATTGCACCATCATCTCTTCGAGCGACAGACGCTGGGTGATGTCGTCGATTCGAATCACCACCCCCCGGCCTCCGCCGCCGGTCAAGGGGTAGAAGGTCAGGGCATAGTGGCGCAGGTCCTCGCCCTTGGGCCAGGTGACCCGTTCGATTTTCGCCACCCGGTGTTTCTCGACGCTTTCCTTGAGCTGCGGGAGGAACGGCTTGAGCGGTTCGAAGGCGATGAAGATCGGCTGGTTCAACGCCTCATCCAGGGGCGTGCCCGAGAGCACGGTCGCTTCGTGGTTCCATTGGGTCACGTAGAGCTGCTCGTCCAGGGCGATCAGGGCCGAGGGCATGGAGTCGATGATGCTGTTGAGGTAGTTCTGGAAGCCTGTGAGTTTTTTCTCGATCTTGCTGCGCACCTGGACTTCCAGCTCCAGCTTGCGGTTGGTATGGCGGGTTTCCTCGGCCAACCCCTGGGCTTGGTCATAGGCCATCTGGAACTCGTCACGCGTGCGCTTGAGCTGCTGCTCGCGCGCCTCGATGCGCGAGAGCATGGTATTGAACGCCTCGGCCAGGCTGCCGATCTCGTCGTCGTTGCCACGCTGGGCGCGCAAGGCGTAGCTCTCCTCGCGGGTGACCTGACGGCTGAGCTCCTCCAGCTGGTTGATCGGTTGGGTGATGAGGCGCTTGATTTGCCGGGCAATGACCATCCACAGCAGGATGCTGAACACCAGGATCGCCAGGCTGGCGGTCAGAGTGCCGGTGTAGAAGGCCACGGGCAATTCGCTGCTGGCCACCAGCAGCA
The DNA here is from genome assembly GCF_008124495.1 of Pseudomonas sp. CK-NBRI-02. NCBI lineage: Bacteria > Pseudomonadati > Pseudomonadota > Gammaproteobacteria > Pseudomonadales > Pseudomonadaceae > Pseudomonas > Pseudomonas sp. CK-NBRI-02. The sequence goes on along the minus strand of NZ_VSJH01000039.1, from coordinate 276,731 downwards.
GGTGCGCTGGCGGGCCGCCGTCGCGAGGCAGGCGGATCAGCTGGGTGCTGCGAAACTCCATCAGGCGCCAGCCATCGATGTTGCGAAAGCGTTTGGGCAGCGCCAGCGGCTCGCCGTGTTGCAGTTGGGCCAGCATGCGTCCGTCACTGCCGTACAAGGCCGCCGCACGCAACGGGGTGTAGCTGTCGAGCTCCTTGAGCAGTGCCGTGGCCGTTTGCGGTGAGTCGCCGGCGCGGGCCGACAGCTGAGGGTTGGACACCAGCCGGCCGATGGTCTGCAGGGCTTGGGGCGCCATGCTTTCCTGGGTGATCCAGTAGGCGGCGCTGATGAACGTGAGGTTGGCCACCAGCAGGATGGTGACCAGCAGTACCAGCAGGGCCGCCAGCAGTTTCTGCCCGACCGGGAGATTTTCCAAGCGTTGGCGCAAGGTCATGGGCGAGGGTGCGTCCTCTGTGCGGTTGAAGGGCCAGCGTCAGTCGCTGGGCAGGCCACGGGCCTTCAAGTTATCGACCAGGCGCTGGTGCAACTGTTCCAGGTGCGGCAGCTCCAGGCCATGGCGGGCAGCGGCCCGGCAGGCGTGGCCAAGCAGGTAGTGCACTTCGGTGCGACGGCCATGGCGAACATCCTGGTACATGGAAGAGTAGTTGGCCGCGGTGGCCAGAATCACCCGTTGCACCTGTTCATCCAGGCCCTCGGCGGCTTCTGGCTGGCCGCAACGACGCAGCATATCGGCCAGTTCGACGCACAGGGTGGAGACTTGCTCCAGGTGTGCCAGCAGACCACCGTTGTGGCAGTCGTGAAGTACAGTCAGCGGGTTGATTGCGCAATTGAGCGCCAGTTTGCGCCACAGGCGGGTGAGGATATCCACCGTCCATTCGGCGGGGATGGCGGCATCGTGCAGATCGTCGAACCATTGCGGCACGGACGGGTTCACGGGATCGCCCAGCCAGTTGAAGCCTTGCCCGGCAAAGCGTACGCGCCAGTCGTCCTCGCGGAAGGCGCCTTCGGTACTGGAGGCGAAGATGCACCGGGCGTGAGGCGCCTGATCGGCCACTTCATCCTGGCTGCCCAGGCCGTTTTGCAGCAGCACCAATTCGGCGCCCGCGGCCAGGCGAGGCGCCAGACGGGCGATGGCAGGCGCGGCGTCATACGCCTTGCAGGCCACCAGTAGGCGGTGGATAGGCGCGTGGGCCTGGTCGGTTTCGGCGGGAATCGCGTAGTGGCTGGTCAGGTCCTGCTCCAGCAAGGTCAGGCCGCCGGCGGCCTGGTACGCGGCCAGGCGCTGCTCGTCACGCAGGATCAGGCGGACCGCCTTGCCCGCGCGGGCCAGGCGACAGGCCCAGAGGCTGCCGAGGCTACCGGCGCCGAGAATATGCCAGGTGCTGCTCATCTGCGTTTCGCAACCCGTTATAATGAGCCCGCATTTTAACCGTCAAACCTGGCGCGCTCCATCCGACCGAGCGCGCTTTTATTTTTGGAGAACAACCATGCCTTCGTTCGACGTGGTATCGGAACTGGACAAGCACGAAGTCACCAACGCCGTGGACAACGCGGTGAAGGAACTGGACCGTCGCTACGACCTCAAGGGCAAGGGCAGCTTCGAGTTCAAGGACAAGGAGCAGACCGTGCTTCTGACCGCCGAGGCGGAATTCCAGCTCGAGGCGATGATCGAGATCCTTCGCCTGGCACTGGTCAAGCGCAAGATCGACGTCAAGTGCCTGGAAGTCAAGGACGCCTACCCTTCGGGTAAGGAAATGAAGCAGGAAGCCAAGTTCCGCGAGGGCATCGACAAAGATCTGGCCAAGAAGATCGTTGCCACCATCAAGGACGGCAAGCTGAAGGTCCAGGCCGCCATCCAGGGCGAGCAAGTGCGCGTCACCGGGAAAAAGCGTGACGACCTGCAGGAAGCCATCGCCCTGCTGCGCACCAAGGAGTTCGACATGCCGCTGCAGTTCAACAACTTCCGCGACTGATCAGGTATCGCAGGAACCTTGATGGCGTATTGATGTCCATGAGGCCCTGAGGCCGCGGAATTTCCGCGGCCTGTTTTTTCGTGTATGTGTCATCCGGCATCAGGAGATGAATATGGATTTGAACGCTGAAGTCGATCAGCTGGTCCGCCAATCGCAGACCTGGATCCCTTTGATCATGGAATACGGCAGCCGTGTGGCGCTCGCGCTGGTGACCCTGGCCATCGGTTGGTGGGTCACCAACAAGCTCAGCGCTCGCTTGGGCAAGCTGGTTGGGATGCGCAACCCTGATCCGGCGCTGCAAAGCTTCATCAGTACCATCGCCAATATCGTGCTGAAGATTCTGCTGGCGATCAGTGTGGCTTCGATGATCGGCATCGAGACCACCTCGTTCGTGGCGGCCATCGGTGGTTCTGCCCTGGCCATCGGCCTGGCCCTGCAGGGTAGTCTGGCGAACTTCGCGGGCGGCGTGCTGATCTTGCTGTTCCGCCCGTTCCGTATCGGCGACTGGATCGAAGCCCAGGGCGTGAGCGGCACCGTCGACAGTATCCAGATCTTCCACACCGTGCTGCGCACCGGTGACAACAAGACCGTGATCATGCCCAACGGCAGCTTGTCCAACGGTATCGTCACCAACTTCAACCGCCAGCCCACCCGCAAGGTCGTGTTCGATGTGGGCGTCGATTATGACGCCGACCTGCAGAAAGCCCGCAATGTCCTGCTGGACCTGGCCAAGGATCCACGGGTCCTGCAGGATCCCGCCCCGCAGGCGGTGATCTCCACCTTGGGCGACAGTGCGATCACCGTGTCCCTGCGTGTGTGGGTCAAGACCGCCGATTACTGGGACGTGATGTTCATGCTCAACGAGCATGCTCGCGATCGCCTCAAGGCCGAAGGTATCGACATTCCCTTCCCGCAGCGGGTCATCCGCGTGGTGCAGGAGCCGGCTGTGCAGTAAGCTGCACCGCACGACGTACTGTCGCGGGGCAAGCCCGCTCCTACCGATGCAGCGCAAGTGTTCAGCGCGCATACGATCGGTGGAGTGGGGCTTGCCCCGCGATGCGTTTTCTCTCCATTACACTTGTTCACAGCCTGATCCTGTCATTTCTGGCATATAGGCTGATCCCTCCTGTTTCCAGCTGTTTTTCATCATGAAGCCATTGCTGCATATCACGCCCCTGCGAGCCTTGCTGTTCGCACTTACCCTGGCCCTGTTCGAATTGCTGACGTATCTCGCCAGCGATGCGGTCATGCCCGCCATGCCCGTGGTGGTCGACGACCTCAAGGCCAGCCCCGAGTACATTCCCCACGCCCTGAACCTGTACCTGCTCGGCGGTGTACTGTTGCAATGGCTGATCGGTCCGCTGGCCGATCGCTACGGTCGTCGCCCGCTGTTGCTGGCTGGTTGCGCGTTCTTTGGCGTGGCTTGCCTGGCCACTTACTGGGTACACGACATTGGCCTGTTCAATCTGCTGCGCTTGTTGCAGGGCGTAGGTCTGGGCTTCGTCGTCACGGTCAGCTACCCGGCGCTGAACGAGGCCTTCAGCGAAGCCGATGCGGTACGCATGATGGCCTTGTTGGCCAACATCGCCCTGCTATCGCCGCTATTGGGCCCATTGGTGGGCACCTTGCTGTTGCAATGGCTGGACTGGCGCTGGTTGTTCCTGGCGTTCGCCGCTGGCGCGGTGCTGACCTGGCTGCTGCTGTACCGGTTGATGCCGGAGACTCTGGGCGTAGAGCGGCGCGATGGCTCGCGGTTGCCCTTCACGCCGATTCACCTGTTGCCGCTGCTGGCGGGTTATGGCCAGTTGCTGGCCAACCGCCGCTTCGTCGCGGGCAGCGCGGCGCTGGGTTTGGTGGGCTTGCCACTGATCGGTTGGATCGGCCTGTCGCCTGTGCTGTTGATCAGTGACGAGGGCCTGAGCACGATGGAGTATGCGCTGTGGCAATTGCCAGTGTTTGGCGGGCTGATTCTGGGCAACTTGATCATCAACCGCATCGCCGACCGCTATCCGTTGCCCAGCCTGGTACGCGGTGCGCTGTGGCCCTACCTGGCGGGGTTGTGCCTGATGGTCGTGGCCACCTGGACCTGGCCGACGGTCACCAGCCTGGTCGCGGGGATGTCCCTGTATGCCTTGGGCCTGGGGGTGGCGAATGCGGTCCTGTACCGCATGACCCTGTTCTCCAGCGAGCAGAGCAAGGGGCTGGTATCGGCCATGCTGGGCATGATCACCATTGCCCTGTTGGGGCTCGGTGGCGCGTTGCTGGCGATGTTGGGGGCGGGGGCGAGCCTGCTGCACTTCGCGTTGGCGGCAGGTATTGCCGGGGCGCTGGCGCTGTGGCCGTTGTGGTACGTGGTGGGTGGGCGCCGGGACGAAGGAGCCGTGGCCTAGGCGCTGTACGAAATATTTCCGTACTCACTCACTGGAAAGCAAACCCTGGGTTTGGGGGGCCGCAAGGCGGCCCCTGTTCCTCAAGGGCGCTCGGCCGCGGAGTCTTCCACCGGCGCCTGTTTGCCTCGACCGGCTTCCTGATGCCAGTGCAAGGCGATCAGGATCAGGGTCGGCACGCCGAGCAGGGCGGTGATCAGGAAGAAGTCATGGTAGCCGAACTTCTCTACCAGCACGCCCGAATAGCCACCGATCAAACGTGGCAGCAAGAGCATGATCGAGCTCAGCAGGGCGTACTGGGTCGCCGAGAACTTCAGGTTGGTCAGGCTCGACAGATAGGCGACGAAGGCCGAGGTGGCAAGGCCCGAGCTGAAGTTGTCCAGCGAGATGGTGACCACAAGCATCTCCAGGTTCGGACCCATATCGGCCAGCATCAGGAACAGGATGTTGGTCGCCGCCGACGCCGCACCGCCGATGAACAGGATCGGCAGGATGCCGAAGCGTACGATCAACAGGCCACCGATACCCGCGCCGACCAAGGTCATGATCAAGCCGAAGATCTTGCTGACGCTGGCGATCTGGTCCTTGGTAAAGCCTTGGTCGATGTAGAACACGTTGGCCATCACACCCATCACGGTATCCGACATGCGATAGGTGGCGATCAGGCCCAGCAGCAGCAGCGCCTGCCAGCGATAGCGCAGGATGAAGTCGTTGACCGGTGTCAGCACAGGCGCCAGGCCCCGCCGGCCCAGGGACGACAGGCAGGCCCAGGTCAGCAGCACATAGAGAATCAGGCGCAGGAAGGCACGGTCCTCGATCAGCAGGTCCAGAACCGTCGCGTCGCCGGAAATCACGCTCGACCATCCGGTATTGAACATCTGGGTGAAACTCGCCGGTACCGACACCAGCAGGATGATCAGCACGAACACCGACGCCAGCTGGTGTACCAGACCATAGCGCGCCGCCGACAGCTGGGTGCGCATGGGCACCGGCGGTTCGCGCATCACCAGCGTGGTGAACACAGCTGGCAGCATCAGCACGCCGAACAGTACGTAGGTGCCGGTCCAGGCCTGATGCAGGTAGCTAAAGCCGGTGGAACCGAACCATTCGGCGAAGAACAGGGCGCCGGCGGTGGCGAGCAGGGCGGCGACCCGGTAACCGGCCATGTAACTGGCGGCGAGGGCGGCCTGGCGCTGGTCATCGGCGATTTCCAGGCGGTAGGCGTCGACGGCGATGTCTTGGGTGGCCGAGGCAAACGCCACCAGCACGGCCAGGGCAATCAGCCAGGAAAGGTGCTTTTGCGGGTCGCACAGCCCCATGCCGACCAGGCCGATCATCACCAGCATCTGTGAAAGCAGCAGCCAAGAGCGGCGACGGCCCAGAGCGCCGAGCACTGGCAGGCGCCATTGGTCGAGCAACGGTGACCAGACCCACTTGAAGGCGTAGGCCAGGCCAATCAGGCTGGCATAGCCGATGGTTTCGCGGGCAACGCCGGCTTCCCGGAGCCAGACCGACAATGTCGAAAACACCAGCATGTAGGGCAGGCCGGCGGCGAAGCCGAGCAACAAAAGCACCAAGGTCGACGGGCTGGCATAGGCAGCGAGCGCAGCGCGCCAGGTTTTACGGGGCATGGGCCAACATCTGCCTCAAGTTTGCGAAAACAAAACGCGCACTCTAACCGCTGTGCTCCATTGGACGCCAGCCGTGACGCGACATATCCACGCGATTGTTCCTGACTGTCACGCCTTCTGCACGCAATCGTGCGCGCTGTTCGTCTCCTGACGGGGTGCCCAACGCCAGGCTCAGGCGACCGCCGGCTCCGAGCACCCGATGCCAGGGCAAGCGGGTGTCTGCAGGCAGTTGTCCGAGAGTGCGACCCACCCAACGCGCCGCGCGGCCGATCCCTGCGAGCTCGGCCAGCTCACCGTAGCTGACCACCTTGCCGGGTGGAATCTCGCCGAGCACCGAGTACAGCGCCATTCGTCGGGCCTGGGCCTCGTCGGTGGAGGCGTGTGATGATCCGGACATCAAAGGCCCCCTGGCCTGCAGATGAAAGCGGACCAACGGTCGGGATAAATGAGAGTGGAACTCAACGGCATGGTCTGGGTCTGTCCTTGCTCTGGTCGTGGCGATCTGGATAATGCCCGGCTTTTTTCGTCAAATCGAACCTGTAGTCAGCTTATGTATTCTAGAACCCTGCTTTTCATTCTCGCTGTCTTGTCCTGCGTGCCGGCGTTTGCCGACACGGTATGGATGAAAAACGGCGACAGGCTCAGTGGCACGATCAAGGTCTTCGATGGTGGCAAGCTGTTGTTGCAAACCACTTACGGCGGTGCCATCGCCTTGGACTGGAAGCAAGTGCAGACCCTGGAAAGCGACCAGGAACTGCTGGTCAAGCAGGACGCCTATAGCGGTGAAAAGGCCAAGTCGCTCAAGGCCGCCGAGCCCGGCAAGGTCACCCTGGCCAATGGCGATGTCCCTAAGACCGTGGACCTTGCCAGCATCGAGCAGATCATGAAGCCTCAGCCGCTGGTCGAAGACTTCCTGTGGAAAGGCAATGTGGACCTTGCCATGGACTACAAGCGCGCCGAGAACGATACCGACGACTACGACATCAGCTTCAAGACCACCGCCCGCCATGGCCGCTGGCGGCACAACGCCGAAGGCGAGTACAACCGCGAGACCAAGGACGACGTCACCACCACCAATAACTGGAGCGCCGAATACGCACTGGACCGCTTCATCACCGACAAGTGGTTCTGGCAGGGGCGTATGGAATACAAGCGTGACCATGTCGAGGACCTGGCTCGCCAGCGCACCGTGGGTACTGGCCCGGGCTACCAGTTCTGGGACGACGAGTTGGGGGCTTTCTCCCTTGGCTCGCTGATCAACCGCACGGATTTCGAATACCGCGATGGCGGCAAGGACAATTTCTATTCCGCTGCCGTGAAGTGGGACTACAACCGCTATCTGATCGGCAAGAGTGTCGAGCTGTTCACCCGCGGCGAGGTGGGTAAACCGCTGGGTGGTGTGGCGAACTATGCGCTGGATGCCGAGGCAGGCCTGCGCTACAAAGTCACCGAATGGGCCTCGCTCAACCTCAAGGCAGAGAAAGACATCATCAGCGGCACGCGTGACAGCGACCTGGACAAAACCCGCTACACCGCAGGCTTTGGCGTGACCTGGTAAGCGCCTGGGCTGCCACGCAGCCCTTCGCGAACAGAGCGCCAGGGAGCAAGGCAGTGCCTGGCGCGTGGGGAATCTATGGCACCCGACAGGGATAATGCTTATCTTGTCAGCCAACCAGTCCGCCACCAGGAGCGCCTTTCGTGAGTGACAACGCCCTGCGCCCCGCCCGAGAACTCCTGCTCAAGGAATTCCGCGGCGTGCTTTCGACCCATTCCAAATCCATGCCCGGCTATCCGTTCGGCTCCGTGGTGCCGTACTGCCTTGACGCCGAGGGGCACCCGCTGATCCTCATCAGCCGCATCGCCCAGCACACGCATAACCTGCAGAAAGATGCCAAGTGCTCTCTGCTGGTGGGCGAGCGCGATGCCGAGGATGTTCAGGCGGTAGGGCGCCTGACGGTGATGGCCGAGGCGCACAAGCTCACCGACGAGGCCGCCATCGAAGCGGCGGCCGAGCGTTATTACCGTTACTTTCCTGAAGCGGCCAACTACCACAAGGCCCATGATTTCGATTTCTGGGTCCTGCAGCCAGTGCGCCACCGCTACATCGGTGGTTTCGGCGCAATCCATTGGCTCGACCAGGTCACCTTGGCCAACCCCTTCGCCGGCAAGGTCGAGGCGAGCATGATCGAGCACATGAACAGTGATCACGCCAATGCCATTGCGCATTACGTAGCGCTGACCGACCTGCCGCGCACCGCACCTGCCGAGCTGGTCGGCATCGACAGCGAGGGCATGCACCTTCGCATCGGCCAGGGTATCCACTGGTTGGCTTTCCCCCAGGTTTGCAATACGCCGATACAGGTTCGCGAAGCCTTGGTCTTGCTGGCCCGCGCCGACCAATGGCCGGTTACGGCGAAAGTCGAGGGTTGAAATGCCGAGTCCACGCATCCATCTGGTGGTCGTAATGGAAGGTTTTCTTCCGCCGAGGATCCTTTGATGCGTGCTTTTCTATTGCTGTTTCTGATTTTTCCGGTGCTGGAGCTGTTCGTCTTCGTCAAGGTCAGTGCCGCCATCGGTTTCTTCCCGGCGCTGCTGCTGATCATCGCCGGTTCCGCTTTGGGTGTGCTGGTCATGCGGGTGGCCGGGCTGGCCACCGCCCTGCGCGCCCGTGAGAGTCTGCAGCGCGGCGAACTGCCCGCCGAGGACATGTTCCAGGGCATGATGCTGGCGCTGGGCGGTGGCCTGCTGTTGCTGCCGGGCTTCATCAGCGACGTGTTGGGCCTGCTGTGCCTGTTGCCTTTCACCCGTCATCTCGCCGCACGCAAGATGCGTCAGCGCGCCGAAGCCCAGGCCATGCGCCAGCGGGCCTTCCAGGATGACCCGTTCCAGCCTCGTCCCAACGATGCCGGCCATCGCCCCAATGTAATCGAGGGTGAGTACGAGCGGCACGACAAGTAACGTTCCAGGGGCCGCATCGCCTTCGATCGCAGGTAAAGCTGCGATGGAAGGCGATGCGGCCCTCGCTTTTTTCAAGTCGATGAAAAATTTTCCGAGCCAAGCCTTGTAATTGATTTTGCCGACCACATGTATGGGTCACCGCAAGGTTTCTGGTGGCGACACCAGACATATATACGGGGCTCGTCCCGTGCGAGCCCTGACCGGCAACGCCGGACCGTATCAACCCGCCGGTATCGACACCGGCCGATGAAAACCACAATTTGGGAGAGATCGACAATGAAGCTTCGTCCTCTGCATGACCGCGTCGTCATCCGTCGCAGCGAAGAAGAATCGAAAACCGCTGGCGGTATCGTCCTGCCGGGTTCGGCCGCTGAAAAACCAAACCGCGGCGAAGTCGTCGCCGTCGGCACCGGTCGCATCCTGGACAACGGCGAAGTTCGTGCCCTGGCCGTCAAAGTGGGCGACAAAGTGGTCTTCGGCCCTTATTCGGGCAGCAACACCGTCAAAGTCGACGGCGAAGACCTGCTGGTGATGAGCGAGAACGAAATCCTCGCTGTCGTCGAAGGCTGATTCCCCTCCCGGTTTCCAGAAGCATTCTAGAATTCAAGGATTAAACGATCATGGCTGCTAAAGACGTAAAATTCGGCGATTCCGCCCGTAAAAAAATGCTGGTTGGCGTTAACGTTCTGGCCGACGCAGTAAAAGCGACCTTGGGCCCGAAAGGCCGTAACGTTGTCCTGGCCAAGAGCTTCGGCGCTCCGACCATCACCAAGGACGGCGTTTCCGTTGCCAAGGAAATCGAGCTGAAAGACGCCTTCGAGAACATGGGCGCCCAGCTGGTCAAGGAAGTCGCTTCCAAGGCCAACGACGCTGCCGGTGACGGCACCACCACCGCTACCGTTCTGGCTCAGGCCATCGTCAACGAAGGCCTCAAGGCCGTTGCCGCCGGCATGAACCCGATGGACCTCAAGCGCGGCATCGACAAGGCCACTGCTGCCATCGTCGCCGAGCTGAAGAACCTGTCCAAGCCTTGCGCCGACTCCAAGGCCATCGCCCAGGTAGGTACCATCTCCGCCAACTCCGACAGCTCCATCGGTGAAATCATCGCCGAAGCCATGGAAAAGGTCGGTAAAGAAGGCGTCATCACCGTCGAAGAAGGCTCGGGCCTGGAAAACGAACTGTCCGTCGTAGAAGGCATGCAGTTCGACCGCGGCTACCTGTCGCCTTACTTCGTCAACAAGCCGGACACCATGGTTGCCGAGCTGGAAGGCCCGCTGCTGCTGCTGGTCGACAAGAAGATCTCCAACATCCGCGAACTGCTGCCAGTGCTGGAAGCCGTTGCCAAGGCCGGCCGTCCGCTGCTGATCGTTGCTGAAGACGTCGAAGGCGAAGCCCTGGCTACCCTGGTCGTCAACAACATGCGCGGTATCGTCAAGGTCGCGGCTGTCAAGGCACCTGGCTTCGGCGACCGCCGCAAGGCCATGCTGCAGGACATCGCCACCCTGACTGGCGGCCAGGTCATCTCCGAAGAAATCGGCCTGACCCTGGAAACCACTACCCTGGAGCACCTGGGTAACGCCAAGCGCGTCATCCTGTCCAAGGAAAACACCACCATCATCGACGGCGCAGGTTCCGACGCTGATATCGAAGCACGCGTCAAGCAGATCCGTGCCCAGATCGAAGAAACCTCTTCGGACTACGACCGTGAGAAGCTGCAAGAGCGTCTGGCCAAGCTGGCTGGCGGTGTTGCCGTGATCAAGGTCGGTGCTGGCACCGAAGTCGAGATGAAAGAGAAGAAAGCCCGCGTTGAAGACGCCCTGCACGCTACCCGCGCAGCCGTCGAAGAAGGCGTGGTGCCTGGCGGTGGTGTTGCCCTGGTTCGCGCTCTGCAGGCCGTTGCCGAACTCAAAGGCGACAACGAAGACCAGAACGTCGGTATCGCTCTGCTGCGTCGCTCGGTCGAAGCACCGCTGCGCCAGATCACTGCCAACGCCGGCGACGAGCCAAGCGTTGTCGCTGACAAGGTCAAGCAAGGTTCGGGCAACTACGGCTACAACGCTGCTACCGGCGAATACGGCGACATGATCGAGATGGGTATCCTGGACCCAGCCAAGGTCACCCGTTCGGCTCTGCAAGCCGCAGCTTCGATCGGTGGTCTGATGATCACCACCGAAGCCATGGTTGCCGACCTGCCGGAAGACAAGCCAGCTGCAGGCGGCATGCCTGACATGGGCGGCATGGGTGGCATGGGCGGCATGATGTAAGCCAGCCTCACCCGCTGCATGAAAAAGCCCCGCCTAGTGCGGGGCTTTTTCTTGGGCGTGTGTTTTGCTCCGGTGGCGCAGCTTCTCACGGGTAAACCCGCTCCCACAGATCGATGTGGCAGCAGGCGACAGTTTGCGATGGGGCGCACAGTGCTCCTTCAGGCCACGCTGCGTTGAGGCACTGCCTCCAGCGCAATGCCTCGGCGATACAAGACCAGGTAATAGCAGCCCAGCCCGATCAACCAGCAGAAAACCGCCGTCCACACGTTGTGCGACAGGAAGTGTGCCCCTTGCAGCATACGGCCGATGGACAGCACGGTACCGGTCACGAACGCTACGGTGAAGGCTGCACGGGCCAGACGTGGTCTGCGATCGCGCAGCATGAAGAACAGCGCAAACAGGCTGAAACCCGTTGCCGCGTGGCCGCCTGGCCAGCAGCGGCCAGGCTTGTCGGTTTGCGGACGATGCTCCATCAATTTGCTATAGGTTTCCTTGCCGCCGAACTGGCTCAGGCTCCAGGGGCACTGGACTTCGGTCACCGCCTTGAGTGGGGTGACGAAGGAGGTGGAGAGCGCCAGCGCCAGTACCAGGCAACCCAGTTCGCGACGCCAGCCGAACAGGCGCGACCAGAAGAAGCTGGCGATGAAGGCGACAATGGACAGCAAACCCATGACGATCACGATCTGCTTGACCCGGTCATGCAGGATGTTTTCCAGAAAATAGCTATGACGGCCGATGAATGCCCCAGCCACTGGGTCGAAGGCCAGATTGGCCACGTCCATGTCCAAAGAGGTCCACTCACTCAGGAGCAGGGCCACCACGGTGGCCAGCGGAATACCCAGGTACAACCAGAGGTTGATCGGGCGGGGGCGGGTGGTTTCTTGCATGACGACTCCAGGGACGATAAATGCCGGGCATTGTCGGCCTGCGGCTATCCTGGGTTCGTGAAGGATCAGTGAAAAATACGTCAGCAACGGCCAAATGCCCTAAGGCTGGCGCGGCGCGGGCGATGGCCTTAAGCTGCGCCTGCCGCGCAGAGCGAAAGCGTCGTACAGGAGAAACCGATGCGCATTCTACTGGTTGAAGACAACCGCGATATCCTCGCCAACCTGGCCGACTACCTTGGGATGAAAGGCTATACCGTCGACTGCGCTCAGGATGGCCTGTCAGGGCTGCATCTTGCCGCGACCGAACACTACGACCTGATCGTGCTCGATATCATGCTGCCTGGGATCGACGGTTACACCCTGTGCAAACGCCTGCGCGAAGATGCCCGCCGTGATACCCCGGTGATCATGCTCACCGCCCGCGATCAGCTCGATGATCGCCTGCAGGGCTTCCGTTCCGGTGCCGACGATTATCTGCTCAAGCCTTTTGCCCTGTCGGAGCTGGCAGCGCGTATCGAAGCAGTGCTGCGACGCTCCCAGGGGGGCGGCCGACGCACGTTGCAGGTCGCTGATCTGAGCTATGACCTCGACACCCTGGAGGTCACTCGCCAGGGCCGCCTGCTCAAGCTCAACCCGGTCGGCCTCAAGCTGCTGGCCGTGCTGATGCAGAAGAGTCCGCACGTGCTGCGCCGCGAGGTGCTGGAAGAAGCCCTCTGGGGGGACGACTGCCCCGACAGCGACAGCTTGCGCAGCCATGTACACCAGTTGCGTCAGGTCATCGACAAACCCTTCGAGAAACCGTTGCTGCATACCGTCCATGGCGTCGGCTATCGCCTCGCCGAGGGCCGTGATGGAGTTTAAGCAAAGTCTTGCCCAGCGCATCATCATCGCCTTTGCGTTGATGAGCGCCCTGGTGGCCGGGGCCTTCGCTTTCGGCATCGTCGCCACGGTCCACCTGGTCGAGGAGCGTTTGATCTCCGCCGTGCTCGGTGGCGATCTGCAGCGCTTGTTGCGCATGGACAGCATCAGCGACTGGAGCCATCGGCCCCGTCCTGACCAGCTGTTCTACTTCAGTGGCGGGCGTGACGATTTCGAACTGCCCAAGGACTTGCGGCACCTGACGCCGGGCTTCCACGAGGTGTTCCGCGACCAGCTTTCCTATCACGCGATGGTCGAGATCGTCGATGGCCGGCGCTACGTGCTGCTGCAGGACCAGAGCGATTTCGAAGAGCGCGAGCGGGTGCTGTTCGCGGTCGTGGTGGTGGGCTTCGTGCTCAGCCTGGTATTGGCGGTGACCCTGGGCTGGCTGTTGGCAAGGCGAGTGATGGCCCCGGTGATCCGCCTGGCCCGGCAGGTCCGCCACCGGGACCAGTTGCTGGGCCTGGCACCCCCGCTGGCCCCGGACTATGCCGCGGACGAGGTCGGGCAGTTGGCCGTGGCCTTCGACGATACGCTCGGCCGCTTGCGCGATGCACTGACCCGCGAGCGGTTGTTCACCAGCGATGTCAGCCATGAGCTGCGCACGCCGCTGATGGTGCTCGCCACCTCCTGCGAACTGCTGATGGAGAATCCCAACCTGGACAGCCGTTCACGCAGCCAGGTGGAGCGCATCGCGCGGGCGACCGAGGAGATGCGTGAGCTGGTCAAGACCTTCCTGATGCTGGCCCGTGCCCAACGCGATGAAGGCGCTGTCGCTTCGCAGGCGACCTTGAGCGAAGTGGCCGACGACCTGGTAGGGGTTTGGCGCGATACCATCGAACAGAAGGGCCTGACCCTTTATTACGACGGCCGGGTCAGTGCGAGCCCGGTGTTGTACAACGCGACGTTCCTGCAATCGGTGATGGGCAATCTCCTGCGCAATGCCGCCCACTACACCGACAGTGGCTACATTCGTCTGAGCCTGGAACCGAACGGTTTCAGCGTCGAGGACAGCGGTGTGGGCATCCCTGAGGAGCAGCGCGAAGCGATGTTCCGCCCCTTCGTGCGCGGTGACGAACGCCGTGGCGAGGGCCTGGGTCTGGGGTTGTCGCTGGTGCAGCGGATCTGCGACGACCAGGGCTGGCGCGTCACCCTGACGGCGACGTTGCCTCATGGCTGTCGCTTCCAGGTGGACCTGAGCAGGGGCAAGGCGATTACAGCGGACAGCGAGGCCGGCGACCAAGCCCCACTGTTGGGGTGATACCTGAAATATGCTGTTGCAGGCATGACGGATTTTTCACATGGGCATGACCTGATTCCAACGCTTCGCTCCGTAGAGTGGGTGGAATTGAATCAGGAGATGCCCAATGCGGAGCCCGATCAAACTCCCATTTTCCGAAAAGTATGACCGTCAGCATGCCCAGGAGTACTTCCTCAAGCATCAAGATGGTCTGGCACGCCGCCTTTCCCATTACCGTGACGAACAACTGGCCCGCCGCGCCCTGGCGCTTGCAGGGGAGCCTGGCCTGGTACTCGACCTACCGTGTGGTGCAGGGCGTTTCTGGCCGCTATTGGCGGAAAAGCCCAATCGGGTGATCATCGGCGCCGACAATTCCGCCGACATGATCGAGACCGCCTGTACTTCCCAGCCGCCAGAGGTGGTTGCCCGGGTGCGCCCCTTGCAGACTTCCGCATTCGCTATCGATTTGCCGGACAACGCGGTGGACAGCATTTTCTGCATGCGCCTGTTCCACCACATCGGCGATGCCGCTCACCGCAAGACGATCCTCTCGGAGTTTCATCGGGTCAGCCGCGACAGCGTGATCCTGTCGCTGTGGGTCGATGGCAACTTCAAGGCCTGGCGACGCAAGAAGCTCGAGCATCGGCGCAGTGCGAAGGCCGCGCAGGGCAGTTATCAAAATCGCTTTGTGTTGCCGGTCGATACCATCGAAAATGAGTTTGTTACAGCCGGTTTCAGAATCCAGGACCGTCTGGATTTCCTGCCGTTGTATGCGATGTGGCGGGTATACGTATTACGCAAGGGGTAGGTGTTCATGGCAGTGGCCGGCAATGCGATGTCCGATTTCGAGTACTACTGGCAGCAACAGGGTGAATGGGTGGAGGAGCCCAACCAGCGGCGCGGTGGGGAGAGTGGTGTGCAGCGTCTGAGCGACGCGAAGGGCAAGGTCCTGTATGCCAAGCGTCAGGTCGGTCACATCTATCGCAGCCTGCGCCATCCGTTCGGCCGCCCGACGGTATTGCGTGAGCTGGATGCCCTGAACAGTTTCGAGCAGCTTGGTGTGCGTGTGCCGCGGTTGGTGTTCGCTGGCGCCGAGCGCGGCGCCGATCACCAGTGGCGAGCCCTGCTGGTGAGCGAGGCGCTCGACGGGTTCGTCGACCTGGACACCTGGCATGCCGAAGGCGCCCGCGAGCGTTACCCGCAAGTGCTGCACGAACGCATGCTCAAGGAGCTGGCCGACAATCTGGCGCGCATGCACTTGGGCCATTGGCAGCACGGCTGCCTGTATGGCAAGCATGTGTTCGTCAAGGTCATCGGCGAGGGCGAGAAGGCCCGGGCCGAAGTCGCGCTGCTGGACCTGGAAAAGTGCCGCCGGCGCATCAGTTGCCAGCGCGCAGCCGCCAAGGACCTGCGCCAATTGCGGCGCCATTCGTCACTCAACGATGCACAGTGGCAGAGCCTGCTCTATTTTTACCAGATGGCGTTTGGCAGCGCTGTCAAAGGGTTAGAGCAATGAAACTAGAAATCGCTCGAGCTTTGTTCATGGTCGCGGCACTGGCAGTGACCACCGCTGCTGTGGCGGCGTGGGAAGAGCCTAGACCGGCGGTGTTCAGCAAGGCCGAAATCGGTGGCCTGTGCGCGGTGCCCCGCGAAGTGAAGCAGCAGAATACGGCCCAGCCGGATCATGACCTGTTGCTGTTCCTGTTCGGTATGCGCCAAGGGCTGCGACCGTTCGGTTGATCGAGCGCGTGATGGTGAAGCGCCAGGGGCCCAATGAAGGGCCCCTGGCGTTTTTTATTGCCCGCCAATTTTGTTTGTGTTGACCGCATCGCGGGTAGAACCCGTTCCCAAAGGGATCAGGGCGGACCTGGTGGGACCGGGGGTACCCGTGAAGACGTCGCCACGGTCCGGTGCGCCAACAGCGTGTAGATGCTGGGCAACACGAACAGGGTGAACAATGTGCCGATCGACATGCCGGTGGCGATGACCATGCCGATGTCGAAGCGGCTGACCGCACCGGCCCCGGTCGCCAGGATCAACGGCACCATGCCGAATACCATAGCTGCAGTGGTCATCAGCACCGGCCGCAGGCGTATGGCTGCGGCGACTTCTATGGCCTCGCGGGCATCCACGCCCATCCGCTCGCGCAACTGGTTGGCGAACTCGACGATCAGAATGCCGTGCTTGCTGATCAGGCCGATCAGCGTCACCAGCCCCACCTGGGTGTAGATGTTCATGCTCGAAACGCCGAGGAACAGCGGCAACAGGGCGCCGCAGATGGAGAGCGGCACCGTGACCAGAATCACCAGCGGATCCCTGAAACTTTCGAACTGCGCCGCCAGCACCAGGAAGATGATCGCCAGCGCCAGACCAAAGGTGACCCACAAGGCGCTGCCTTCCTGGACGAACTGCCGTGCGGTGCCAGCGTAATCGAACGAGAACCCTTCCGGAGCCTCCTCTTTGGCGATCGCCTGCACGGTCTGCAGCGCCTCGCCGACACTGACCAGTGGAAAGCCCTGGATGATCGCCGAGTTCAGTTGCTGGAACTGGTTGAGCTGGCGGGGCCTTGCGCGGTCGCTGACGGTGATCAGGGTCGACAAGGGCAGTAACTGGTCCTGATCGTTCTTCACGTAGTAGTTGTTCAGCCAGCCGGCGTTGTCCCGGTAGGGCCGTTCGACCTGGGCGATGACTTTGTAGCTACGCCCCTCAAGGGTGAAACGGTTGATTTCGCCCTCGCCCAGCAACGTTGCCAGGGTGCCGCCCAGATCATCCATGGACACGCCCATCTGCGCTGCCTTGTCCCGGTCGATGTCCACCACCACCTCGGGCTTGTCGAAGGCCAGGTCGATGTCGAGGAAGGCGAACTTGCCTGATGCCTGGGCGCGGGCCTTGATCCGTTCGGCCACCTCCAGCAGGGCAGGGTAGTCGCCTGCGGTATTGATCACGAACTGGAACGGCAGGCCTTCGCCTGTGCCCGGGAGCGACGGCAAGTTGAAGCCGAAGATCTGCAGTCCGCCGATTTCTTCCAGTTTGGCTTGCACCAGCGGCAACAACTCCATCTGGGTGCGCTCGCGTTCGTTCCAAGGCTTGAGCAGAAAGCCCCCGATACCGCTCTGCACCCCATTGAAGCCGTTGATCTGGAACGATGAGTAGTACTCGGGGAAGGTCTTGAACACCGGTGTGAACTGATCGGTGTAGGCGTTGAGGTAGTCCAGGTTGGCCGTTTGCGGGGCATTGCTCATCATGAAGATCACCCCCTGGTCCTCGTCCGGCGCCAGTTCGTTATGGGTGAACATCAAGAGCACCGGGATCAGGCACAACACGATCACGGCGAACACCAGCACCACCGGCCGGCTGTTCAGGGTGCCATGCAGCAGGCGTTGGTAGCGGACCTTGAGGCCGTCGAACAGCACGTCCAGGCGATGGGCAAGACCGCTGGGGTTCTGTTCGTGGCGCAGCAGCAGGGCGCACATCATCGGCGACAGGGTCAGGGCGACGATGCCGGAGATGACCACCGCCCCGGCCAACGTCAGGGCGAACTCCTTGAACAGCGCGCCGGTCAGGCCTGTGAGAAAGCCGATGGGGGCATAGACCGCCGCCAGGGTGATGGTCATCGACACCACCGGCATGGCGATCTCCCGAGCGCCTTCCAGGGCGGCCTCGAAGGGCGTCTTGCCTTCTTCCATGTGCCGGTGGATGTTCTCCACCACGACAATGGCGTCATCCACCACCAGGCCGATGGCCAGAACCATGGCCAGCAAGGTCAAAAGGTTCAGCGAGTAACCCATCATCTGCATGAAGAACAATACGCCGATCATCGACAGCGGAATGGTCACCACCGGGATGAGCACCGAGCGCAGGGCACCCAGGAACAGGAACACCACGACAATGACGATCAGCACGGCCTCGCCGAGGGTCTTGATCACCTCATCGATGGAAGCCTGGATGAACAAGGTCGCGTCGTAGGCGATGGAGACCTTGAGATTCGACGGCAACTGCGCTTCCAGCGTCGGCATGATCCGCCGGACTTCCTTGATCACCTCCAGCGGGTTGGCGGCGGGGGTGGCCTTGATGCCGATGTACACCGAAGGCGTGCCGTCGAAGGAGCTGACCGTGTCGTAGTTCTCCGCGCCCATTTCCACCCGCGCTACATCGCCCAGCAGCACACGCCTGTCGCCGACGGTCTTGACCGGCAGCTTGGCAAAGGCCTCGGCGGATTTGAGCTCGGTGGTGGCGTTGATGCTGGTGACCACGTACTCGCCTTTGACTTCGCCGGCAGCGGAGAGAAAGTTGTAGCGGCGGACCGCGTTGGTCACGTCGGTGGCCGCCAGGCCAAAGCCTGCCAGCTTCACAGGGTCCAGCCAGATGCGCATGGCGAACACCTGGTTGCCGAGGATTTCCGCCTCGGCCATGCCAGGCAGTGTGGCCAGCTTGGGCTGGATCACACGCGAAAGGTAATCGGTGATCTGTGGGTTGCTCATCTGCTGGCTGTAGAAGCTGATGTACATCAGGGCCGAGGCGTCGGCGGCCTCTTTGCTCAGCACCGGGTCTTCGGAGTCCTGGGGCAGCTTGTTACGTACCTCGTTGGCCTTGGCCAGCAGTTGCGTGAACAGGCGGTCAGTGTCAGCGCCGATGCGTGCATAGACCGAGATCACCGAGAAGTTCTGGCGGCTCACCGAGGTCATGTAGTCGATGCCGTCGGCGCTGGCCAGGCTCTGTTGCAAAGGTTGGGTGATATAGCCCTGAATGGTCTCGGCATTGGCCCCGGGATAGGCGGTGGTCACCGTGATCAGGGCGTTTTCCATCTGCGGGTACTGGCGGATCTGCAGCTTGCTCCAGGCCTGGAAGCCCAGCAGCAGGATCAACAGGCTGACCACGCTGGCCAGGACCGGGCGGCGGATGAACGGGTCGGTGAACGCCATGCCAGCCTCCTGATCAGTTGGCGCCGGAGGCGCGCTGGCCATCCAGCTGGAGGGCTTCGTCGTGGCTGATGCGGATGGCCGTGCCAGGCGTGAGCTTCAGCTGGCCGGCGGTCACCACCTGTTCACCCGCCTTGAGGCCTTCGCCCACCACCACTAGACCATCACGACGTTCTCCGGTCTTGACCGTGCGCTGTTCGGCGACCAGTTGCGGCTGGCCGTCGGCGGCCTTTTCCACCTGGCCGTTCTTGTCTTTCTTCTGGGCGACCACGTACACCGAGTTGCCATAGAGCGTGTAGGTAATGGCGCTTTCCGGTACCACCACTTGAGGACGCGGGTCGGGCAACAGCACCAGCAAACTGGCGAACATGCCAGGCAGCAGCTTGCCGTCGGGGTTGGCCAGGGTGGCGCGCAGCAACAGGTTGCGGGTGCTTTCCTCGACCTTGGGGTTGATGGCGCTGAGGCTGGCAGGGAAGGTCTGGCCCGGGTAGGCCGCCACTTGCACCAGCACCTGCTGGCCGAGGCTCAGTTGGGGCAGGGTTTGCTCGGGCACGTTGAAGTCGACATACAGGCTGGAGAGATCCTGCAGGGTGGCGATCACTGTGCCGCTGGCGAGGTAGTCGCCCACGTCCACCTGGCGAATACCGATGGTGCCGCTGAAGGGCGCGCTGATGCTTTTCTTGGCCAGGGAGGCCTTGAGCTGGTCGACGACGGCCTGGTTGCGTCGGTACTGGGCGGTGAGGCGGTCGAACTCGCCGCGGGAAATCGCCGAATCGCCAACCAACTGGCTGCCCCGGCCGAAGTCCACCTTGGCCAGGCCCAGGTCTGCCTGGGCTGTGCCGAGCAGTGCGGTCTCCTGGTCGTGGTCCAGTTGCAACAGAAGCTGGCCGGCCTTGACCTTCTGGCCCGACTCGAAATGCAGCGATTTGACTGTGCCGGCCACTTCCAGGCTCAACTCGACGCCCTGGAACGCCTTGAGACTGCCGATCGCAGGCAGACGCTCCTGCCACTGGCGCTCTTCGGCCACTGCCGCAGCGACGCTGACCGGCGGTTTCGGTGCGGAGAACATCTGGATCTGCTTGTAGATCGAGAACGCCTTGATGCCACCTAAGGTCAATACGATCAGCAGGACCACGGCCAACATGATCAGCATGCGGCGGCGCAGCATAGTCCGGTTCCTTGGATAGTTGTTGTTCGTCTGGCACGACAACGGGCGATCCTGCCCACGTGCGGATGGGAGAAGTATTGCCTGTTTTTCAGGGATGGGGGAAGGCGGGGATGGACAGGTGGTCGCCGATGGGCGAACACGCAGATTTGCAGCCCTTTCGCGGGGTGGCCGCGAAAGGGCCGTGCGGTCCCCTAGGCCAGGTGCAGGTGGTTGTCCCAGAACCCGGACGGCAGGTTCAGCGGCTGGGCGACCAGCTCTGCTTTGCGGCAGTCATAGAACCGGCAGCGCCCTTGGCCGGAGGTGACCACGAAACCGTCCTTCACCGCGCCCACGCCCGCACAGTCGGGCATCGGCGCGTCGAGCTTGACCGCACCGCTGTCCAGGTCCCAGATGAACAAGCGGTTGGCCCGTGGTGCGGTCAACGCCACCAGGCGCAGGTCGCTGTGGATGGCGACGCTGGCGGTGTACTGGGCCATCGACTGCAACTGTCGCTCGGGCACCGGGAAGGCCTTGAACGGTTCGCCTGGACGCTTGATCGCGAGCAATTCGGCGGTCTCGTGGGCATCGCCCATGAACTGCTGGCAGGCGGCGATGGTGCCGTCGCTGCCGACGGCCAGATGGCGCACGCTGTTCATCTGCTGGGCGAGGGTTTCCTTGCTCAGCAGGGTACCGTCGCGCCGCATCAGCACCAGGCTGGGCTCCATGGCGTCGAGGTTCATTTCCACCCGGCTTTCGGCCTCGGTGCGGATACCGCCGTTGGCCACCACCAGGGTTTCGCCGTCCGGCAGCCAGGATACCTGGTGCGGGCCGATGCCGTGGGTAGGGATCTCACCGCTGTGGACCAGGCGATCACCTTCGAAGCGGTAGATGCCCAGCACGCCACGCCCCGGATCGGTGGTGTCGTTCTCGGTGGCGTACAGCCACTCACCGCTTTTATGAATCACCGCGTGGCCGTAGAAGTGCCGGTCCGGTTGCGAGGTGACGGTCTGCAGCAGGCGCCCGTCGCGCAGGTCGATCAGGTAGCTTTCGGTGCCTGGTCGACGTGCCACGAACAGGGCGATCGGCCGCTCGGGGTGGTTGATGATGTCATGGCAACGCTGGGCCACCTGGGTGGCGAACACCTGGGTGCCGTCCAGACGGTAACCGACGGCATAGTGCCTGCCGTCGCCATCGTCGCGCGCCGAGAGCAGCAGGGGTTCGCTGGCGCTGTTGCGAAACAGGCTCCAGCCGCCCAGGGTGAGGGCGCTGAGCACGACGCTACCGAGTTTGAGGGCCTGGCGTCGCAGCATGATCAGTCACCGTCGTTGGCATTGAAGCCCAGCTGGATGTTGAGTGCCTTGGCCAGGTCACCTTCGTGCAGGCGGTGGACGGCGTTGAGGCTGTCGTAGATCTGGTCGAGGGTCTGTTTGCCAGCGTCGTCGGCCAACAGTTCGCCCAACGGCTTGTCGTTGGCCTCCAGCAGCTTGAGCGAGGCGGCGTAGGCGTCGTCGATCTTCTGCGCCAGGGCAGCCTGGTCCTTGCCCAGCAAGGCGCGCAGGCCCTGGTTGTCGACGCCGACCCAAACCGCCTGGGCGGCCTTGAGGCTGGCTTCCAGGCTCTTGAGCGAGGACTGGCTGCGCCAGGCTTCGGCCTGCAGCGGCTGGGCGATGCCCTTGCTCTGGCGGCCCATCGGCGCGCCGAGCTTCTTCTTCAGGGTGTCCAAGGCGGTGACCTGGGCACGCAGCAGGTCGGCGATCGCCTCGTGGGAATCGGCGTAGCGCTGGTTGGGGAACTTGGTCATCTGCGAGAGCATGCCATCGGTGCTGTTCCAGCCTTTGAGGATCTCCTCGGCCAGGGCCTTCTGGTGCTCGCCGATGGCCACCAGCAATGGGCAATAGCGGGCCTTCTGCTCAGGCGTGGCGACGTCCGGCTTGCTGTCGAACAGGATGTATTCGTAGGCGGACAGGCCGCGCACCACGACGCTGGACTTGCCCAGTGTCTCGGCGTCGATCGGCTTGTCGCCGGCGACCAGTTGCTCGACCTGACGGCCGACCAGGTTTTTCTTGTCGGGCCAGAACTGCACTTGCCAGGCGCGGTTACCTTCGGCCAGCGGGCCGACCAGCAGCGGTTGCAGCTCGGCCCAGGCCTTTTGGGCGTTGAGGAAATCGGCGCGCGCGGTCTCGAGCGACTCCTTGCCTTCGCAATAAGCCAGGGCGCTGGCGGCCAGCTGGCGGTCGGCTTCGACCCAACGGCTGTAGGTCGGCAGGATCACCTGCTTGGCGATGGCGGCGGAGGTCACAGCCTGCGGGTCCTGGGGCGAGCAGGCACCGAGGGCGAGTGCGGCGAGGCTGGTGAACAACAGTTTGGGTCGGAACATTGCCCGGCTCCTTGCGCGTTAAAGTGAGTTCAAAAAGGCCAGCAGCGCAGCGCGTTGCTCGGCATTGAAGGTCAGTACATGGTTGCGCGCCGCTTCGGCTTCGCCGCCGTGCCAGAGCACGGCCTCCAGCAGATTGCGGGCGCGGCCGTCATGCAGGAACTGGGTGTGGCCGCTGACCGTTTCGGTCAGGCCGATACCCCACAGTGGAGGGGTACGCCAATCCTGCCCGGAGGCTTTGAATTCGCTGCGGTTGTCGGCCAGACCTGGCCCCATGTCGTGCAGCAGCAGGTCGCTGTACGGCCGGATCACCTGGTTGGCCAGTTCGGGTTCGTGGGTGTCGGGGCCGGTGGTGAACTGCGGGGTATGACAGCCTTGGCAGCCGGCCTGGAAGAACAGGTTCTTGCCGGCCAATACCTGGGGCGCGCCGACGTCGCGGCGCTCCGGCACGCCTAGATTACGGGTGTAGAAGGTGACCAGGCGCAGGATATTGTCGCTGACTTCTTTCTCGCCGCCTGTGCCGTCGCCGTTGGGGGCGGCCAGGCAATCGACCTGGGTGGGCGTGCAGTCATCGACCGGCTGCAAGGTGCTGGTCAGGCCCATGTCGCCGGCAAAGGCATGGACGTTCTGCTGGTTCACGTTGGGCTGCCCGGCTTTCCAGCCGAAGCGGCCGAGCACGGTCTTGTTCGTCGTCTGGTCCCAGACCTGGTTGGGGCGTCCACGGATGCCATCGCCGTTGCGATCGTCCGGATCGGCATTGGCAAGGATTGCGGCCTCCGGGATCGCCTCCAGCAGGCCCAGGCCGATCATCGGCGGGGCCACCCGGGCGGAGAAACGGGTATCGGGGTGCATCGGTCCGTAGCCGAGCTGGGTGATCTGCAGCGCCGGACGACGCAGCTCCACCACATGGCCGTCCTCGAAGGTGACGGTCTCGCTGGTGTAATCCACCCGCACCTTGCCCTCCGGTGCCACGCCGGGGACGGCCATGTCTTGCAGTTGCGTGCCATACACCGGCTCCGGCACCACGCCCAGGCGTTCGATTTCCTTGGCGTATTGCGCCTGATCGGGAATCGACAGGCGCACCAGCATCGAGACCGCGTTGCTGGCGTCGGGCTCAGGTGGATGGCCACGCCCATCGCGCACATGGCAGTTCTGGCAAGCGTTGGTATTGAACAGCGGGCCTAAGCCATCACGGGCGGTGGTGGTGGAGGGGGCGATCACCCAGGGGTTGCGGAAGAAGCTGTTGCCGACACTGAAGTCCAGGCGCCGCTCTGGCGAGAGATTGGCCGAGGGCAGGGAAAAGGCGTTGCGGTCGCTGCGCTGCACGGTGGCCTTGCCGGCGGAAAGGGCTTCGCCGGGCTCGGCCTGGGTGAAACGCGGGGCGTCATCACAGGCGGCCAGGGCGGCGACCAGCAGCAAGGGAGAGAGTCGGAGCAGCGACGCGGGCATCGAGGATCCTGGGTGAGTGCTAAAAAACCGGCGTGCAAGCTTAGCAGGGTGATGGAGTTTGAATAAGAGCAATTTGCAATTGCCTTGATGAAATCGGTGTCAGGTTGTCGTTGGCTCGCGTCTGCGGCAGTGAATTTTCCGGCCATGAAAAAGGCGGCCCGAAGGCCGCCTCTGTCGAACCACTGGATCCGGATCAGAATTCGTGATCGGCGGTGTCCGGGTTCAGGTTGGCGATGCCCAGCTTGCCGGCGGCTTGCTCGATCGAGCCGGTCTGCTTGACCAGGGATGCGATGGCGTCACGCACGATCTGGTTGCCAGCAGCGTTGTCAGCCGCGATCAGCTGGTCGTAGTGTTCGCCTTTGAGGGCGTGGTCGACCATGACCTGGATCTTCGCCTCGGTGGCTTCCAAGTCCGCCTTGAGGGTGGCGTCGGTGGCCGGATCGACCTTGGCGACCAACTCCGACAAGCTCGGGCCGGTCAGCTTGGAGCCGTCGGCGCGGGTGTACTCGCCCAGGTAGACGTTGCGGATACCCTTGGCGTCGTAGAAGTGCGAGTAGTGGGTGTTGTCGCTGAAGCAGTCCTGCTCGTCTTCTGGCGAGTTGGCCTCCAGGGAGACCTTCATGCGCTCACCGGCCAGTTCGCCCAGCGACAGGCTGCCCATACCGAACAGCATTTTGCGCAGACCATCGGCCACAGGCTCGGCCTCCAGCTTGGCGCGGTAGTTGTCGCTGACGTTCGGCGCCCAGTTGGCGACCATTTCTTCCAGATCCTGAACCAGCAGTTGGGTCACGGCCTTCAGGTAGGCGCGACGGCGCTCGTTGTGACCGCCAGTGGCGCCTTGGCCTTCCAGGTAGTCCGAAGCCGGGCGGTTGCCGGCGCCTGGGCCGGTGCCGTTGAGGTCCTGGCCCCACAGCAGGAATTCGATGGCGTGATAGCCGGTGGCGACGTTGGCCTCGGAACCGCCCAGCTCGTTCAGGCTGGCCAGTTTCTCAGGGGTGATGTCCTTGACGTCGACCTTTTCTTCGCCGACCTGGACTTCGGTGTTGGCAATGATGTTGGCGCTGGCCGCCGGGTTGCCCAGGGCGTGCTCGTAGCTCTTGTCGACGTAATCGATCAGGCCTTCGTCCAGAGGCCATGCGTTCACCTGGCCTTCCCAGTCGTCGATGATGGTGTTGCCGAAGCGGAACACTTCGCTCTGCAGGTACGGCACACGAGCCGCTGCCCAGGCTTGCTTGGCAGCCATCAGGGTCTGGTCGTTGGGCTTGGCCAGGAAGGCGTCGATGGCGGTCTGCAGGGTCTTGGCGGTGCTCAGCGAGTCGCTGTAGACGGCGTGGACCATTTCGGCATAGTGCTTGACCACGGCCTTGCCGGCCGCTTCGTCGACAGCCCCGGGCGCTGCGGTGGCGCTTGCGGCAGCCGGTGCCTGGGCTTGCGGCGCGGCAGCCTTGTCATCCTTGCTCTCACCGCAACCGGCGAGGGCGATGGCGATGGCCAGCAGACTGGCGGAGGCCAGAGGCATTCGAATCATTGTAGGTATCCTGCGTCGTGAGGTTGGACAGTGTGGCCTGCGAAACCGCAACATAATGCGAAAGATTTGCATTTTGTGTAAAGGGGCAGGTGCGCAATTCATGCGCAAGGGTCGCTTTCGCGATCGAGCGGTCGCTGGGGTCAGAACGCGGTGACTTGGTTGCGCTGCGCGTGCTTGAGGAAGGCCGTCAGTTCGCGAGCCGACAGCGGCTTGCTGTAGTGGTAGCCCTGACCCTCATGGCAGCCCTGGGCGATGATGTAGGCTTCCTGCTCGGCGGTTTCCACGCCTTCGGCGATCACCTGCATGCCCAGGCTCTTGCCTAGCTGGATGACAGCCCGGACGATGGTGGCGTCGTCATCGTCATCCAGCAGGTCCTGGACGAAGCTCTTGTCGATCTTGATCTTGTCCAGCGGCAACGACTTCAGGTAGCTGAGCGAGGAGTAACCGGTCCCGAAGTCATCGATGGCGATCAGCGCCCCGGAGCGGCGCAGGCTCAGCAAGTGCTGGGCGGCGGTGCTGATGTCCTCCATCAGGCCGGTCTCGGTCACCTCCAGCTCCAGGCTGCGCGGGGGCAGGCGGTAGATCTGCAACAGGTTGTTCACCACCCGGGGCAGCTCGCTGTGGTGCAGCTGCACGGTGGACAGGTTGACGGCCATGCGCAGGTCGCTGAAGCCCAGGTCGTGCCATTCACGCAACTGTCGGCAGGCCTGGTCGAGCACCCACTCGCCGATGCCGATGATGCTGCCGTTCTGTTCGGCCAGAGGGATGAACTGGTCGGGCGGAACCATGCCCAGCTCCGGGTGGTGCCAGCGCAACAGGGCTTCGACGCCGACCACACGGTGATCGCGGTAGCTGATCTGGGGTTGGTACACCAGGTACAACTGGTTGCGCGGCAGGGCTTCGCGCAGGTCTTTTTCCAGCTCGCGGCGCCGACGCATCTCGCTGTCGACGCTGGCGATATAGAACTGGTAGCGGTTACGGGAGCGGGCCTTGGCCAAGGTCATGGTCTGCTCGGCTTTTTGCAGCAGTTTCTCGGTGCTGTCGCCATCTTCGGGGAACAAGGTGATGCCGATGGTAGCGCGCAGCCGGATGTTCTGGTGATCCAGGGGGAAGGGCATTTCCAGGTCGTCGAGGATGCTCTGGGCGAGCTCGGCGGCCTCGTAGGGTTGTTCGATGTCGGCCTGGACCAGGGCGAACTGGTCCCCACCGAGCCGCGCCAGGGCGCCGAGGCGGCCGCTGTGGGCACGCAGGCGGTCGGCCAAGGCCAGCAACAATTGATCGCCGACTTGATAGCTGAATTGCTCGTTGATGCCCTTGAAATCGTCCAGGCCCACGCACAACACCGCGACCCGGCGCTGCAGGCGGCCACCATCGACGAGGATCTTGTCCAACTGCTGCTGGAACTGCTGGCGGTTTGGTAGCCCGGTGAGGAAGTCGTACTGGGCCATGCGTTGTAGGCTGTTCTCGGCTTCGTGGCGCAGGTGGGTGTTGCGTTCGATGGAGGCCAGCAACTGGTTGGCGGTGTTGACCCACAGCCCCAGCTCGTTCTTTTCATGGCCCTTGAGCAGCGGGATCTCATGCTGGCTGGGGCGGTCGGGATTGATCTGGGTGAGGTGCTCGATGAGCTTGGACAATGGCTTGGTCAGCAGCCAGTGATAGACCAGATACAGCACCAGGCCCATGGCGAGCGCGCGCAGCACCCCGGAAATGAAGATGATCACTGCATTGATCAGAAAGCCTTCGCCATAGGTGGCGGTGTCCAGGGTGATGCTCAGGTCGCCGTAATACTCGCTGTACGGCCCACGGCCGACCAGTTGGGTGGTGAAGGTCCTTTGCTGGCCGAGGATCAGGTCGGTCAGCCAGCGTGCGGGCGTGTCCTGAAGCGGACGGGATTTTTCCGCGAGCATGGTTTCGTTGGGGTGGCCGATGGAGGCCGCGCGCACTGAAGCGTCCTGGAACAGGCCTTCCATGACCTGCATGCCCATCTCCCGGTCAAGGCTGTAGACCGCTTGGGTAGACGGGTCGCGGAACATGTCGAGGATGCGTTGGGCATCGTTGTTGACGGACTGGCGGGTCTTGTAGGCGTCATAGACGATCTGCGCGCAGCTGAGGACAACGCCGACAGCCAGCGCCGAGAGCAGCACGACCCTGAGCAACTTGACCGACAAGCTGTCCCGAAATTCCAGCTTCAATGGGGTTTCCTTAATCCATGCGCATGCCATTATTTTGCCATTACCCTTGGCAATACACTATCGACCGATTGTCGCGACAGGTGACGGCCGTCGTTCATCCTCTCATGGCAATATATCGGTTGTGGGGACTGGCGACTTGAGTGCGCTGTATCAACTTTCCAGAAGATTCATGTTAGCGCGCTATCGGGTGTGGGCAAGCGCTGGCGAAGCGTGTGCGTGTGCGAGGGCCTCATTGGCGAAACCTGCACAAAAAAAATCCGACGCATGAGCGTCGGATTTCTTGGATCGAAGGTTACCCCAGGCATCAGGCCTTGAAGGTTTTGCCTTCGAACTGCTCGGCCACGAAGGCCCAGTTGACCAGGTTCCAGAACGCCTCGACGTACTTAGGACGCAGGTTGCGGTAGTCGATGTAGTAGGCGTGTTCCCAGACGTCGCAGGTCAGCAGCGGGGTGTCGCCGCTGGTCAGCGGGTTGCCGGCGCCGATGGTGCTGGCCAGGGCCAGGGAACCGTCGGCCTTCTTCACCAGCCAGCCCCAGCCGGAACCGAAGGTGCCGACGGAAGTCTTGGTGAACTCTTCCTTGAACTTGTCGAAGGAACCGAAAGCCTTGGTGATGGCATCGGCCAGGGCGCCGGTTGGCTGGCCGCCGCCGTTTGGCGACAGGCAGTTCCAGTAGAAGGTGTGGTTCCAGACTTGAGCGGCGTTGTTGAAGATGCCACCCGAGGAGGTCTTGACGATGTCTTCCAGGGACTTGCCCTCGAATTCGGTGCCTGGGACCAGGTTGTTCAGGTTCACGACATAGGTGTTGTGGTGCTTGTCGTGGTGATACTCCAGGGTTTCCTTGGAGATGTGCGGCTGCAGGGCATCGTGGGCGTACGGCAGCGGCGGCAATTCAAAAGCCATGGTGGATCTCCTGATTCAGGTCTGTTCGCGGTTTGCGCAAGGCCGATCACGGGCGGCCCGAGGTGCGTCAGCGCGTTTGACACGCTTTGCGACGCAAGGGCTGGATCATAGCACCGGCCCTTGCGCATAACCACGCAACAAACATAGGGAATAGTGGGCGCTGCGAGCTTCACGCAAGCGTCAAGCTTCAAGCTTCAAGCTGGAAGAGGGCGCCGTGTCTGCCTTTGGCTTGCAGCTTGCAGCTTAGAACTCACCCTTCAAGAAAAGATCAATTGCGCGGCGACGGCGAACATCATCACAGCCACCATCAGGTCCAGCAGGCGCCAGGTGGCTGGACGGGCGAGCCATGGCGCAAGCCAGGCCGCGCCCAGCGCAAGGGTCGAGAACCACACCAGCGAGGCACTGGCGGCGCCGGCCACATAGGCCCCTGGTACGGTCTGTTGGGCGCCCAGCGAGCCGATCAGCAGCACGGTGTCGAGGTAGACATGAGGGTTGAGCAGGGTCACTGCCAGGGCGCTGAGCAATACCGCGCGACGCGAGCGCATGCCTTGGCCTTGCTGGTGTTGCAGGCTCTGCTTGGAGCACGCGCTACGCAGTGCCTTGGCCCCGTACCAAATGAGGAACACCGCA
Source organism: Pseudomonas sp. CK-NBRI-02 (assembly GCF_008124495.1). Lineage (NCBI taxonomy): Bacteria > Pseudomonadati > Pseudomonadota > Gammaproteobacteria > Pseudomonadales > Pseudomonadaceae > Pseudomonas > Pseudomonas sp. CK-NBRI-02. The sequence goes on along the minus strand of NZ_VSJH01000039.1, from coordinate 247,333 downwards.
CCGCCCCAGCGTGCGACCGCCAGCAAGGTCGGGTTGTGAGCCAGGACCGTGGCCAGGCCGAACACCCCGGCGGCCACCAGGATGGCATCGCAGATGATGCACAGCGCGGCCACCGGCAAGTGATGCTCGCGGCGCAGGCTCTGGGCCAGGACGAAGGCGTTCTGTGCGCCGATGGCCATGATCAGGCCGAATGCCACCAGCATGCCGTTCAGATAGCTTTGCCACATAACAGGAACACTCCACTGACGCCGAACAAGCGCCGGCGTTGATTACCCAAGAAGATGCTGGCCATTGTGAGGAAATGCCCTGTATAAGAAAAACAAATAAAGCTGATCTGGCATTAGAAAAATAGATGTTCGACTACAAGCTGCTTGCCGCCCTCGCTGCCGTCATCGAACAAGGCGGTTTCGAACGTGCTGCTCAAGTTCTGGGCCTGTCGCAATCGGCCATTTCCCAGCGCATCAAGCTGCTCGAGGCGCGGGTCGGCCAGCCGGTGCTGGTGCGGGCCACGCCACCGAGCCCCACGGAGGTGGGGCGACAGTTGCTCAACCATGTGCAGCAGGTGCGTCTGCTTGAGCGTGACCTGCAGCGCCAGGTCCCGGCGCTGGACGAGGAAGGCCTGCCCGAGCGCCTGCGTATCGCCCTCAACGCCGACAGCCTGGCGACCTGGTGGTCGGGTGCGGTGGGGGATTTCTGCGCGGGGCAGCAGGTGTTGCTCGATCTGGTAGTCGAAGACCAGGAGGTCGGCCTCAAGCGCATGCGTGCCGGCGAAGTGGCGGCGTGCCTGTGTGGCAGCGAGCGGCCGGTGGCCGGCGCGCGCAGCGTGTTGCTGGGAGCCATGCGTTACCGGGCATTGGCCAGCCCCGCGTTCATGGCCCGGCACTTTGCCCAGGGGTTCGAGGCCCGGCGCCTGGCGCGGATCCCGGCAGTGGTGTACGGCCCGGATGATTTCCTGCAACACCGCTACCTGGCTTCGTTGGGCATCGAGGGCAGTTTCCTGTATCACCTGTGCCCTTCGTCCGAAGGGTTTCTGCGCATGACCGAGGCCGGTGTGGGGTGGGGGTTGGTGCCGGAATTGCAGGCCCGCGAACAACTGGCCAGCGGCCAATTGGTGGAAATCTGCACCGATACCCCCATCGACGTGCCGTTGTACTGGCATCATTGGCGCAATGGCGGGCAGTTGCTCGCTCAGCTGACCGAGCACCTGCGCCATACGGCATCGAGCTGGCTGGTGCCCTTGTAGGCGCGGACGGCGTCAGCTGCATCTGTAATTTGGCAAGGCGGAGTGTTACATGCGAATTCTGGTCACCGGTGCGAGCGGCTTCATCGGCGGGCGCTTTGCGCGCTTTGCCTTGGAGCAGGGCCTGGAGGTGCGGGTCAATGGCCGGCGCGCCGAGGGCGTGGAGCATCTGGTCAAGCGCGGCGCCCAGTTCATTTCTGGCGACCTAGGCGATGCCGAGCTGGCCCGGCGGCTCTGTCAGGGTGTCGACGCGGTGGTCCATTGCGCTGGCGCCACCGGCCACTGGGGTCGCTATCAGGATTTTCACCAGGGTAACGTGGTGGTCACCGAGAACGTGGTGGAAGGCTGCTTGAAGGAGCACGTGCGGCGCCTGGTGTACCTGTCGTCGCCGTCGCTGTACTTCAATGGCTCCTCGCGTCTTGATATCCGCGAGGAGCCATTACCTCGGCGATTTCATGACCTTCAGGCGGCGACCAAGCGCCTGGCCGAACAGAAGGTCTTCGGCGCCCAGGAGTTCGGCCTGGAAGTGCTGGCCCTGCGACCGCAACGGGTCACCGGCGCGGGCGATGCCGGTTTCTTCCCAAGGCTCATGCAGCTGCAGCGCAAGCGCCGCCTGGCCATCATCGGCAATGGCCTTAACAAGGTCGATTTCACCAGTGTGCACAACCTTAACGAAGCCCTGCTCAGCGCTCTGTTCGCCGATGAGCAGGCGCTTGGCCAGGCCTACAACATCAGCAACGGCCAACCGTTGCCGCTGTGGGATGTGATCAATTACGTGATGCGCCAGATGCAGCTGCCCCAGGTTACCCGCTACCGTGGCTATGGCCTGGCCTACAGCCTGGGCGCGTTGAACGAGGCCGCCTGCCTGCTGTGGCCAGGCCGTCCACAACCGACCCTGTCGCGCCTCGGGGCGCAGATGATGAGCAGGGATTTCACTTTGGATATCAGCCGCGCGCGGCAACATCTGGACTACCGGCCCAAGGTCAGCCTGTGGACCGCGCTGGATGAATTCTGCGCCTGGTGGAAGAACGTGCCCGGCCAACAATGAACCCCGGCAGAGGATAATGGTCATCAGTGCGCCGCTCTGGCGGTTTATACTCATGCCTCTTTGCTATTACTGTGGTTGAAAGCCTCCATGCGTAACGACCCCCTCGACGATTTCGACGATGTGCCGACCCTGCGTGCCGGTACTCCGGATGATGATGAACTGCTCCCGGCGCACGTGGCACGGAGCCGGCGCAAGGCCGCGCGTCCGGCCAGCACGGGCCCGCTGTGGGCGCTGCTGGGGGCCTCGGTCATCGCCCTGGCGGGCCTGGGATGGTGGAGCTTCCAACAAATCTCGCTGATGGAGCAGCAGTTGGTAGCGACCCAGGAGAGCTTCGCCCGGATCAGCGAAGAAGCCGCGGGGCGACTGCAGGCGATCAGCGGCAAAGTCGAGGCCAGCGAGTCCAGTGTCAACACCGGTAGCGAGGCCTTGAAGCTGCAGATCCGCCAGTTGAAGGCGAGCTTGGCCGAGCAGAGCAAGCAGCAGCAGGGTGTGGCGGGCCAGGCGGGGGATCTGGGCAAGCGTCTGGAGCAGGTCTTGGCCGATACCCGTGCACAGCAAAAAGCGGTGACAGAATTGCAGAGCCAGTTGCAGGCGCAGCTCAAGGCGGTCAATGGTGAGTTGGCCGCGCTCAAGTCCGGCCAGCTCGATGGCGGCAAGCTCGACGGCCAGATCAAGAGCCTGAGCAGCGAAGTGGCGAGCCTGAAGAAACAGGGTAATCCCAGTGCGGCGATCGAGAGCCTGGAGCAGGATGTGCTGGTGCTCAAGAGTCAGATCGACAACCGCCCGGCACCTAGCGCTGGTGGGGCTTCGGTGCAGGAGTTCGATGCCTTCCGCAGCCAGGTGACCCGCAACCTCAATACCTTGCAGAGCCAGATCCAGAACCTGCAACAGCAGATCAACGCCCGGCCTTGAATCTACTGAGCTGTGTTCGCGGGTGAACCCGCTCCCACAAGGCTTGTAGGAGCGGATTTACGATCACATCCGCGGATAGTCGATGTAGCCCACCGGCCCTTTGGCGTAGAAGGTCTCCGGGCGCGGCTCGTTCAGCGGCGCATCGGCGGCCAGACGGGCGGGCAGGTCGGGGTTGGCGATGAATGGGATGCCAAAGGCCACCGCGTCGGCTTTGCCGCTGGCCAGCGCCGCGTTGGCACTGGCTTTGTCGAAGCGCTCATTGACGATGTACGGGCCACCGAAGGCTTCCTTGATCAGTGGGCCGATGCTGTCGTCGGCTTCTTTCTCCCGCGAGCAGATGAATGCGATGCCGCGCTTGCCCAGCTCCCGAGCGACATAGCTGAAGGTCTCGGCACGGTCGGCATCGCCCATGTCATGGGCGTCGGCCCGTGGTGCCAAGTGCACGCCTACACGATTGGCGCCCCACACCTCGATCGCCACGTCGGTCACCTCCAACAGCAGACGAGCACGGTTTTCCAGGGAGCCGCCGTAACGGTCGGTGCGCTGGTTGGTGCTGCTCTGCAGGAACTGGTCGAGCAGGTAGCCGTTGGCCCCGTGGATCTCTACGCCATCGAAGCCGGCCGCCTTGGCATTTTCGGCACCGGTGCGGTAGGCCTCGACGATGTCGGCGATTTCTTCGGTCTCAAGGGCTCGTGGCGTCGGGTACTCCGTGATCGGACGGATCAAGCTGACGTGGCCCTTGGGCTGGATCGCGCTCGGGGCCACCGGCAGTTCGCCGTTGAGGTACTGGGTGTGGGAGATGCGCCCGACGTGCCACAGCTGCAGGAAGATGCGCCCACCAGCCCCGTGCACGGCCTTGGTGACGTTGGTCCAGCCGCGCACCTGTTCGTCCGACCAGATGCCGGGAGTGTCAGGGTAGCCAACGCCCATGGGGGTCACCGAGGTGGCCTCGCTGAGGATTAGCCCGGCGCTGGCGCGTTGCACGTAGTACTCGGCCATCAATGCGTTGGGCACTCGGCCTTCGTCGGCGCGGCAACGGGTCAATGGGGCCATGATGATGCGGTTGGGCAATTGCAGGTCGCCCAGTGTGATCGGATCGAAGAGCGTGGTCATTGGCGTAGCCTCGCGAGTGTCAGTTGGAAGCGGTGGCCAGTTCGGCGTTGCCGCCGCGCTGGTGGAAGGTAATCAAGGTGACGATCAGCGCCAGGATCGCCAGGGCAGCCGCGGCCAAGGGCACGCGGGTCAGGCCGAAGCCGTGGGCGATGACACTGCCGCCGACCCAGGCGCCCAGGGCATTGCCCAGGTTGAAGGCACCGATGTTCAGGGTCGACACCAGGTTGGGTGCGGCCTTGCCGTAAGTCACCACGTTGACCTGCAGGGCAGGCACGGCGGCAAAGGCGGCGGTGGCCCAGAGGAACAAAGTGATCTCGGCAGGTACCAGGGCCGTGCTGGTCCAGCTCAACGCCGTGGACACCACTGCCATGGCGGCGAACACACCCACCAGAGTCGCCCCCAGGCGGCGGTCGGCGAGCTTGCCGCCGAGGATGTTGCCCACGGTCAGGCCCAGGCCGATCAACAGCAAGGTCCAGGTGACGCCACGTGGCGATACGCCGGTGACGTCGCCGAGCAGGGGGGCGACGTAGGTGAACAGGGCGAACATCGAGGCCGAGAACAGCACGGTCATGCTTAGCGACAGCCAGATGCCGGCCCCCTTGAGGGCGCCCAGTTCGGCGCGCATGTCGACTTTCTCTTCCTGGCGCTGCAGCGGCAGGTAGCGCACCAGGCCGATCAGTGCAATCACGCCGATGGCGGTCACCGCCCAGAAGGTCGAGCGCCAGCCAGCGGCCTGGCCCAGCGCAGTCCCCAAGGGCACGCCGAGCACGTTGGCCAGGGTCAAGCCGGTGAACATCAGGGCCACGGCCGAGGCGCGGCGGTTGGCCGGTACCAGGCTTGCCGCCACCACCGAGCCGATGCCGAAGAAGGCGCCATGGCACAGGGCGGTCACCACGCGGGCGAACATCAAAAGGTCATAGTCCGCGGCCACCGCGCAGAGCAGGTTGCCGACGATGAACACGCCCATCAGCGTCACCAGCGCGGCCTTGCGCGGCAGACGCGCAGTGGCCAGGGCCATGAACGGTGCGCCGATGGCCACCCCCAGGGCGTAGCCGGTCACCAGCCAGCCGGCACCGGGGATGGTCACCCCCAGGTCCTGCGCCACATCGGGCAGCAGGCCCATGATGACGAATTCGGTGGTGCCGATGGCGAAGGCGCTGAGCGCCAGGATCATCAGGGAAAGAGGCATTGCAAGGTCCTTGTCAGAGCTCTTGGCTCATCTGCTGGAGGAACGCCTGGATGGTGTCCTCGTTGCGTTTGAAGAAGTGCCACTGGCCGATCTTCTGGCTGCTGATGAGGCCCGCGCGCTGCAAGGTGGCCAGGTGGGCGGAGACGGTCGACTGCGACAGGCCGCAGCGTTGGTCGATTTGCCCGGCACAGACGCCGTATTCGGTGCTGTGCTGCTGGTCGGGGAACTGCGCAGCCGGGTCCTTGAGCCAGGTGAGGATTTCTCGCCTTACCGGGTGGGAGAGGGCTTTTATTATTTCGTCGAGATCAAGAGGCATGGTGGGACTCATGGTGTGTAGCGTTATATCGCGATGAGGCGAAATATAAATCGGTATTTCGCGATATACAAATATGAAGAGGTTCTTAGCTGAGCGCGAATCGCTATATCGCGTTATAACGATATGGTTCCCGTGAGTGCTAGACTGGGCGCCATGAACTACCTCGCACACCTGCATCTGGGCGGCCGAGAGCCGCAACAACTGCTCGGCAGCCTGTATGGCGATTTCGTCAAAGGTTCGCTGCAAGGGCGCTTCCCGCCGGCCCTCGAGGCTTCGATTCGTCTGCACCGCCATATCGACAGCTACACCGACAGCCACCCGCTGGTACTGGCGGCGCTGGCGCGCTTTCCCCGTGAGCGGCGGCGTTTTGCCGGGATCGTCCTGGATGTGTTTTTCGACCACTGCCTGGCGCGGCACTGGGACGATTACGCCGAACAGCCGCTGAGCGCCTTCACCGGAGACTTCTACCGCGTACTGCTCGCCGAGCCGGCACTGCCCGGGCGGCTGGCGCATATCGCCCCGTTCATGGCCGCAGACGACTGGCTGGGCGCCTATGGCGATTTCGACACGCTGGAGCAGGTGTTTCGCGGTATCGCCCGGCGGTTGTCACGGCCGGAAGGCATGGACGGGGTGATGGGGGAGTTGGAGGTGTTGTACGAGCCGTTGTTGGCGGATTTTCGCGAGTTCTATCCGCAGTTGCAGGCTTTTGCGCTGGCGAGTCGGTGAACCTTCATACGACCGTACGGGCCTTTTCGCGGGTAAACCCGCTCCCACAAGGCACCGCCACCCTTATCGGAGCGGGTTTACCCGCGAAAGGGCCGATTGGACCGCCACACGACTCAGGCCGCCTTCGCTTGCCGTCGCGGCACCGCTTCCCACCCGTCGGCGCCATACAAGGCCAGCTGCACCGCCTGCTGCGCCTGGAACGCCAGCACCGCCCGCTCCTTGCCTAGGCTGGGGATCGGCTCCAGCAGCTGGATGATCACTTCCCCGTGCGGCTGGCGGAACAAACGCATCAGGTGAGACACCAGGTCGTCATCGCCAATGAACGGCGCGATCGGGTCCGCTTGACCGTTGCGCAGGTACTGGATCGCCACCGGCTGCACCGGGGTGCCTTGGTCGATGGCGCCGGCCAGCAGCCGGCCATGGAAGGTACGCAGGGCGCGGCCGTCGGTGGTGGTGCCTTCCGGAAAGATCAGCAGCGGCCGTTGCTGGGCCAACTGCTCACCGATCTGCTGAGACAGACGCTGGCCGTCACCACCGCCACGGCGGATGAACAGGGTGCCGGCTTTTTCCGCCAGCCAACCGGCCAGCGGCCAGTGGCGCACTTCGGCCTTGGACAGGAACGACAGCGGCGTGAGCATGCCAAGCAGGGGGATGTCGGTCCAGGACACATGGTTGCTGACCCACAGCATCGGCTGTAACGGTAAAGGGCCAATCACTCGGACCTCGAAGGGCAGGGCAGCGACCAGATACCGCATGAACAGGCATGTCCAGCGCTGGCGCCGTTGGCAGGAAGGCTTCAGGCCCAGGCGTTCTCCCAGGGTGATCGCGCTGGCCATGACGATGCCCAGTGCCAGCACCAGCAGCAGACGCGACAGGCGGGCGAATGCCCGCAATCCAGGCATCACACCGCCGCCTTGAAGTGGCGGGCGTAGCGCGGACAGAGGTCGTCGCGCTTGAGCAGGATGAACACATCGGCGACCTGGAAATCCTCGTCCCAGCACGGTTCGCCGCAGATCTTCGCGCCCAGGCGCATGTAAGCCTTGAGCAAGGGCGGCATTTCGGCGATGACGTTGTTCGGCAGGGCCAGGGTCGGCAGTGGTTTTTTCGGCTCGGCCCGCAGGTGCTCGGTGCACAGGTAGCGTTCGCGCAGGCGCTGCATGATGGCGTGGGCCTGCACGCCGCCGTCCTGCATGGGAATGCTGGCGCACCCCATCAAGTAGCTGTAGCGGCCTTCGTTGAGCACTTCGGCGAGCTCGCCCCAGAGCACGGCAATGGTGCCGCCATTGCGATAGGCCGGGTCGACGCAGGTACGGCCCAGCTCCAGGATCGGCCCCTGCAGTTGCAGCAGGCCGTGCAGGCTGAACTCTTCTTCGCTGTAGAAGCGTCCCAGGCTGCTGGCGGCCTGGTGGTCGAGCAGACGGGTAGTGGCGACCAGTTGGCCGGTGGCCAGGTCACGCACGCCGATGTGGCGACAATGGATGTCGTAGTCGTCCATGTCCAGGCCCAGTTCCGCGCCCTTGAGCTTGGCCTGGAATTCGGCGCTGAACACTTTGAAGCGCAGGGCCTGTGCTTCCTGAAGCGCCGTGGCGCCGACCAGGCGTTCGGCTTGCAGACGGCGTTCAGTGCTGGTGTCGCCAGAGCGTGCGGTCCGAGTCATTGCGAGTCTCCATGAGCCAGCCAAGGGTTGCGGCCGGTCGACTTTGTTGTGCAAAGTCAGCCTAGGTACGCGCGGTGTCACCCCCGTGAAGCTTTGGTGATGCTTGCGTGACAACCCCTGACGAGGAGCCTGCGATGCCCTGGTTGCAACGAGTCAACGACCCCTACCGCCAGCCCGAGGCCCAAAGCCTGGGTGAAGGCTACGCCGCCCTGCTCGAGCGTCTCGGGCCAGTCTCGCCCTTCGAGCTGGCGGTGCTCGGTGGGCGGGCGATGGCGACGCCGGGGCTGGCTTTTCTAGTCGGTTACCAAGCGGCCCTGCGTGTGCTCTGGCCCAGTGCCCCAGCCAGCCTGGGTGCCTTGTGTGCCACCGAGCGGCGCAGCGTGCGGCCGGCGGACATGCAGACCCGCCTTGAGAACCTGCGCCTGACCGGCAGCAAGGATTTCGTCACCGCCGGGCTGGACGCCGAATGGCTGCTGGTGGCGGCGCGCAGCGAGGCTGATGGCGAGAAGCCTCGACTGCAACTGGCGGTGGTCTATCCGGGCGAGGCAGGGGTGACGCTGGAGGCCTTGCCCACCTTGCCGTTGATGCCCGAAGTCGGCCATGCGCGCCTGCAGTTGCACCAGGCCGCCTGCGAACGGCTCGCCGGTGATGGTTGGGATGCCTACGTCAAACCCTTCCGCTCGTTGGAAGACCTCTACGTGCTCGCCGCGCTGGTGGCCTGGCTGTATGGCGTCGGTCAGGAAAGTGCCTGGCCCCAGGACCTGCGGCTGCGTTTACTGGGCCTGCTGGGTGGATGCGCCGAGGGCAGCCGACAGTGCGCCGACAGCGCCGCCTGCCACTTGCTGCTGGGCGGTCTGTTCGCCCAGTTCCATGCGCTGCGCGAGACGATCGACAAAGCCCTGGCGGGCGGGCCGCCTCACTGGATGCAGTTGTGGCAGCGCGATCAGGGCGTGCTGGCGCTGGCCACGGCGGCGCGGGAGAAGCGCCTGCACAAGGCCTGGGCCGCTGTCGGATTGTCATGAAACCCTGGCAGGCTCGCCCGTTCAGCCACGTGAGGGGCGGCCATGGGCAGGTTGGGGAAATTGCTGGGCATTCTGGCAGGGGTGAGCGTTTCGGCGTGGGCCGAGTCGTGGCCGGATCCACAGTGGCAGCGCGAACCTGCGGCCATCGACTGGCAGGCGGTCGAGGCCTATGCCTTTCCCGACCGCGACGAGACCGGGCGCACGGGTGTGCGCAGCGATGCGCTGCTGGTCATCCGTGATGGGCGTATCCTGTATGAGCGCTACGTCGCGCCCACCCGTGTCGACACGACGCACCTGACCTGGTCGATCAGCAAGAGTGTGCTGGCCACTGTGCTGGGGGTGGCTTACGGCGAAAGGCGCTTTACCCTCGATGCGCCGGCATGGCACTACTATCCGCCGCTCAAGGTGCATTCGGAACTGCGCATCGTCGACCTGCTGCATTGGGCCAGCGGCCTGGCCTGGCAGGAGGACTACGAATACGCACCGCTCAAGTCCTCGGTGGTGGCCATGCTGTATACCCGTGGCCGTAAGGACATGGCTGCCTTCACCGCAGCGCAGCCGGCCGAGGTGGCACCGGGCGAGCGCTTTCGCTACTCCAGTGGCGACAGCAACCTGCTGGCGGCGGCCTTGCGCGGCATGCTGCCTCCCGACAGCCGTGGTGACTACCCATGGCAGGCGTTGTTCGAGCCCTTGGGTATTCGCCGCGCAGTCTGGGAGCGCGATAGCGCCGGCACCTACGTGGGCTCCTCCTATCTTTATTTGAGTGCGCGAGACCTGGCCCGCATCGGCCTTCTGATGCTGCGTGATGGGCGTTGGCAAGGGCGGCAACTGTTGCCCAGGGACTGGGTGGCGTTCAATCGGCAGCTGTTCGAGCGGGCCGAGGCGATCCCGGACGAGGCCAATCCTGGCGGGCACTGGTGGCTCAACCAGCCGTTGCCGGGCCAGCCGGCGCCATGGCCGGACGCTGCCCAAGACGTCTATGCCGCACTGGGTCATTGGGGCCAGGCACTTTATGTGGTGCCTTCGCAGAAATTGGTGATCGTGCGTTACGCCGATGACCGCGATGGCACCTACCAGCACAACGAACTGCTCAAGCGGGTGTTGGCGGCCGTTGCGGGGGAGGGCCGATGAAGCGCGTCCTGCTGTTGTTGATGGTGGCGTTGCTGGTGTGGGCGTGGCACGAGCGCCAGGCGTTGGCGGATTTTCCGAGCATCCTGTCGGCCTACTCGGCCAAGGAGTACTGCTCGTGCCGCTTCGTCATGGGCTTCGATGAGGTCTACTGCCGGGGTTATGTACAGCAGTACCTGCCCTTGGGCAGGTTGGAAGAGGACCACGCGCGACGTCGGGTGCTCGCTGAAGGCTTGGGACGGCGCAATCAGGCAGCCTGGGTGAACGCGCGGGAGGGCTGCCGCTTGCTGCCGTGAAGGCGGGCGGGTAAGGTTGACGGCCTTGTTACACGAGATTTCAAATGTTCAAACTGCCCCGTCTACTGCCTGCTCTGCTCATGGCCTTGTGCCTGCCTGCCCATGCCAGCTGGCACCTGGATGGCGAGTCCTCACGTTTGTCTTTTGTCACCAGCAAGAATGGTGACACCTCCGAGGTGCATCGCTTCCTGGTGTTCCATGGCAAGGTCGACGGCAAAGGCAATGCCCAGGTCAGCATCGAAATGGATTCGGTCAGCGGTGGCATACCGCTACGTGACGAGCGCATGCGCAATGAGCTGTTCCAGGTCGCCAAGTTTCCCGAGGCCCTTGTGCAGACGAAGATCGACCTGCGCCCCATCAACGACCTGGCCAATGGCGCGCAGGTCGAACTGCGTTTGCCGGTGACTGTGACCCTGCACGGGCAATCGCACCGCTACGACACCTTGCTGCTGGCCACCCGTCTGGATGAACGTCGTTTCCAGGTGGTAACCCTGGAGCCGTTGATCCTGCGTGCCGAGGAGTTCGATCTGTTGCCGGGGCTGGCGTCCCTGCGCAAGCTTTCCGGTGTTGCATCCATCAGCCCATCGGTGCCGGTGAGTGCGGTGCTGATCTTCTCCGCCCGCTGACATGCCGGGGCCGGTCTTCCCCTGGCGGGATGGCAACGAGTTCGAACTGCTGATCGACGGCCCCGAATTCTTTCCGCGCATGCTCCTGGCGATCGTGCGCGCCGAATTCCAGGTCGATCTGGAGCTCTATCTGGTCGAAGCCGGTCGCTGTGCAGATGCGGTGGTCGAGGCCTTGGAGCAGGCCGCCAGCCGTGGCGTGCGGGTTCGCTGCCTGTTCGACGATTATGGCTCGCTGGCCTTCCCCTCAGCGTTGCGCCAACGCCTGGAGGCGGCGGGCGTACAGGTGCGCTACTACAACCGCCTGCGTTGGCGGCGTGGGGTTCGCAACCTGTACCGGGACCACCGCAAGCTGTTGCTGGTCGATGAATGTTGGGCAGTGGTGGGCGGGACGGGCGTTACCGATGAATTCTGGACCCCAGGCGTCGACACCAGCGAATGGCATGAAGTGATGGTGCGAATGGAAGGCCCCATCGTCACCGACTGGCAACTGTTGTTCGATCGCCAGTGGCACGCCAACAATCGGCGCACCGCCTGGCGGCCAGCCGAGGGCTTTGGCCTGCCCCGCCTGCCGCGGGTGCCCGCCCAAGGCCAGGGCATGGGCCGGGTGGCCTACGCCGACGCCCGTCAGCATCAGGACATCTTGCACTCGCTGGTGCGTGCCCTCAACAGCGGCCAACGGCGCATCTGGCTGGCCACACCGTACTTCCTCCCGACCTTCAGTGTGCGTCGCTCCCTGCGACGAGCGGCGCAGAAGGGCATCGACGTGCGCCTACTGCTCACCGGCCCGCGCACCGACCACCCGGCGGTCCGTTACGCCGGGCACCGCTATTACCCCCGTCTACTGCGCGCCGGCGTTCGGATCTTCGAGTACCAGCCGTGTTTCATGCACTTGAAGATGGTGCTGGTGGATGACTGGGTCAGCGTGGGCTCCTGTAACTTCGACCACTGGAACCTGCACTTCAATCTCGAGGCCAATGTAGAGGCCCTAGACCCGCCACTGACTGCCGCGGTCGCGGCCAGTTTCGAACGGGATTTCACCCTAAGCCAAGAGGTCGACCTGACGCGATGGAGCGCCCGGCCTTTCTGGCGTCGGGTCCAGCAACGGCTCTGGGGGTGGCTCGACCGGCTGGTGGTTACCCTGCTCGATCGACGCGACTGACAGCGCGAGGTAGCGGGTGAATCCCGAGCGCGGCTGTTACCGTGGGTGGTAGAACTTTCCGGTGGCGTCTTCATAGCTCGGATGGTGTTTGAACGGGCCGGTTTCGCCCAGGAACCGCCGCCACCGGGAGATTTTCTGCATCGGGACCGTTGGCGCAAAGCCTTGACGAGTGAAGCGCTGGACCGTGGAGATATCGTAGAGCGTGATCACCTTGTCATACCCATACACAGGACGTCGGAGCACGTCCGCCACGCGCTGCGCGGCTCCGCTCTTGCCGCCTTCGCAGGCCAGTAGGAACAGAGGCACATTCGCATCGACGTCTCCTAGGCGGGGTGCGATCTCCTTGAGTGTGACCTCCAAAGGATCAACCATCTTCCCCTTGCTGTTCATCAGATGGCCAAACGGACTGCCGTGGGTCTCGAATGCCTGGTACCCCTTGCCCAGGAAGTTGCTGTGCCAGGACACGTCATGGTCCAGATAGTTGTTCTCGAACAACACTTCGCTGGCATACCACTTACGGACCGGTTTGGTGACAGGAGAGGTACGTGCACGAAGGGCCATCTTGCGAGTGAGGGCCATCGGCTGGGTCGGCTTCGTCATCATGCTGGTCACGCTGCTGGCTAGGCCGGTACCGAGGGAGATCCAGCCGAGCACGCTGGCGGCTTGCTCATCCTTGCCGCTGGTTTCCAGCGCGAGCGCGGCGACACCGGTGCCCAAGGAAATGGAGTTGAGCGTTGCCGTTGCGACCGCCAGTATTCCATTGAAGCTGATGATGCCTTTGGTGAACATTGCTGCGATGGCCGGTACGGCGCTGCCCATGCTGGACACAGTGACGGCGAGGCTGATGGCTACACCCGCAGCGGCTGCCATCCAACTGACCCAGCTATGGCCATCCGGATCGACACGGTTAACCGGATCGCCACCACAGTAGGTGTAGGGGTTGATGCCGCCGCGGCCAAACGGGCTTTCGTTGTCGGGGCTGAGGAAACACATCAGCACAGGATCGTAGGGGCGATAGGCGTCTGGGATGATCCAGCCAGTCAGCGGCTCGTGCTGCTCGCCGCAATAGCCGAATGCGGTGTTCCGTGCGGCTGCCGGGTCGGAATCTGCGCCGTGGACGCTATATCGACGGCTGTGCAGCTCGGCACCTGCCTGTAGTCGAACGCTGCCCTGGCCATCGCATCCGAGCAGGATGCTCTGCTGTACCCCTTCGGCCACTTTGTTCAGTGCAAACAGGATGGTTCCATCGCTCATCATCTCCACCTGCTCACCTTGTTGCTGCTGGTGGGTCAGCTGCGCCCCGCTGTAGAAGCTGCGAATAAGTGTGCCATCGAGTACCCGGTCGCACAGCTGGCCACTAGGGTTGTATCGGTAATGGCAGGTGCTTTGCTGGTAGCGCACGCTGGTCAGCCGATCCTGGCTGTTCCACGTCATGCTGCGGCCGAGGCTGTCGTGGACCAGCCGGCCACAGGCGTCGTAGCTTAGATCGATCCTGGCCGGCCAGCTGGGGTGGGTATGGGTTATCGACACGACCTGCGTTGGGTCGGTTTCGGCGAAGCGGAAAAGGGCAGTATCGTCGGTGCCATCGGCGAAGGTGCTGTACACTTCTTGCAGGCCATCGAGCGCGTTGAAGCGAAAGCGCTGCTCCACGATAACGTTACCGAATGGGTCCTGCGGTGCCATCTCGCCATCGGCGCGGTAGTGCACCAGGCGACCGCGAAGATCATAGGCGAAGTGTTCCTCAGTTTTGCGCCCATCCTCCTGCCAGGTACGTGTGAGCAGTTGGTCGAGGGGGGAATAGGCCAAGGTCTGGTAAAAGGTTTGACGTTGTTCCCCCTCGGTCACGCTGAAGGTTCGGCGACTCTCGCGACCCAGGCTGTCATAGTCCAGTTGCACGTTCATAACCCGGTCGCCGACAAGGTCCTCGGTGGTGAGGGTCGCCGGTCGCGAGAGGGCATCGTAGGTGAAGGATGTTCTTGTGCGGTCGGCCTTGATGCTGGCTAGACGTCCGAATGCATCATGCGTCCGTTGGTGTTGGATACCTGCTGCATCGGTGAAGGCAAGCAGCAGCCCGTTCAATGAGTATTGCCAGTGTGTCTCGTGTGTCTGGCCGTCGACCGTCCAGATGTCATGTTGCGGTTTTCCAGATGGGGTGAAACGCCATTGTTGACGGCCGAGTTCCCCCTCGGCCTGCGTTGGTTGGTAGTGCCGCTCGTGGTAGGTCAGTCGTTCGCGGGGTTGCCCTGCGACCCTACTGACGATCAGCGCATTGCCTAATGACGGTTCATAGCGGAAGGCCACGCGATTGCCATCGGCCAGGGTCGTGGCTACGGGCGGCATCTGGCCTGGGCGATAGTGGTGGCGGGTTGTACGTCCACCGACCTCGACTGACAGTTGGCGCCCGAGACCGTCGAATGTCTGGTGACCTGCCCGAAGGGGAAGGCCAGGCACCTGCTCCGTTTGCGGGGTGACCATCATGGTTTCGACGTGCGGGCCATTGCTGTGGGCAGCGTAGGTCCATGACAGCACAGTGCCGTCTGCCAGTACGTGTTCGCAAAGGCGGCCGTGATCGTCATAACGCATGCGGGTGATGATCGCCGGCACGTCGTCTGTCTCTATCCGCTCTTCGATGGTCCTGCCCAACCCATCCCGTACTTGCGTGAGGGTACGAACCCGCTTGCCATCGGGCGTCAAGTGCTGCTGTTCGATCGGATTTCCTGACGAGTCATGGCGTACTGCCAGCTTCCTCCCTACCCATTGTCCTGCCGACTGCCAGTGTTCACTGCGCCGCGTGACAGGGTCGTTTTGGTGGTGATGCTCAATCCCTTCCGGGCTGGTGCTCAGCGCAGGCTGTCCCCAATCGTCGTACACCGTGGTGCTGGTCAAGACCAGTGGCTGGGTGGCGTTCTCACCCAGCCAGTCTTGCTGGGTCTGGCTGACCAGCCGTCCCAAGGCGTCATATTCCTGGCGAGAAACCTCCCGGAACGTGCCGGGTGCATGATCGAGGTCCTCCTTTTCCATCATCACGACACGGCCATCGCCATCGAGCCATTGACGCTGTCGGCAACCGTGGACATCGGTCTGTTCGATCATGACGCTGCTGTGCAGCGTACTCATGGAAGCGTGGCCGACCACGCCGTCGTGCAGGTGATAGCGGGCGGTGCGTATTGTCTGGAAGGGGGTATCGACAGCATTCGTGGTGCGCACGATGCGCCCGATCACATCGTACTGGTAGCGATTGATCGTTGCATTTCGGTCTCTTTCCCAGGTGGTCTGGCCGGTCAATAGCGACTGTGCGCTGGTTTGGCTTGCGCTGTTCTCGTCATCATTCTCGAAGCCAATGACAGTGGTCTTGATAATCAGTTCGTCTTTCGTGAGCTGGTAGTCGTAGCGCGTGGTGGTGGTTTTGCCTCCGAGGTAGGTGACGCTTTGGCGCTCCCGTGCATAGAGGGCTCCGGGTTCGCTGACATAGCTGTGCTCCGTTCGCTGCAGTACCCGATCGTCCTGCACTGCGAAGCATTCTTCGCTAGCGATCACCAGATGCGCGGGCGCACTTTCGAGCAGTGACGGCAGTGTCTGGTAGGTGTAGCGGTAGCCGAGGGTAGGTGCTTCGCCCTTGCCGGGGGCGGGTACCACGGTTCTGCATTTCAGATGCCGCACCAAGCCAAACGGGTCGGCGGGGCAGCCTTCACTGCCTTGGGCGGGATAGTACTCGCTGTGTTCCTGGACGCCGTTGGGATAATGGACTTCCACGATGTTGCCGAACGCATCGTACCGGTAGGTGATGATTTCACTGCGAATGGCGTTTTCGCGGCTATGGTCCCGGTAGCAGGTAGTCACCTGATGAGGCAACTGACAGCTGACGGACTGCTGTGGCCACTCGAGTGCCGGGTCGATGCCGTAGGACATCAGAGTGAGGACTTCACACTGGCCGCGTTGGGAACGTTCTTCGGTCAGCAAATGAAAGCGATTCCAGATACGGCTGGTGGTGCCGAGCGTTTCACCGAGCGCGTCGGTCATGGTCTCGATGACTTGATACTGATAGTCGTGGCTGGTCTGGTACAGATTGTCCCGGCCAATGTCCCAGACGAATGCCTGGTCGCTGCCGAAACCCAGAAAATTGCTGTCACCTACCCAGGTGTAACTTCGGTTCAGCTCGTTGTGAGGCGCTCCGGCCGAATGCGTCCAGGACGCTACGCGCGGCAGATAGGGGAATGGGCTTCCCGGCGGCAGGTGATGACCTTCCTTGCCTGTTGCCCAGTGCACGATGTCTGTCGAACCCAGGGGGCTGCGTAGTTTGGCGGGTAACAGTAACCGTGCCTTACGATCGAGCTCAAGGGTGTCGTATTCGATTTCGAAGGAGGGGGCGATATCGGGTAGCAGGATCTGCGTAAGCCGATCGTTGCTCATCAGCAGGCGTAATGTGGCGGACTGCGCTGTACCCGGATTCAACGTCAGATGCACTGCGTCGTCGTTCTTTTCGAGGAGTAGTATTGTGCGCTGCTCATCTCGGATCTGCTGGAGCATGCAGTCGTTATCCCCGAACGGCTGCCAATCGAGAAACAACCGGCGGCCTTCGGCAGAGCGCATTTCCTCGACCAGAAACCGTGGGCTGGATTGCTGCTGGCGGAGTATTTCGCTTTCGCCGTTTTTTTTCTCCACCTTCAGGCTGCCGTCAGCTTGTTGCAACAGTTGCAATGTTTCGAGCTTCTGGTCGAGAAACCTCAAAGGCTGGTCGATGGCAAAGCTGGAGGTGTCCATGTCGATGGCGAACTGTTCACCTGATGTCAGGGTAAGTCGGGTGGTCTCTTGATCGAGGTAAAGCTCGGACAGCCCCAGGTTCCACCCTTGGCCATATCCTCTGTCACTCATCGAGCCGAGTGTGTTGAAGGCCAGGTTTAGCGAAAGCGCGGGGCCGCAGAGGTGATTGGCGGGGGGGAGCGGCAAGACCAAAGCGAGGGTGAACTGGCCGGTGCGGTTGTCCACACCGGTTTTGAGGCAGTCGAAGAAGTTGCTCGCCTGGGAGTGAAATGGAGTATCAGTCATGGGAACTCGTGTCGAGAGATCGGGTGTCGGTGAGCGCGGCTTCAGAAGTTCGTAGTGAAGCCGATTCGCTTGCCGCCATCCATGGGGCGAAATTTGACCGTATGTTCGTTGCCGTGCTGGTCGATGACCGCCCAGACACTTTCGTATCGCTTGTCGATGACCAGTCTCTGCCTGACGGTCAATCGTGCATAGAGCAGCGTCATGGCCCCTGGTTTAGCGTTCAGCGCGATATGAAACTTGCGGTCCAGGGAATACCAGTGCGGCGGTTTGCCGATATCGAAAGCATGAAGCGTATGGATTTTCGAGATGTAATGAATCTGGCCCACGGTTGTCGTGGAGGTATAGCCTGTGGACTGGATGGAGAAGTGCCTGCCACCGGGACATTTCAGACTTCTGTTGGCCACAATCCGGAAGTTTGGATTGATGAAACGCAGGTACCAGAGATCAAGGTCGTAGTTCTCATGGTCATGTGCATCCTCTCTGTCCAGTTCGAAATGGGTTTCGTCCAGGCGAAGCGGAGAAATCGATTCGATCTCCACCGACGATACGAAGGGGGCCACAAGCGTATCGAACCAGGTGTCGTCATCTTTCTGAATGCGGGCATGAAGCGTGCTGAGCGTGCCGCCCGGAAGCGTCGAGGACACATAGAAGTGACGGCGTAGCACCTTGAGCGAGCTACTCAACGATCTGCTCAAGGACCTCGTGTGTATCTGTGGGTGATGCGCATGGTACTCGAATCGTTCATCGCGCCTGGTGGCCGCTTTCAGACCTGTGTTTGCTGTGTCTGTATGTGTGAGGTCTATAACAGCGCCATCGTCATCAAGTACGAAGAGCCTTAGGCTGTTCAGTGACGCTGAACTAATGGTTTGCCCTTCACGCGCTTCTAGCGTGATGCTGACTTTGACCTGTTGTCGGCCATTGGCATAGAGGCGGTTCGAGTTGGAAGTGATGTCGATGCGGAAGCGTCGGAGCCATTGATTGGCTTGCATTGTGCGGATCACGAGTCTGACCTGTATGGGAACTTCGACTCATTAAAGTGGGCGTTCCGAGCAGCGTGGAGATATATAACTACCGCACTGCAGGCAAGCTGCTGGGTCGGAAACCATTCGACGGGCTCTGTGCCGATTGGCTTATCGGATCCAGCAAAGCGGACTATCGTGCAGGGATTGTTCCCATGCAACGGAAGGGGTGGATGCGATGACGGCCAAGAAAATTCTCATGCTGGTGGGTGACTTCGTCGAGGACTACGAAGTGATGGTGCCGTTCCAGGCACTGAAGATGGTCGGGCATACGGTGCATGCGGTGTGTCCGGAGAAGCTGGCCGGGCAGACGGTGCGCACGGCGATCCATGACTTCGAGGGCGACCAGACCTACAGCGAGAAGCCTGGGCACAACTTTGCCTTGAACTTCGATTTCGTGCAGGTTCGGGCCGAGGGGTACGACGCGTTGGTGATCCCCGGTGGCCGGGCGCCTGAGTACCTGCGCCTGGATGAGCGGGTGCTGGCGCTGGTCAAGGCCTTCGACCAGGCGGGCAAGCCGATCGCGGCGGTGTGTCACGGGGCGCAGTTGCTGGCGGCGGCAGGTGTGCTGGAGGGGCGTGAGTGCAGTGCGTATCCTGCGTGTGCACCTGAGGTACGGTTGGCGGGGGGGCGGTTTGTGGATATCGCTCTGGACCAGGCGCATGTGGATGGGAAAATGGTGACGGCGCCTGCCTGGCCGGCGCATCCTGCCTGGTTGGCGGCGTTTCTGCGGGTGCTTGGGTAGTTTCTTGGGCTAGGTCGGTGTCGGTGTTGGTGGTTTCATTCATTTGAGTTGTCGACGCTGACTCACCGTTTCGCCCTTACGGCGGGTCACTTTTGCCCAAGAGCAAAGTAGGTCGCCGTAAGGGCGAGAAGCGCCATCAGCGCCCCCACCAACATTGGATATTCACACGCTCCTCAAAAAGCTCAACCTACCTGCTCAACCCAATCATTCAAGTTGTAGTAATTGGTCACCCGAGCAATCTTCCCACAATGGATATAGAAGAACGCCCCCGCCGGCAGCACATACGTCTGTCCGTTGGCCGGTGGCAGCCCTTCGTCGTCGGCCAGGTACTCCCCATGTACGGTGAACTCCGCCGCCGCACGGCTCCCATCGGCATTCTGCATCACCACGATGTCCGCCAGACGCTCCCGGTAGCAGCGGTTCATCTTGTCCATGAACGCTGCAAACGCCGCTTTGCCCATCTGCCGCTCACCCTGGTTGATGTCGTGAATCACATCTTCGCTGAGCAATCCGAGGAAGGCGGGCATGTCGCCAGCATTGAAGGCTGCGTAATAAGCGTTCACAAGTTCGGTAGCGGTCATGGCAATGTTCCTGTCGTGTACGGGAAAGGGGATGGCTTGGGCCGGATGATAGGGTTTCCCCTCAAGCCCGGCTTAGCCGAGCGCGTCATCCACATCGACAAAACGACCGCTAAGCATGGAAATCCGCCTGTTGCACGGCGCCGCGATTGCGCCTTACATCGATGACCTCGCTCGCCTGCGCCTTTCGGTGTTTCGCGAGTTTCCCTACCTTTACGACGGTACGCCGCAGTACGAGGCCGACTACTTGTCCACCTACGCCCGCTCCGGGCGCAGCCTGGCGGTGCTGGCCATCGACCAAGGGCAGGTGGTGGGGGCCTCCACGGGCCTGCCTCTGGTCGACGAGACGCCTGAATTCCAACAGCCGTTCCTGGCCCAAGGGCGCGATCCTGCGAGCGTCTACTACTTCGGCGAGTCGGTGCTATTGCCGGCTTACCGGGGCCAGGGCTTGGGTGTGCGCTTTTTCATCGAGCGCGAGTCTTACGCTCACAAGCTCGCCGAATTCGACTACTGCGCGTTCTGCTCGGTCGAGCGGCCGGCCGGGCATCCCCGGCGTCCTGCCGACTACAAGCCCTTGCACGGCTTCTGGCGCAATCGGGGCTTCTTGCATGAGCCGTCGCTGCGCACGACCTATGCCTGGCGCGACCTCGACGAGGAGCAGGCATCGGCGAAGATCATGTCCTTCTGGCTCAAGGAACTACCCTTGTGATCCGTCTGGCCGCTTGCCAGTACGCCATCGAGCTGCACACGACCTGGGCGGCCTATGCCGAGCACCTCCAGAGCTTGTGCGCCGAGGCTGTCGAGGGCGGCGCGCAGTTGTTGCTGCTGCCTGAGTATGCGGGGCTGGTCCTAAGTGGCCAGCTGCCCTCTGAGCAACGGAGCGACCTGAAGGGATCGATCGCTGGGATCCAGCCGCTGATCGAGCCCTGGCTTGCCTTGTGCGAGGGAATCGCTCGGCGCTGGGGAATCTATCTGCAGCCAGGCAGCCTGCCGGTGCTCGAGACGGACGGGCGCTACCGCAACCGTGCCTGGTTGTTCGGACCGGACGGCGTGCTGGGTTATCAGGACAAACTGATCATGACCCGCTTCGAGCGTGAGCAATGGGACATCGCTGCTGGTGAAGGGCTCAAGGTGTTCGATACGGCGCTGGGACAATTGGGCATCCTGATCTGTTACGACAACGAATTCCCCCTGCTCGCCCGAAACTTGGCCGAACGAGGCGCCGACTTGATCCTGGCCCCAAGCTGTACTGACACCGAGGCTGGTTATCACCGGGTGCGCATCGGTGCCCAGGCCCGAGCACTGGAGAATCAGATCGCGGTGCTGCAAAGCCCGACGGTGGGTATGGCGCCTTGGTCGCCGGCGCTTGACGAGAATATCGGACGGGCAGGGCTGTTCGTGCCGCCGGATTACGGCATGCCGAGTAATGGGGTGATTGCCGAGAGCGCCGAGCTTTGCCCTGATGGCAGTCGCTGGCTGCTGGGTGAAGTCGATCTGGAGGAAGTACGTCGGGTTCGACGCGAAGGACAGGTGTTCATCCGGCGGGACTGGCCGGAGCAGTTCGACAGAATTGGATAGGACAGTTGCGGCCCCTTCGCGGGTGAACCGGCTCCTACGAACGCTCCACTGTTTTGGAGTTCAGTGGATGCCCTGTGGGAGCGGGTCCATCCGCGAAGAAGGCGCCGCTGCTACATCAGGCTTACTTCACTTCAACCGCAAGGCTCTGCGCGATCTTGCTCTGCCACAGGGCGGGACCGGTGATGTGCACCGACTCACCGTTGCTGTCCACCGCGACGGTGACCGGCATGTCCTTGACCTCGAACTCGTAGATCGCTTCCATGCCCAGCTCGGCGAAGGCCAGGACCTGGGACTTGCGGATTGCCTGGGCCACCAGGTAGGCGGCGCCGCCAACGGCCATCAGGTACACCGCTTTGTTGTCCTTGATCGCCTCGATGGCGGTCGGGCCACGCTCGGACTTGCCGATCATGCCCAGCAGGCCGGTCTGCTCGAGGATCTGGCGGGTGAACTTGTCCATGCGGGTGGCGGTGGTCGGGCCGGCAGGGCCTACCACTTCGTCACCGACCGGATCGACCGGGCCGACGTAATAGATGAAGCGGCCTTTGAGGTCGACCGGCAGCTCTTCGCCGCGGTTGAGCATCTCGACCATGCGCTTGTGCGCGGCGTCACGACCGGTGAGCATCTTGCCGTTGAGCAGCAGGGTCTCGCCCGGCTTCCAGCTGGCGACTTCTTCCGGGGTGATCGCATCGAGGTTGACGCGGCGGGCGCTCGGGCCGGCTTCCCAGACGATTTCCGGGTAGGCGTCCAGCGACGGCGCTTCCAGCTCGGCCGGGCCGGAGCCGTCCAGCACGAAATGGGCGTGGCGGGTGGCGGCGCAGTTCGGGATCATGCAGACCGGCAGCGAGGCGGCGTGGGTCGGGTAGTCCATGATCTTGACGTCGAGCACGGTGGTCAGACCGCCCAGGCCCTGGGCACCGATACCCAGCTGGTTGACCTTCTCGAACAGCTCCAGGCGCAGTTCTTCGATGCGGTTCTGCGGGCCACGGGCCTTGAGCTCATGGATGTCGATGGACTCCATCAACACTTCCTTGGCCATGACCGCAGCTTTCTCTGCAGTGCCGCCGATGCCGATACCCAGCATGCCAGGCGGGCACCAGCCGGCGCCCATGGTCGGGACAGTCTTCAGGACCCAGTCGACGATCGAGTCGGATGGGTTGAGCATGGCCATCTTCGACTTGTTCTCCGAGCCACCGCCCTTGGCTGCGACGTCGACCTCGACCTTGTCGCCGGGCACGATGGAGTAGTGGATGACGGCCGGGGTGTTGTCCTTGGTGTTCTTGCGGGCACCGGCGGGGTCAGCCAGGATCGAGGCGCGCAGGACGTTTTCAGGCAGGTTGTAGGCGCGACGCACACCCTCGTTGATCATGTCGTCGACGCTCATGGTGGCGCCATCCCAGCGCACGTCCATGCCCACGCGCACGAACACGGTGACGATACCGGTGTCCTGGCAAATCGGGCGGTGGCCGGTGGCGCACATGCGCGAGTTGATCAGGATCTGGGCGATGGAGTCGCGCGCAGCGGGCGACTCTTCACGCAGATAAGCCTCGTGCATCGCCTGGATGAAATCGACGGGGTGGTAGTACGAGATGAATTGCAGGGCGTCGGCAACGCTCTGAATCAGGTCGTCTTGCTTGATCACGGTCATGCAGCGCGCTCCTCTTAAAGACGGGAACATTCAAAAAGGCTCTTCCGACACAGCCGACCAGCGCGTCGAAACACCTTGCAAGGCGCGCCGGCAGGCAGTGGCCGACGCAAAAGGGCGCGGCAGTATAGCGCGCATCGATGCCCGGCACACCTGCGCGTGGTCTGGACCAAGGTCGGCATGCTGTGGGCATCCTTTTTGCTCAATTGCCGGGCAAGCCCTAGAGTGGGCGCAGTGATGTGTGGAGATGTTTCGATCATGCCCGAACTTCGCGTCGGCGAGCACCGCTGGAGCGTGCCGGCCGCCAGCAACCTGCTCGACGCCCTCAACGAGGCCGGCTATGCCGTGCCCTACAGCTGCCGCGCCGGCAATTGCCACGCCTGCCTGGTGCATTGCCTGGAAGGCCAGCCCGAGGATGCCATGCCCGAAGCCTTGAGCAGTGAGCAGCGCGATCAGGGCTGGCGCCTGGCCTGCCAGTGCCGGGTGAACGGCGATCTGCAGGTCGCCGTCTTCGACCCGCTGACCGACGGCTTGCCTGCACGGGTCTGCGAGCTGGACTGGTTCGGTGACGTATTGCGTTTGCGTCTGCAACCCGAGCGGACTCTGCGCTATCAGGCAGGCCAACATCTGGTGCTGTGGCAGCAGGGCGTTGCACGGCCTTATTCGCTGGCCAGCCTGCCAGGCGAGGACAGGTTTCTGGAGTTTCATCTGGACTGCCGCCTGCCGGGTGCCTTTTGCGATAAAGCCAGGCATTTGGTCGTCGGCGACGGACTGCGCCTGGGTGAGCTCAGGGGCGGTGCCCTGCACTACGACGCCGGGTGGCAGGATCGGCCGCTATGGCTGCTGGCGGCAGGGACAGGGCTTGGGCCGTTGTGGGGGATTCTGCGCGAGGCGCTGCGACAGGGGCATCAGGGGGAAATCAAGGTGATGCACGTGGCGCGGGATCGCCAGGGACATTATCTGGCTGGCCCCTTGAATGAGCTGGCGAGCCGTTATCCACAGGTGAGTGTGTGCTGCGTGACCGCAGAGGCGTTGGAGGAAGCGTTGGCGGGGTTGTGCCCTTCGTCGCGACAGACGGTGGCGCTTGCGTGCGGAGCGCCGGGCAGTGTGGAGCAGTTCGCGCGGCGGCTGTTCATTGCCGGTGTGCCGAGGAACCAGGTGTTTGCCGATGTGTTCACCGAACATGCCTGAGTGAACAGAGGAGGGCGTTGCCCTCCTTTCGCGATGCAAGGCCGCCCCCACAGGTAAAGCGGTGGGCGCTGGCCAAGCCTGCGATGGGCCGCGAAGCGGCCCCAGGGTCCGACAACATCAGACCAGCGGATCACCCACGTGCAGGATCTTCATGCCGTTGGTGCCACCGATGGTGTGGTAGCTGTCGCCTTTGGTCAGGATCACCCAGTCACCCTGTTGCACCAAGCCGCGCTTGAGCAGTTCGTCGACGGCTGCCTGGCTGACCTTTTCGGCTGGCAGCGAGGCTGGGTCGAAGGCGATCGGGTAGACGCCGCGGAACAGCGATGCACGCGCCTGGGTGGCACGGTGCGGCGACATGGCGTAGATCGGCACGTGCGAACGCAGGCGCGACATGATCAGCGGGGTGTAGCCGCTCTCGGTGAGGGCGATGATCGCCTTGACGCCCGGGAAGTGGTTGGCGGTGTACATCGCGGCCAGGGCGATGCTTTCGTCGCAACGTTCGAACGTCGTGTGCAGGCGGTGGCTGGATTTCTGGCTGGTCGGGTGCTTCTCGGCACCTTGGCAGACGCGGGCCATGGCCTTGACCGCTTCGATCGGGTAGGCACCGGCGGCGCTTTCGGCGGAGAGCATGACCGCGTCGGTGTTGTCCAGCACGGCGTTGGCCACGTCGGACACTTCGGCGCGGGTCGGCATCGGGTTCTGGATCATCGACTCCATCATCTGGGTCGCGACGATCACCGCTTTGTTGTTGCGGCGGGCATGCTGGATGATCTTCTTCTGGATGGCGATCAGCTCGGCGTCGCCGATTTCCACGCCAAGGTCACCACGGGCGACCATTACCGCGTCGGAGGCTGCGATCAGGTTGTCCAGAGTCTCGTCGTCGGCGACGGCCTCGGCGCGTTCGATCTTGGCCACCAGCCAGGCGGTGCCACCGGCTTCGTCGCGCAGCTTGCGGGCATATTCCATGTCGCTGGCGTCACGCGGGAAGGAAACGGCCAGGTAGTCCAGGTCCATCTCTGCAGCCAGCTTGATGTCGGCCTTGTCCTTCTCGGTCAAGGCCGGCGCGGTCAGGCCGCCACCTTTGCGGTTGATGCCTTTATGGTCGGACAGCGGACCGCCGATGATCACCACGCAGTGCAGGGCGTCGGCGGTCGCGGTTTCGACGCGCATGACCACGCGGCCGTCGTCGAGCAGCAGCTCGTCGCCGACACCGCAGTCCTTGACCAGGTCGGGGTAGTCGATACCGACGATTTCCTGGTTGCCTTCGGTCAGCGGATGGGCGGTGGAGAAGGTGAATTTGTCACCGATCTTCAATTCGATGCGCTTGTTGCTGAATTTGGCGATGCGGATCTTCGGACCCTGCAGATCGCCCAGCAGCGCGACGTGGCGGCCATTCTTGGCGGCGATGTCGCGGATCAGGCGGGCGCGGGCCTTGTGCTCGTCTGGAGTGCCGTGGGAGAAGTTCAGGCGCGCCACGTCCAGGCCGGCGAGGATCAGTTGTTCGATCACTTCCGGTGAATTGCTGGCGGGGCCCAGGGTGGCGACGATTTTGGTACGGCGGATGGTCATGCACAGACTCCTATAGTGAAGCGCAGCGAAAGGCTACTCCTGAATATCGCTGTAGTCATTGTTCCGTTGCACTACCTCACCAGTTGGCAGGGTGGCGTTTGAACGGTCGGGGTATGCTTGCAGATGCATGTGAAGATTTGCCGCGCCAGGCCGATACACTGTCCATCAAAGGAGATCCCCCATGCGAGCCCTGATCGTTTTAGCCGTCGCGGCCAGTGTCGTCGGCTGCACCCGCTGGTCGATGGACCATCACCTGAACAATGCCTACCGAGCCTATGACCGGGGCGACTGCCAGCGTGTGATGCTGGAGCTCTCACAGGTGGACCGCACCAGCCGGGCACGGCCGTTCATCCATCCGGAAGTTTCGATGCTGCGTGGCCAGTGCCTTGAGCGTCAGAAGCTCTACATGGACGCGGCCCAGACCTATCAGTACCTGATGCAGCGTTATCCACAGAACGAGTATGCCTACCGCGCCAAGGCGCGCCTGCAGACCCTCGAACAGCTTGGGCACCTGCGTGGCGAGTCGGCGGTGGCGACGCCTGCGACCGGTACACCTTGGCGTTAACACCAAGGTGTTCTTGATTTCATGGAAATGCCGAGTCGCGCTGAGCTAATCTGTTAACCAGATGTAACGCTCACCGCCAGTACCTTGTCTTCCTGGCATCAGGTACGGATCGCGCCACGCCATGTTTATTCAACGCCATATAGAACGCCACCAGTTGCCTTGTGTCCTCAAGGTCTACAACCGGTTCACCGACCAGCAGATCGGCTACTTGGGCAATGCTTCGGAAGACGGCCTGATGTTGATCAGCCATCTGCCGGTACTGGTGGGGCCGGATTTCGAGTTGCAACTGCGCCTGCCGGTGGTTGGTGGCGGGGTGCAATGCATCAATCTTACCGCCAGTTGCCTGTGGTGCCGTGAGGATCAGACCCCCGGCCACTACGACGCCGGTTTCATGCTGTTGCAGCCCCCGCGCGAATACGACGACTTCGTCCGGGCTCTGCGCAACTACTTCAGCTTCCGCCCCATCAACGCCTCCGCCTGAGTCTTCGGCAACGCGCTGCAGCGAATTCGTGGGTGCGGACCGGCCTGTCAGGTCGCTAGACTCTGGTCGACCTTGTTACAGGAAGACCCCGTGAGCTCCAGCATCTTCTGGCACGACTACGAAACCACCGGCATCAATCCACGCTGCGACCGCCCGCTGCAGGTCGCAGGCGTGCGAACGGACTTTGAACTCAACGAGATCGAAGCGCCTATCAGCCTCTATTGTCGTCCAAGCGACGATATCCTGCCGCACCCGGCCGCCTGTCTGGTCACCGGCATCACGCCCGCGCAACTGGCCCGTGAGGGTCTATGCGAGGCCGAATTCATGACCCGGGTCCATGCACAACTGGCCCGCCCCGGCACTTGTGGCGCAGGCTACAACACCCTGCGTTTCGATGACGAGGTCACCCGCTACAGCCTCTACCGAAACTTCTTCGACCCCTACGCCCGAGAATGGCAGGGCGGCAACAGCCGCTGGGACCTGATCGACGTGGTGCGCACCGCCTATGCCTTGCGCCCGGAAGGCATCGTCTGGCCGCAGCAGGACGGTCGCACCAGTCTGCGCCTTGAACTGCTGAGCAAGGCCAACGGCATCGACCATGGCCACGCCCACGAAGCGCTTTCCGACGTACGGGCAACGATCGCCTTGGCTCGCCTGATTCGCCAGAAGCAACCCAAGTTATATGACTGGTTGTTCCAATTGCGCAGCAAGCACAAGGTGATGGAGCAGATCCGTCTTTTGCAGCCGCTGGTACATGTATCTGGCCGCTTCTCTGCAGAGCGTAATTATCTGGGGGTGGTATTGCCATTGGCCTGGCATCCACGTAATCGGAATGCGCTGATTGTGTGCGACCTGCACCTGGATACCTTGCCGTTATTGCAAGAGACCACAGAAACATTACGAGAATGTTTGTATACCCGGCGTGACGAATTGCCTGATGGACAATTACCCGTTCCGCTGAAGTTGGTGCACATCAATCGTTGCCCGGTCGTGGCCCCGTTGACGGTATTGCGCCCTGTCGATCAGCAGCGGCTGGGTCTGGATATGTCGCAGTTGCAACGTCGTGGGGAACAATTGGCCGAGCAACAGCATATTTGGCAGGACAAGCTCGAAGGCATTTACAGCGGCGATGAGTTCGCGCCTAGCGAGGACCCTGAGCAACAGTTGTATGATGGTTTTCTGGGAGACCGAGATCGTCGCCTCTGTGATCAAGTGCGCGCCCTTGACCCTGTGCAATTGGGACAGGGGCACTGGATGTTCGATGACTCGAGGATGTCAGAGCTGTTATTCCGTTATCGGGCAAGAAACTTCCCCGATACCTTGAGTGCCGAGGAGCGGCAGCGTTGGTTCTCGTTCTGTCAGCAGCGCTTGAGCGACCCGCGACTGGGCGCGCCGAACACGCTGGGTGACTTCGGGCAGGCTTGCCAGAGCGCCCTGGCAACGGCAGATGCTGCCGGAAGGGGAGTATTGGAGGCGTGGCAGGCACATGTTCAGCAGTTGAAGGCGCAATATCAACGCTAAGGTGCACGCCCAATAAAAACGCCGGCAATGTGCCGGCGTTTTTATTGGGCGTGTGAGAGGCAGCCAGCTGTCAGTCCAGCAGTGTTGCCCAGCCTTCAACCACATCGCCACCCCATTTGGCTTTCCATTCTTTCAGGGTCTTGTGGTTGCCGCCTTTGGTTTCGATCACTTCGCCATTGTGCGGGTTTTTGTACTGCTTGACCTTGCGAGCACGCTTGGTGCCAGTGGTCTTGACCGCACCGCGCGGAGCTTTGCTCAGTTTGGATTCTGGATCCAGCAGGGCAATCACGTCACGCAGGGACTTGGAATATTCGCCCATCAGTGCGCGCAGTTTGCCTTCGAACTCGAGTTCTTTCTTCAGTTTGTCATCTTGCGACAGGTTGGCCAGGCGGGCCTGAAGTTCCTTGATGGCTTCTTCGGTAGCGCGGTATTCGTTGATCAGGGACATGGAGTGGTCCTTAGTGCAATGTTCAAAGAGAAACAGTTCGGGCCAATAATAGACAGGCGATACTCTCAAGTAAACAATTAAAAAGGCAATAAACTGTTAATTGTCGTGGGGCAATGCAGGCATTTGGTTAAGAAAATTTTACATATCGCCCGACAAATTCATCATTTCCTACGTGGTCGGCTCAATTGGCAGCTTTGCCCCTCGCGGGCCGAGCGTGTGTGCTGTAGCGGGCAATCATTACTGCGTTTTTTCTGGCGGGCCGCTAGAATGTGCGCCTTTGCGAAGTTTCCGGAGTCTCCTTCATGCGCACCTATCGACTGGTGATTGCCTGCCCCGACCGTGTCGGCATCGTGGCAAAAGTCAGTAATTTCCTGGCCCTGTACAACGGCTGGATCAACGAAGCCAGCCACCACTCCGATGAGCAGAGCGGTTGGTTCTTCATGCGCCATGAGATCCGCGCCGAATCCCTGCCATTTGGCATCGAAGCGTTTCGCGAGGCGTTCGCGCCGATCGCCGAAGAGTTCTCCATGACCTGGCGGATCACCGACTCGGCCCAGAAGAAACGCGTGGTGCTGATGGCCAGCCGCGAATCCCACTGCCTGGCCGATCTGCTGCATCGCTGGCACACCGACGAGCTCGATTGCGAAATTCCCTGCGTGATCTCCAACCACAACGACCTGCGCAGCATGGTCGAGTGGCACGGCATCCCGTTCTTCCATGTCCCGGTCGATCCCAAGGACAAGCAACCGGCGTTCGCCGAGGTCTCGCGTCTGGTCCAGGAGCATGGGGCCGATGTCGTGGTGCTGGCGCGCTACATGCAGATCCTGCCGCCGCAGCTGTGCCAGGAATACGCCGAAAAAGTCATCAACATCCACCACAGCTTCCTGCCATCGTTCGTCGGCGCCAAGCCGTACCACCAGGCGGCGCTGCGTGGCGTGAAACTGATCGGTGCGACCTGCCACTACGTCACCGAAGAGCTGGACGCCGGTCCGATCATCGAGCAGGACGTGGTGCGTGTCACCCACGCCGACAGCATTGAAGACATGGTGCGTTTCGGTCGTGACGTGGAGAAGATGGTGCTGGCCCGCGGCCTGCGCTACCACCTGGAAGACCGTGTCTTGGTGCATGGCAACAAAACCGTGGTGTTCGACTAAGCGCCGATGGCCGATCCCCGCGACAAGGCTGCGGCGGCGTCGCCGCCCACTCTGGGCGAGGGGTGCCTCGCTCGCTTCGATCTCGAGCGCTTGAGCGAAGAGGCTGGCACCCACTTCCCGGATGCCGCCGCGCTCTGGCGCCAGCTCAACTCGCCTGACGACGCCAGCGCTCCAGCAACGGACGCGCCAACAGGCAAACGAATACCGGGCCCCCGGCGATCAGGTAGAAGTAGTAAGTGACCGCGCGCCAGATCAGGATCGCCGCCGCCGCCGTAGAGCTGCCCACCAAGGGCGTCAGCAGGCTCGCCGAGGTCAATTCGGCGGCTCCGGCTCCGCCTGGCAGCAGGCTGAACTGCCCGGCGCTGAGTGACAGGATCTGCACCAGAAAGCTTGGAATCCACGAAAGCTCCACACCCAGCCCTCGCAGAACCAGGTACAGCACGCTGTAGCGCAGGCTCCAGTGCACACAAGTCAAACTGAAAACCAGAATCAGGATGCGCTTGGGCAGGCGCCAGGTGTCCGTCAGTGCATGGACGAAACGCAACAGCTTGCGCGCCCATTGCCGTCTGCGCCGCGCCGACATGCCCAAGCGGCGTAGTAACCGGCCGTTCAGGCGCATCACCGTGCGCCGGTAGCGCAGCAACGCGAGAATCCCAAGCAGCGCCGAACACAGCAACAGGGCGCTGCCCAACAGCATGCTCTGCTGGGTATGTCCCAGGCTGTGGAACAGGGCATAGCCTGCAATCGCCAGCATCGCGCAGAAGAAGAACACCAGATCGTTCAACTGATCCATGGCGAACACCGCACCGCTGCGCGCCGGGCCGATACGCTCGCGCGCCAGCAGGGCCATGAGGGTCAATGGTCCGCCGCTGCCGCCAGGGGTGGTACAGATGGCGAATTCGGTGGCCATGACCACACCCAGGCTGCGTACCCGGCCGAGGCGTGCCCCTTGTTGGCCGAGCAGCAGCCGCAGGCGCACGGCATTGATCACCCAGCACAGCAGGATCATGCCCAGTAGCACAGCCATCAGGCTCGGGGCAAAGGCGCGTAGGCGCGCCAGCAAATCGCTGCCACCGAGCAAGGTGGGTACCAGCAACGCCAGCAGCAGTGCCAGGCCCAGCCAGCCCAGGCGGTTCATGCCTGGACCTGACGCGCCAGCCAGGCGGATTTGGTCAGGGGTTGACGTCCCTGCGCTAGCAACGTTTGCAATGTCTGCAACCAGTAGTCGCGAGAGGCCGGATGACGCATATCCACGGGATGCAGGCCAAGGCGCAGCGTGGCTGCATTGCGCCAGCGTCGCCCTTGCCAGTCGCAGATCATCCGCGAAAGCCCCCGTCGCCAAGCACTGCGGGCGCTCCACACCAAGCCGGGGGCCTGGATGGCGGTGAACTCCGGGAGGCGATAGAGGTGCTGGGGCGTGCTGGTGTAGCGCAGCGGCAACCGACGCAGGGCCTGGCGTGTGCCTTCGCTCATCAACCAGGCCGGGGCGACGAAACCGGCCACCGGCCAGCCGTGGCGGTCGAACACTTCCAAGCCGGCTTCCAGGCGCAGCAGGGCCTCGGCCTCTTCTAGCCCATAGAATTCGCCTTCATGGGTGTAGATTCGGCGCATGAAGAACTCGCGGGCGCTGCGCGGCGGGGGCCCATCATCAGCATGGAAATAGCCGTGCAGGGCCAGCTCGTCGCCCTGTGCCAAGCGTCGTTCGAGCAAGCGGCAGAAGGTCGGCGAGCGGGACAGGGGATTGCGATGATGGAAGTCCGGCACCACCAGCCATGTCATGGGCACGTTGCCCAGGCGTTCCACGGCCTGGACGAACGGCTGGTAGTCCGGCCAGGTTTCGGGCGCGACATCGTGCAGCACCAGCATCAGGCTACGCGGCGCGGCGTCTGTCTCAACCATGGGCGCGTACCTGCGGCTGGTGACCGAGCACGGCCTGGTAGTGCTCCAGCAGGCCATCGACCACATGGTCCCAGGCGTAGTGCAGTTCGACATGACGACGGGCCTGGGCTCCCAGCCGACGGACACCGGCCTCGAAGGTTTCGCGCACAGCGTTAGCCATGGCCTGGGCGTCGTTGGGTGTGCACAGGCGTCCGCAGCGTTCATCGACGATTTCACTGAAGGCGCCGGCACGTACCGCGACCACGGGCAGGGCACTGGCCATGGCCTCGAGGATAACCAGGCCGAAGGTTTCCTGATCGCCTGCATGTACCAGCAGGTCCGCACTGGCGAACAGCCGGGCGACCTCTTGAGGTGGGCAGAAATGGTCGATGACACTGACATTGTCCGGCACATTGGCGGGCATGTTCGAGCCGACCAACAATAAATGATAGTGGCGGCCCAATCGCCTCATGCAGTCGAGCAGCACCGGCAGGTTCTTCTCCCGCGAGCCACGCCCGGCGAACACCAGCAGGCGCGTGGTGTCGGGGATCCCCAGTTCGGCCCGAAGGCCCGGATCGCGGTGTTCGGGGTTGAAGGTGCACAGGTCGACGCCCAGGTGTTGCACATGCACGTCCTTGACGCCTAGCCGACACAGCTTGTCAGCCATCACTTGGCTGGGCGCCAGCACGCGGTCGAAGTTGCCGTACAGTTTGCTGACATAGGCCTCGACGTTGGGGGTGAACCAGTTGCCCATGCGGTTGCTCACCAGCAGCGGCAAGTCGGAATGGTAGAAGCCGATTACCGGTACGTCGAGCTTGCGCCGCGCTTCCAGGGCGGCCCAGGCCGTGAGGTAGGGGTCACCGACTTCGATCAGGTCAGGCTGCAGGCGCCGCAACACGTTGCACCAAGGGGCCAGGCGGACGGGAAAGCGGTAGCCGTTGCCAAAGGGCAGGGGCGGCGCCGGCACCTGGTAGATGCCATCGGCATCGGTGGCGCTGGCGCCAGGAATCAAAAGGCTGTGACGCACGCCGGGCCTGGCGTCGAGTCGGCGATGTTTGGCATCAAGATAGGTACGTACGCCGCCACTGGCCGGGGCGTAGAACATGGTGATGTCAGCGATGTGCACGATCAGCATCCCTCCGGGATCGTCTTCGGGTCTGTCATCGGGCTGCGATGAGCAGGCGATGACGCGCCTAAAGGTTGACCTTACTGAAGGATAGTTTGTTCGATCGGAGGGAGGCAGCGGTCAGCGTCAAGCTGCAGGGTGCGAGCTGCAAGCTTCAAGCTGCAAGAGTCAGCAGGCGCCCTGCCTGCTGTTCTTGCTGCTTGAAGCTCGAAGCTTGCGGCTTGAAGCTCTTAGATCCGGAAACTGCCGACCAGATGCTTGAGGCGGGTGGCTTGCTGTTCCAGGTCCGTGCAGGCGCGCAGGGTAGCCTGCAGGTTCTCGACGCCCTCCTGGTTGAGCATGTTGATTTCGTTGATGTCCATGTTGATCGAGTCGACCACGGCGGTTTGCTCCTCGGTGGCCGTAGCCACCGACTGGTTCATGCCGTCGATTTCGCCGATACGCACGGTCACGCTGTCCAGGCGCTCGCCGGCCTGGTTGGCGATCTCCACGCTGTCCTGGCTGTGGCGCTGGCTCTGACCCATGGTTTCGACCGACTCACGGGCACCGACCTGCAGCTCCTCGATCATGTTCTGCACTTGCTGTGCCGATTCCTGGGTGCGGTGGGCGAGGTTGCGTACTTCGTCGGCGACCACGGCGAAACCGCGGCCAGCCTCGCCTGCACGGGCGGCCTCGATCGCCGCGTTGAGCGCCAGCAGGTTCGTCTGTTGGGAAATGCTGGTGATCACCTCGAGAATCTGGCCGATGTTGACGGTCTTGTTGTTGAGCGTCTCGATGTGGGCGCTGGAGGTGACGATCAGGTCGGACAGGCGATTCATCGCCTCGATGTTGCGCTCCACCACTTGCTGGCCTTCTTCGGCCAGCAGGCGCGCCGAGGTGGCGTGCTGAGAGGCCTGGGCCGCGTTGCCGGCGATCTCCTGGGCAGCGGCGCCGAGCTCGTTGATGGCGGCGGCGACGCTGTTGGTGCGGTTGGCCTGCTCGTCGGAGTTTGCCATCGACGAGTTGGAGGCACTGATCACCCGCAAGGCCACTTCGTTGACTTGTTCGGTGGCCGAGGACACTTCGCGGATCGAGGCGTGGATACGCTCGACGAAGCGGTTGAACGCCGTGCCGAGGATGCCGAACTCATCGTGTTGATGGATCTGCAGGCGCTTGGTCAGGTCGCCTTCACCCTCGGCGATGTCTTCCATCGCACGGGTCATGGTGTGCAAGGGCTGCATCAGCACGCGGATCAGCAAACCCAGCAGGGCAATGATGATGACCACCGCCACGATCGTCGCTATCACCGCCGAGGTGCGGAAGGTGCTGAGCATGGCGAAGGCTTTGTCTTTATCTACCGACAGGCCGATGTACCAGTTGGCCGAAGGCAGCCCCTTGATCGGGGTGAAGGTCAGCAAGCGAGCCTGGCCGTCGGACTCGACTTCGGTCAGCTCGCCGGACAGCTTGGGTGTTTGCTGTGGGAACAGGTCCGACAGCGACTTCATCACCAAGTCTTTGTTCGGATGTACCAGGATCTTGCCTTGGTCGTTGACCAGGAAGGCGTAGCCCATGCCGCCGAAGTCCAGCGAATTGATGATGTCCACAAGGCCGTCGAGGGCCAGGTCCCCACCGACCACACCGACAGTGCTCGAGACCTTGCTGAGGATACCGATGACCATCTTGTTGGTGGTCAAGTCGATGTAGGGTTCGGTCAGCATGGCGCCACTGGCGTTCATGCCGTCCTTGTACCAGGGGCGCACGCGAGGGTCGTAGCCGTCGGGCATCTTGGAATCGGGACGCACGCTGAAGCCGCCGTCCACCTTGCCCAGGTAGACGGTGAGAAAGCTCGACAGTAGGGCTTGTTGACTCATGAAGGTTTCGGCATTGGCCGGATTCTGTGCGATGTTCTGCGACAGGTTTTCCACTAACTTGATTCGGCCATCGAACAGGTTGCGAATGTTGGTCGAGGTGGATTCGCCCATTTCAGCCAGATAACTCTCCAGGTCGGCGCGAATGGCATTACGCTGGAGATAATCGTTGTAGAGGGTGAACAGGCTGAAGGCGAGTATCACGATCAAAGACGCCGCCAAGAGAATCTTGTGGCTGAAACGTAGGCTTTTGTTCATGGCGTGGTCCGCTAAGGTTTTTATCGGGTCGTTCGCACGAAGGCAGCTTGAAAACAGTGCAACAATCACCGGAGGTCCTTTTCGGGATGTTCCTGTCTTTCAGAATGAGTAGCACCACGGGGTATCGGCCGTTATGCGGCAAAGCTTGAATAGAGGATGAAAGAAGATGTCGGATACTTCGCAAATAGTTGTGGGGGCGGGGCCTGACGGCCAGCCAGTGAGCCAAGCCATGCGACTGGCCAACCGTCATGGGCTGGTTGCCGGAGCCACAGGGACGGGCAAGACCGTGACCCTGCAACGCCTGGCCGAGGTCTTCAGCGATGCGGGAGTTGCGGTGTTCGCCGCCGACGTGAAGGGCGACCTGTGCGGCCTGGGGGCAGCCGGAGCCCCGCAGGGCAAAGTGGCCGAGCGTATCGCCGCAATGCCGTGGTTGGGCCACCGCCCTCAGGCCTATCCCGTGACCTTGTGGGATATTGCAGGGGAGTCGGGTCATCCCTTGCGAACGACACTCAGTGAAATGGGGCCTCTGTTGTTGGGCAACTTGCTGGAGCTGACCGACAGCCAGCAGGCAGCACTATACGCAGCCTTCAAGGTGGCTGACCGCGAAGGGCTATTGCTCCTGGACCTCAAGGACCTCAAGGCGCTGCTCGGGCACTTGAAGGACAACCCGCAATTGCTGGGTGAGGACAGCGCATTGATGACCACGGGCTCAACCCAGGCCCTGCTACGTCGCCTGGCGACTCTGGAGCAACAGGGGGCCGAGGCCCTGTTCGGAGAGCCGGCCCTGCAACTGGAGGATCTACTGCGCCCGGACCGCGATGGGCGAGGGCGCATCCACTTGCTCGATGCCAGCCGGTTGGTGCATGAGGCGCCGAAGGTCTACGCCACCTTCCTTTTATGGTTGTTGGCCGAGCTGTTCGAACAGTTGCCCGAGCGTGGTGATGCCGACAAACCGGTGTTGGCGTTGTTCTTCGACGAGGCGCATCTGCTGTTCAACGGCACCCCCAAGGCCCTGCAGGATCGCCTCGAGCAAGTGGTTCGACTGATCCGCTCCAAAGGCGTAGGGGTTTATTTCGTGACCCAGTCGCCAGGGGACTTGCCCGATGCGGTGCTGGCGCAGTTGGGGCTGCGTATCCAGCATGGGCTTCGTGCGTTCACCGCCAAGGAGCAGAAGTCGCTCAGGGCCGTGGCCGACGGATTCCGTCCTAACCCGGCATTCGATGCACTCGCCGTGTTGACCGAACTGGGTATCGGTGAGGCATTGGTAGGGACCCTGCAGGAGAAAGGCACGCCGGAAATGGTCCAGCGGGTACTGGTAGCGCCACCGCAGTCGCGTATCGGGCCGTTGACCGAGACCGAGCGCAAAGCGCTGGTTGCAGCCTCGCCACTGGCGGGACGTTATGACAAACCAGTCGACCGTGAATCGGCTTATGAGATGCTGACCGCTCGCAAGGGCGAGCCGGTGGAGCCCGTGCCGCAGCCCAAGGCCGATGAGGAGAGCTTCGCCGACAAGGCTGGAGAGTTTTTGCAGAGTGCTGCGGGGCAGGCGATCAAGTCGGCAGTGCGCCAGGCGGCCAATCAGTTGGGGCGCCAATTGGTGCGTGGCCTGATGGGCTCGCTGCTGGGCGGCAAACGGCGGTAGTGGCCAGTGGTGCCAGCACTCACAGGTGCTAGGCATCGTGAACCCATGAAAAAGGCGCCCGAAGGCGCCTTTTTCATGACAGCGGTATCGATCAGCCGATCGCCTTGGAGGCCAGCCAGAACAGGCCGGCGGCCAGGCCCATCGAAGCCGGCAGGGTCAGGACCCAGGCCAGCAGGATGGTCTTCACGGTGCCGCCTTGCAGGCCGCTCTTGTTGGCGACCATGGTGCCGGCGACACCCGACGACAATACGTGGGTGGTCGAGACCGGCAGGCTGAAAACGTTGGCCAAGCCGATGGCGCAGGCTGCGGTGATCTGCGCCGACATGCCCTGGGCGTAGGTCATGCCTTGCTTGCCGATCTTCTCGCCGACGGTCAGCACCACGCGCTTCCAGCCGACCATGGTGCCCAGGCCCAGGGCCAGGGCGACAGCCACGATCACCCAGAACGGTGCGTATTCGGTGGTGGCGGTCAGGTCTTTGCGCAGCTTCTCGAGGTCGGCCTTTTCACGGCTTTCCAGTCCTGGGAGCTTGCCGACCTTCTTGGCGGTGTCATCCAGGCAGAGCAGATAGCGACGGACTTCGACGCGCTTCTCCGCGCTCAGGTCGCGGTAGTCGGTGACACCATGCAGCGACGATTGCAGGGCGGCGATGGTCGGTTCGGTCTGCTGCGGATTGCAGCTGAACTGCTCCGGCAGGTCGGTCGACTTGGCCTTGCCCAGTGCCAGGAACTCGCCCAGGGTGGCGGCGTTGCGCTGGTAGAACTGGCTCATGTGCAGGGTGGCGTCGCGGGTACGCTCGATCTGGTAGGTGGTGCTGTTCAGGTCGAGGACGAACTTGGCAGGAACGATACCGATCAGGACCAGCATGATCAGGCCGATGCCTTTCTGGCCGTCGTTGGAGCCGTGCACGAAGCTGACGCCCATCGCGGAAATCACCAGCACCAGGCGATTCCAGAATGGCGGATGCTTCTTGTCGTCCAGCTTGCGGCGTTGTTCCGGTGTCTTGTGCATCTTCGACAGCGGGCGCCACCATTTGAGGCCGATCAATACCAGGGCCGCGACGGCGAAGCCGGCCATGGGCGAGATCACCAGCGACATGGCGATGTCGATCGCTTTCTGCCAGTTGACGCCATCGCCGAGGGGGATGTCGTTGAGAAGGGCATTGGCCAGGCCCACGCCCAGGATCGAGCCGATCAGGGTATGAGAGCTGGATGCGGGGATGCCGAAGTACCAGGTGCCGAGGTTCCAGGTGATGGCCGCGGCCAGCAACGAGAAGACCATGGCCAGCCCGTGTCCGGTGTTCACATTGATCAGCAGTTCGACTGGCAGCAGGTGGACGATGGCATAGGCCACCCCGACGCCGCCGAGCAGAACCCCGAGGAAGTTGAACACACCGGAGAAGAACACGGCCAGGTGCGGTGGCATGGCTTTGGTATAGATGACGGTGGCTACCGCGTTGGCGGTGTCATGAAAGCCATTGATGAACTCGAATGCGAGCACGAAGGTCAGAGCGAGCAGCAAGCTCACCAGCACCCACGCATCCAGTCCGCTGAATAAATCGATCATGAAGGTTGTCTGGCGGTCATAGGGGGGCGCGATTATGCCAGAAAACCTTGGCAATCGATGCCCCTGCAACCGATCGACGAGATGGGAAGCATCCCAGAGAAGCGGCGATTCGATGCAAGATGGGTGGGGTTTTTCACGACTAAAATCGCTAAAAAACCACAAAAAAGCAGGTAAAACCCGCAATCATGAATATGGTGGTTATTTCAAACGATCGTATGAAATTTGTGTAATTCCATTTCATCATGGCGCATCGATAAAAGGACCGCTGCGCACCACCGCGTTGAAGGCGGTGGTGCGCCGCTTCGCAAGGCACACCGGGTCAGGTGTTCTCGCTGCGCAGTTCCTTTTCCATTTTTTCCAGCTCTTGGGCGAAGACC
Source organism: Pseudomonas sp. CK-NBRI-02 (assembly GCF_008124495.1). Taxonomy (NCBI): domain Bacteria; kingdom Pseudomonadati; phylum Pseudomonadota; class Gammaproteobacteria; order Pseudomonadales; family Pseudomonadaceae; genus Pseudomonas; species Pseudomonas sp. CK-NBRI-02. The sequence goes on along the minus strand of NZ_VSJH01000039.1, from coordinate 208,672 downwards.
TGGTCCTGGACAGTGGCGCGCTTGCGCCAAGGTTTGCGCTCCGGTTCCAATTGCGCGGCGTAAGTGGTCACTTCACCACCGTATACTTCCTTGTAACGTTCAGCCTGGCGCTCGAGTTCCGCGCGCAGTTCTTCTTTCGTCACAGTCATACCCGAATAGGTTGAAATTTTGCCTTGGCGTTCATCATGCAAAGTTATGCAGACGGCTACGTCGCCAAGGCGAACATGCTGTCGCAGCGACAGGATCCATGAGGTACATGGCACTTGGATTAACGGGGTAGGCCCTGAGCCCTGCACCTGACTGGCGGCGTCTCCGTGGGAACGTCGACGAATATCGTTCTGAATGAACGATCCGGCCAGCGCATTCGATTATAGCAATCGATAAGTCAATGGCCATCATTCTTTAGCGGCACGTGCCAAACATTCAAAGTTATGTAGTGGGCACAATGGCGATAATCAGACTGGCCGTGAAAGTTTGAGGTGTGCTCGTCCATGAAAGTTCGGGCGAACAACAAGAAAAACAAAAACGGCCTCGTGGGAAACGAGGCCGTTGCCTGGGACTTCTACGGTGGGTACCTGACCAGTCTCTCCAAAGAAGCCACATGTGGCAGGAGAAAGGTATAAGTAAAAGTGTCAGCGGTCAATTGCGATTATCGGCCGTTGGTTCGATAATCGCACAAGCGACCGTTTTTTTTGAGGTTCACCATGAGCGAAGAAACCCAGGACAATGCTTCCGTCAATCCGGAGCCGGGACGTACCGCAGCGCCTGCACTGGCCCCGCCGATCGTGGCCTCGCCCGCCAAACGTATCCAGGCCTTTACCGGCGACCCGGATTTCATGACTTCGCTGGCCCGTGGGCTGGCGGTCATCCAGGCCTTCCAGGAGCGCAAGCGCCACCTGACCATCGCACAGATCAGCCATCGCACCGAGATTCCCCGGGCGGCGGTGCGCCGCTGTCTGCATACCCTGATCAAACTGGGTTACGCGACCACCGATGGGCGCACCTATTCGTTGTTGCCCAAGGTCCTGACCCTGGGGCATGCGTATCTGTCCTCGACACCTCTTGCGGTCTCCGCGCAGCCTTACCTGGATCGGATCAGCGATCAGTTGCACGAAGCGGCCAACATGGCGACGCTCGAAGGTGACGACATTTTGTATATCGCCCGTTCGGCAACGGTGGAGCGGTTGATCTCGGTCGACCTTTCGGTGGGCGGCCGCTTGCCGGCCTACTGCACCTCGATGGGGCGTATCCTGCTGGCAGCACTGGACGATGCCAGTCTCTGGGAATACCTCGAACGCGCCGACCTCAAAGCCCGCACCAGTCGAACCCTGCACGATCCGGACTCACTGTTCGCCTGCATACAGCAGGTGCGCGCCCAAGGCTGGTGCGTGGTGGACCAGGAGCTGGAACAGGGCCTGCGCTCGATCGCGGTGCCGATCTACGACGCCTCGGGGCAGGTACTGGCCGCGCTCAACGTCAGTACTCACGTGGGCCGGGTGACGCGCAGCGAGTTGGAGCAGCGCTTCCTGCCGATCCTGCTGGCGGCCAGCCGCGACCTCTGCCACCAGCTATTTGGATAGCAATGCCCAGGGCCGCTTCGCGGCCCATTCACGGTCTGCATTTATCCACAGGCCGAACGGCGCCACGCGTTTCTTGTTCGATTAACGCACAGTCTCGTTTTCCATGAATTGCGCACCTGGGATGCGCTGATTAATGTCTTGCGCAACGGTCGGTTTGCCGACCGGACAATAACAACATTCGAGACGCACCCCATGAGCATTGTCCTTTCGCTGTCGCGGCCGCACCCGCCTGCAGCGTCGCCGCTTTCCGGCTGATCCACCGACGCATTCGCTTATCCTGCTCCCTGCACATCCTCCGTGTGCAGTGGCCTGCCTGCGCCTCATTTTCCGGACAACAACAAAGAATAAACCGCAAACCGCTGTCGGAAACTGCCTCGACGTCCAGTCCTTCATCAACGACCAGCCACTGTCCCGCTATCAGTGGCGGGTGGTGATCCTGTGTTTTCTGATCGTCTTCCTCGATGGCCTGGATACCGCGGCCATGGGTTTCATCGCGCCGGCCCTGTCCCAGGAGTGGGGCATCGATCGCGCAAGCCTTGGCCCGGTGATGAGCGCTGCGCTGATTGGCATGGTGTTCGGTGCCCTGGGGTCGGGGCCTTTGGCTGACCGCTTCGGGCGCAAGGGCGTGCTGGTCGGGGCGGTGCTGGTGTTCGGCGGCTTCAGCCTGGCCTCGGCCTATGCCACCGACGTCGATCAACTGCTGGTGCTGCGTTTTCTCACTGGCCTGGGGCTGGGCGCTGGTATGCCCAATGCCACCACGCTGCTCTCCGAGTACACCCCCGAGCGGCTCAAGTCATTGCTGGTCACCAGCATGTTCTGTGGCTTCAATCTGGGCATGGCAGGCGGTGGTTTCATTTCCGCCAAGCTGATCCCCGCCTACGGCTGGCATAGCCTGCTGGTGCTCGGTGGCGTGCTGCCGCTGCTGTTGGCGGTGGTGCTGCTGGTGTGGTTGCCGGAGTCCGCGCGGTTTCTGGTGGTGCGCAATCGCGGGATCGACAAGGTTCGCAAGGCCTTGGCTCCGATCGCTCCTGCCAAGGTAGCTGAGGCGGCGAGCTTCAGTGTGCCGGAACAGAAGGCGGTAGCCGCCGGCAACGTGTTCACGGTGATCTTCTCCGGCACCTATGGTCTGGGCACCGTTTTGCTCTGGCTGACCTACTTCATGGGGCTGGTCATCGTCTACCTGCTGACCAGCTGGCTGCCGACCCTGATGCGTGACAGTGGTGCCAGCATGGAGCAGGCCGCGTTCATTGGCGCCTTGTTCCAGTTCGGTGGCGTACTCAGCGCGGTTGGCGTGGGCTGGGCGATGGACCGCTTCAACCCGCACAAGGTCATTGGTCTGTTCTATCTATTGGCGGGTGTGTTCGCCTACGCAGTCGGGCAGAGCCTGGGCAACATGACTCTGCTGGCCACCCTGGTGCTGGTGGCGGGCATGTGCATTAACGGCGCGCAATCGGCCATGCCCTCGTTGGCAGCGCGGTTCTACCCCACCCAAGGGCGTGCCACCGGCGTGTCTTGGATGCTCGGCATCGGCCGGTTCGGCGCGATCCTCGGGGCCTGGAGCGGCGCGACGTTGTTGGGACTTGGCTGGAACTTCGAACAGGTGCTGACCGCGCTGCTGGTGCCAGCGGCGCTGGCCACCGTGGGTGTGGTGGTCAAAGGGCTGGTGAGCCACGCCGACGCGACCTGATCGCTCTGGGTGGAGGAGCGATTTACCCGCAGATGAGAGGGTGCACCTCACCGATGTTTCGCGGTTAAACCCGGCTCCACACAGGTGTGCCCTGCGGTCTGGGATGAATGGATAGCAGAACAACAAATAGTTCGATAATCGCACAAAAGTGCGATTATCGGATTGTAAGCACCCCGGCGTCCTCCTTAATCTGAGCCCATCGCAGCGATGCATCGGCCCGCTGCTCCCTGACCCGACTCGTCCTGACCAGGAGTCTCCAATGGCAGCAATCCTCTCGCTTCATGATGCCGTGAAGCAATTCATCCAGGATGGCGACACCGTCGCCCTCGAAGGTTTCACCCACCTGATCCCGACCGCCGCCGGCCATGAGATCATCCGTCAGAACAAGCGGGACCTGACCTTGGTGCGCATGACCCCGGACCTGATCTACGACCAATTGATCGGTGCCGGTTGCGCGCGCAAGTTGATCTTCTCCTGGGGCGGGAACCCCGGTGTGGGCTCGCTGCACCGCCTGCGCGATGCGGTGGAAAAACACTGGCCTCACGCCATCGAAATCGAAGAGCACAGCCACGCCGACCTGGCCAATGCCTACGTCGCCGGTGCTTCGGGCTTGCCCTTTGCCGTGCTGCGCGCCTACGCAGGTTCCGACCTGCCGAAGGTCAACCCGCTGATCAAGAGCGTGACCTGCCCGTTCACCGGCGAAGTACTCGCCGCCGTGCCTTCGGTGCGCCCGGATGTCACCGTGATCCACGCACAAAAAGCCGACCGCAAGGGCAACGTACTGCTCTGGGGCATCCTGGGCGTGCAGAAGGAAGCGGCCCTGGCGGCCAAGCGCTGCATCGTCACGGTCGAGGAAATCGTCGATGACCTGCAGGCCCCGATGAACGCCTGTGTACTGCCGACCTGGGCGCTCAGCGCCGTATGTCTGGTGCCCGGCGGCGCCCATCCGTCCTACGCCCATGGTTACTACGAGCGCGACAACCGCTTCTACCAAGCCTGGGACCCGATTGCGCGCAACCGTGAGTCGTTCACTGCCTGGATCGACACCTACATCCGTGGCACCGCTGACTTCAATGAATTCAAGGCCAAGCTGGCCAGCACCGCGGAGGCTGCGCAATGAACTATTCCACTTCCGAGATGATGACTGTCGCCGCAGCCCGTCGCCTGCGTAACGGCGCGGTCTGCTTCGTGGGGATCGGCCTGCCGTCCAAGGCCGCCAACCTGGCACGCCTGACGTCCTCCCCGGACGTGGTGCTGATCTACGAATCCGGCCCGATCGGTGCCAAGCCCAGCGTGTTGCCGCTGTCGATCGGCGACGGCGAGCTGGCTGAAACCGCCGATACCGTAGTGCCAACCGCCGAGATCTTCCGCTATTGGCTGCAAGGCGGGCGCATTGACGTGGGCTTCCTTGGCGCTGCCCAGGTCGACCGCTTCGGCAACATCAACACCACCGTTGTCGGTGACTACCACGCGCCCAAGACGCGCCTGCCGGGTGCTGGCGGCGCACCGGAGATCGCCGGTTCCGCCAAGCAGGTGCTGATCATCCTCAAGCAGTCGCCTCGTGCGTTCGTCGAGAAACTGGACTTCATCACGTCGGTCGGTCACGGCGAGGGCGGCGATTCGCGCAAACGCCTGGGCCTGCCGGGCGAGGGCCCGGTCGGGATCATCACCGACCTGTGCATCATGGAACCGGAAGCCGGCACCCATGAGTTCGTGGTCACCTCGATTCATCCAGGCGTGACCCGCGAGCAGATCATTGCCGCCACCGGTTGGCCGATCCGCTTTGCCGACAGCGTGCAGACCACCGATGCCCCCACCGAGGTCGAGCTGGGCGCGCTGCGCGACCTTGAGGCCCGTACCGCCGCCGCCCATGGCCAGACGGCAGGAGAAGCCTGATGCGTGACGTATTCATCTGCGACGCCATCCGCACCCCCATCGGCCGCTTCGGCGGCGCCTTGGCCGGCGTGCGTGCCGATGACCTGGCGGCGGTGCCGCTCAAGGCATTGATCGAGCGCAACCCGCAGGTCGACTGGACGCAGCTCGACGAAGTGTTCCTGGGCTGTGCCAACCAGGCCGGCGAGGATAACCGTAACGTGGCGCGCATGGCGTTGCTGCTGGCCGGCCTGCCTCAAAGCGTTCCGGGCGTGACCCTCAACCGCCTGTGTGCCTCGGGAATGGATGCTGTCGGCACCGCGTTCCGCGCCATCGCCAGCGGCGAGATGGAGCTGGCCATCGCTGGCGGGGTGGAGTCCATGTCCCGTGCTCCTTTCGTCATGGGCAAGGCCGAGAGCGGCTACTCGCGCAACATGAAGCTTGAGGACACCACCATCGGCTGGCGCTTCATCAACCCGCTGATGAAGGCCCAGTACGGCGTGGATGCCATGCCCGAGACGGCCGACAACGTGGCGGACGACTATCAGGTTTCGCGCGCCGACCAGGACGCTTTCGCCCTGCGCAGCCAGAAGAAGGCTGCGGCAGCCCAGGCGGCTGGGTTCTTCGCCGAAGAGATCGTACCGGTGCGTATCGTTCACAAGAAGGGCGAGACCCTGGTCGAGCAGGACGAGCACCTGCGCCCGGAGACCACCCTGGAGGCTCTGGCCAAGCTCAAACCGGTCAATGGCCCGGACAAGACGGTCACTGCCGGCAACGCTTCGGGCGTCAACGACGGCGCAGCCGCGTTGATCCTGGCGTCGGCTGAAGCGGTGAAAAAGCACGGCCTCACCCCGCGTGCACGGGTGCTGGGCATGGCCAGCGCCGGTGTGGCGCCTCGGGTGATGGGAATCGGTCCGGTGCCTGCGGTGCGCAAGTTGACGGAGCGGCTGGGCATTGCGGTGACAGATTTCGATGTCATCGAGCTGAACGAAGCCTTCGCCAGCCAGGGCCTGGCCGTACTGCGCGAGCTGGGCGTCGCCGATGACGCCCCTCAGGTCAACCCCAACGGCGGGGCCATTGCCTTGGGCCATCCGCTGGGCATGAGCGGGGCCCGCCTGGTGCTGACCGCACTGCATCAGTTGGAGAAGCGCGGCGGGCGCAAAGGCCTGGCGACCATGTGCGTGGGCGTTGGGCAGGGGCTGGCATTGGCGATCGAGCGCGTTTGATCGGGTGTTTGGACCCATCGCGGGGAAATCGGAGCGGCGGTTTAGCGCTCCGATTTACCCGCGAATAGGGACTGCCGGAACCTCGCTCCACGTAAGGTGCAGGCCGGGCTGCGGAACGAGACTGTTACTGGGTGTGTCTAGACTTAGCAATGGCCTTCCAGGAGTAAGCACGTCATGACCTCTAGCTATTACACAGGCGAAGAACGCAGTAAGCGCATCTTCGCGATCGTCGGTGCCTCCTCGGGCAACCTGGTGGAATGGTTCGACTTCTACGTCTATGCCTTCTGCGCGATCTACTTCGCCCCGGCGTTCTTCCCTTCGGACGATCCCACCGTGCAGTTGCTCAATACTGCTGGGGTGTTCGCCGCAGGCTTCCTGATGCGTCCGATCGGAGGTTGGATCTTCGGCCGTCTGGCTGACCGCCATGGGCGCAAGAATTCCCTGATGATCTCGGTGCTGATGATGTGCGGCGGCTCGCTGATCATCGCTTGTCTGCCTACCTATGCGAGCATCGGCACCTGGGCGCCGGCCCTCCTGTTGCTGGCGCGGCTGATCCAGGGCCTGTCGGTGGGCGGTGAATACGGCACTACCGCGACCTACATGAGTGAAGTGGCACTGCGCGGGCAGCGCGGCTTCTTTGCCTCTTTCCAGTACGTCACGCTGATCGGTGGGCAGTTGCTGGCGGTGCTGGTGGTGGTGATCCTGCAGCAGTTGCTGACCGAGGATGAGCTGCGTGCCTATGGCTGGCGTATCCCGTTCGTGGTGGGCGCCATCGCCGCGCTGATCTCGCTGATGCTGCGCCGTTCGCTGAAAGAGACCAGCAGCGCCGAAACCCGCCAGGACAAAGAGGCCGGCACCATCAGCGGGCTGTTCCGTAACCACGCCGCGGCGTTCATCACCGTGCTGGGCTATACCGCCGGCGGTTCGCTGATCTTCTACACCTTCACCACGTACATGCAGAAGTTCCTGGTCAACACCGCCGGGATGAACGCCAAGAGCGCCAGCTTCGTGATGACCGGGGCGCTGTTCCTATTCATGATCCTGCAGCCGCTGTTCGGCATGTTGTCCGACCGCATTGGCCGGCGTAACTCGATGATGTTGTTCGGCGCCTTGGGGACGCTGTTCACCGTGCCACTGCTGATGGCGCTCAAGACCGTGACCAGCCCATTGCTGGCCTTCGTCCTGGTGACGCTGGCGCTGTGCATCGTCAGTTTCTACACCTCGATCAGCGGCCTGGTGAAAGCCGAGATGTTCCCCACGCAAGTGCGTGCCTTGGGCGTCGGCCTGGCTTATGCGGTGGCCAACGCGGTATTCGGCGGTTCAGCCGAATACGTGGCCCTGGGCTTGAAAACCCTGGGAATGGAGAACACCTTCTACTGGTACGTGACCGCCATGATGGCGGTGGCCTTCCTGTTCAGTCTGCGCCTGCCGAAGCAGGCTGCGTACCTGCACCATGATCATTAAGGACGTTGCATGACCCACCAGCTCTTCGACGTTTACTTCACAGCGCCCGCCATGCGCGAGATCTTCTGCGATCGCGGTCGCCTGCAGGGCATGCTCGATTTCGAGGCTGCCCTGGCGCGCGCCGAAGCGGCCGTCGGGCTGGTACCGCACAGTGCCGTGGCGGCCATCGAGACCGCCTGCCATGCCGAGCGCTATGACATCCGCGCCCTAGCCGAGGCCATCGCCACGGCGGGCAACTCGGCGATTCCCTTGGTGAAGGCCTTGGGCAAAGTGATCGCCAGCGGCGTACCGGAGGCCGAGCGTTACGTTCACCTGGGCGCGACCAGCCAGGACGCGATGGATACCGGTCTGGTGCTGCAACTACGCGATGCCCTGGCGCTGATCGAGGCCGATCTTGCCAAGCTGGCCGAGACCCTGGCGCGCCAGGCCCTGCTACATGCCGATACCCCTTTGGTAGGGCGCACTTGGTTGCAACACGCCACGCCCGTCACCCTGGGCATGAAGCTGGCCGGTGTGCTGGGCGCGTTGACCCGCCATCGTCAGCGTCTTGCAGAACTGCGTCCACGGCTGCTGTGCCTGCAGTTCGGCGGTGCTTCCGGCAGTCTTGCGGCCTTGGGCAGCAAGGCTCTGCCGGTCGCTGAAGGGCTTGCTGCGGACCTGGGCCTGAGCCTGCCCGAGCAACCCTGGCATACCCAGCGCGATAGGCTGGTGGAGTTCGCCTCGGTACTGGGGCTGGTGGCCGGCACGTTGGGCAAATTCGGGCGCGATGTGAGCTTGCTGATGCAGACCGAGGCGGGGGAGGTGTTCGAGCCCTCCGCGCCGGGCAAGGGCGGCTCTTCGACCATGCCGCACAAACGCAACCCGGTAGGCGCCGCGGTGCTGATCGGCGCCGCCACGCGGGTGCCGGGCTTGGTATCGACGATGTACGCCGCCATGCCTCAGGAACACGAGCGTAGCCTGGGCCTGTGGCACGCCGAATGGGAAACCCTGCCGGAAATCTGCTGCCTGGTGTCCGGCGCCCTGCGCCAGGCCCAGGTGATCGCCGAGGGCATGGAGGTCGATGCTACGCGCATGCGCCGCAATCTGGATTTGACCCAGGGCCTGGTGCTGGCCGAGGCGGTGAGCATCGTCCTGGCCCAGCGCCTGGGGCGTGATCGCGCCCACCATCTGCTAGAGGACTGTTGCCAACGTGCGGTGGCCGAGCAGCGCCATCTGCGCGCGGTGCTGGGCGAGGACGCGCAAGTCAGCGCCGAGCTGAGCGCCGAAGAACTCGACCGTCTGCTCGACCCAGCCCACTACCTGGGCCAGGCCCGCGTCTGGGTGGCGCGGGCCGTGGCCGAACATCAACGTTTCACTGCCTGAAGGAGACCGCTGTGGCGCTACTGCAACTGGCCGATGGCGTATTGAACTACCAACTCGACGGCCCAGAGCACGCCCCGGTGCTGGTGTTGTCCAACTCGCTGGGTACCGACCTGCACATGTGGGACACCCAGATTCCGGCGTGGTCCGAGCATTTTCGCGTGTTGCGCTACGACACTCGTGGTCATGGCGGCTCGCAGGTCACCGAAGGCCCTTACCGCATCGAACAGCTAGGCCGCGATGTGCTGGCGCTGCTCGATGCGCTGGATATCCCGCAGGCCCACTTCGTCGGCCTGTCCATGGGCGGCCTGATCGGCCAGTGGCTGGGCATCAATGCCGGCCACCGCCTACTCAGCCTGACCCTGTGCAACACTGCGGCCAAGATCGCCAACGACGAAGTGTGGAACACCCGTATCGACACGGTGCTCAAGGGCGGTCAGCAGGCGATGGTCGATTTGCGTGATGCCTCTATCGCGCGCTGGTTCACCCCAGGATTTGCCCAGGCCCAACCCGATCAGGCTCAACGTATCTGCCAGATGCTCGCGCAGACTTCCCCTCAGGGGTACGCGGCCAATTGCGCCGCGGTGCGTGATGCGGATTTTCGTGAGCAACTGGTCAGCGTCAAGGTGCCGACCCTGATCGTCGCGGGGACCGAGGATGTGGTGACCACCCCGGAACACGGTCGCTTCATGCAGGCGCAGATCCAGGGGGCAGCCTATGTGGAGTTTGCTGCGGCGCACCTGTCCAATGTCGAGATCGGCGCACCGTTCACCCGCCGGGTGCTCGATTTTCTGCTGACCTGCTGAGGAATTGGCGATGGATGAGAAACAACGCTACGAGGCAGGCATGCAGGTGCGCCGCGCCGTACTTGGCGATGCCCATGTGGACCGCAGCCTGGAAAAGCTCAACGACTTCAATGGCGAGTTCCAGGAGATGATCACCCGGCATGCCTGGGGCGATATCTGGACGCGCCCGGGTTTGCCCCGGCATACCCGCAGCCTGATCACCATCGCGATGCTGATCGGCATGAACCGCAACGAGGAGCTCAAGCTGCACCTGCGTGCGGCCGCCAATAACGGCGTGACGCGAGAGCAGATCAAGGAAGTGATCATGCAGAGTGCGATCTATTGCGGGATCCCGGCGGCCAATGCCACCTTCCACCTGGCTGAGTCGGTGTGGGATGAGCTGGGGGTCGAGTCGCGGCAGTGAAACCTGGCGGGGTCGCATTGCGGCCCCTCGCAGGTGTGTGACGTCAGGCTGCCGCTTTCTTCTGGCGCACCGCCACCGGACCTGCCTTGGTTTCCACGGCGCGCTTGAGCGCCGGACACAGCCCCAGCATGAACGCCAGCTCCGCCACCACGAACAGCGGCCCGATGATCAGCCCGCTGATATCGTCCACGAACGCCGGCTTGCGGCCTTCGTAATAATGGCCGACGAACTGGATGATCCAGCCCACCACGAAGGCGCCGAGCCCGGCGCTCAGCCACAGCCCGGTGGCCTGTACCGCAAGTGTCTGGCCAACCCACAGGCACCCGCCCAGTAACGCGCCCATCACCAGCCCGAAGCGCACATCCAGACGCAGGTAGAACCACACCGAGGCGGCGGCGACCAGCAGCGCCGGGGAAAGCCACACCCCCAGCATTGAGCCGCCGGGGCGTGACAGCAGGATGGTCACCGCCAGCACGATCAGCGGAATCCCGACGAAATGGGTGGCGATATTGCGTGGGTCACGGTGGTAGCTGGCGTACTGGCTCAGGTGGTCAACGAGGGTTTTCATTGTTGTTACTCCCTGGGGGCCTGATTGGCTGATGCCTGTCCCGGCGTTTTCGCAGGTTTCCCTGCGAAAGGGCTTGTCTGAGCATAGCGCCCGGACATCATGGCCGGAACCTGGTGCAGGTGATGGCCTGTTATCACCGCAGCGAATGGCGTTACCCCAGGCTGCGGGCGGAGGGCTGTGCGGGCGTGTCGAGTCTCACCAGGGTCTCGATCATGGCCCGCGCCGCAGGCGACAGCCGGTAGCCACTGCGGCTGATCACCCCACATCGCACGCTCAGCACCTCCAGCCCTGGCGGCAGGTTGCGCCAGTGCAGCCGAACCAGGCGGCCGGCTGCCAGGTCCTCGGCGATCGCCTCTTCGCTGGCGTTGCCGATGGCGTCGCTGGCCAGCACGACACTGCGCAGCACGGCCAAGTGTTCGGTTTGCAGGTGAGGCGTGAAGTCGCTGCGCCCACTCAAGTTGGCCAGTCGTTTGCGCACACCGGAAACGAGCAGGGCGCTGGCCAGTGGATAGGCGAACAGGTCGTTGGTCGACAGGCTGTCCTTGGCCAGCAAGGGGTGCCCGGGGCGGCAGAAGAACAGGCCAGGGCGTGGCGTCAGCGGTTCGGTATGAAAGTACGGGTCGGCCTCGAAGGGGCGGATGTCATCGACGAAGAACTCTATTTGCTCACGGCGCAGTGCCTGGCCCAGCTGCTCTGCGTTGTTCACTTGCAAGCGGGTGAGGATCCCTGGGTGGGTCTGGATGAAATGGCGCAGAGCCTCGGGCACCAGACGCGCAGCCAGGGCCGGCCCGCTGCCGAAATGCAGCTCGCCGGCGTCGAGCTTGGTCATCTGGAGCACATCGTTGCTCAACTGCGCGGCACCCTGGACCAGTCGCCTGGCATGTTGCAGTACCACCTGCCCTTCAGGGGTGGGCTGCAGCGCCTTGCTGGCGCGGTCGACAAGCGGGCAACCCAAGGTCTGCTCCAGGCCCTGGATGGCGCGGCTGAAGGCCGGCTGGGTAATGCCCATGGCTTCGGCGGCGCGAACGAAACTGCGATATTCGGTCAGGGCAATGAAGTAGCGCAGTTGGCGAAGGTCCATGTTCGGGCTCTGGTGCGGGGATCAGGGCTCGGTTTTAGCGGGTTGTTACATATAGCGTCAAAGAATGTTATTTGATTTAGTTATTCTTTTTGGCTATTTGCCGGTGATCAGACGATGCGCGGTGTGAACCCGCTCCCACAAAGTCGACGGTGATCTTTGTTGGAGCGGGTTTACCCGCGAAGTGTCCTGGCTAGAGCAGGTTCAGCGGGTAGCTGATGATCAGTCGATTCTCGTCGAACGCGTTGGTGCTGAAATCCCGGCGCATGGTGGAGTTGCGCCATTTAAGCGACAGGTCCTTGAAGGAACCGGCCTGGATCACGTAGGCAAGCTCGGTTTCCCGCGCCCACTCCTTGCCGTCGGTGACGCCGCCGGCCTGCACATTGTCGCCTTTGATGTAGCGGTTCATCAGGGTTAGCCCGGGCACGCCGAGGGCGACGAAGTTGAAGTCGTGTCGCACCTGCCAGGAGCGCTCTTTGGCGTTGTCGAAGCTTGAGTTGTAGCTGTCGTTGGCCAGGGTGCCACCGCTGGTCCCGTTGACCCGCATCCAGGCGTCGTCACCGCTGACCTTCTGCAGGCCCAGGTAGAACGTATGACCCTGGTAGCGTGCCGAGAGCATGGCTGAGGCGGTGCGGTTGTCCAATTTGCCAGCGCGCTCGGCACCGTCCTCGCCGCCGACGAAATAACCGAGGTTGGCGCCCAGGGTCCAGTCGCCCAGAGGCTGGCTGTGCACCAGGTTGACGTACTGTTGGCGGTAGATGTCCTTGAGCTGGGCATTCCACAGGCCAACCAGCGTGCGCTTGTCGTTGAAGGTGTATTCGCCGCCGGCGAAGTTGAACCGGTCGGAGGTGAAGGCGGCGCGGCCATTGAGCGACATGTCTTCCATGCTGGCGTCGTTGCGCGGGCTGTTGCCACGGAACTGGCCGGCATACAGGGTCAGCCCGGCGATCTCCTGGGAGGTGAGCTGGCCGCCGCGGAAGGTTTGTGGCAGTGAGCGGCCATCGTCCGAGCGCAGGATCGGTAGCACGGGCATCCATTCACCGACCTTCAGTTCGGTCTGCGACGCCTTGGCTTTGAGCGCGATGCCAAGGCGGCCGAAATCATCGGCGGGGCGGCCGTCGTCGTGCACGGGCAGCAGGTGAGTGCCGGTTGTGCCTTTGCCGCCATCGAGCTTGATCGAATACAGCCCGAGCACGTCCACGCCGAAACCGACGGTGCCCTGGGTGAAGCCGGAGCGGGCATCGAGGATGAAGCTCTGGGTCCATTCCTCGGCTTTGCTCTGGCGATTGGCCGGGTCGACGAAGTTGCGGTTGATGTAGAAGTTGCGCAGGTTGAGGGTGGCCTTGGCGCCTTCCACGAAACCGCTTTCAGCGGCCAGGGAGGGCAGGGCGCAGGACAGGGCCAACAGGCCGGGCAGCAGTTGGCGTGCGGGTTGCAAAGTGCTCATCGGTTGCGGATCTCTTGTTTTTATTCGGGCGAGCCGGTGCGCTGCGGGTGCGGGCCGCAGGGTGTGGCGTCTTTTGTGAGAGCGTGTGCAACGTTGCGTGGGCGATGGTGCGGTGCAAGGTGAGGGTGAGGCAATTCGCCCAATGCGGAACGGGGCGATTATCGAACGGAATGTCGACGTGGTTAATTCGGGGGCGCGGTGGGGCTGTCCCATAAAAAAAGCCCACCGCGAGGGTGGGCTTGATACTGCTAGCGGGTCGCTCAGCCTTTCGGTGTTTCCACCGAAGCCTGCTGGTTGGCCTGCCCGGTCTGCTCGTACCAGCCGCCACCGAGGGCCTTGTACAGGTTGACCTCGCTGACCAGCTGCGAGAGCCGGTCGTTGATCAGCGACTGCTGCGAACTGAACAGGTTGCGCTGGGCATCGAGGAAGGTCAGGTTGCTGTCGATCCCAATGCGGTAGCGGCGCTCGGCCAGGCGGTAGTAGTCCTGGTTGGCGGCCACCAGGTCGCGCTGGGCCTGCAGCTGCTCCTCGAAGGTCTTGCGTGCGGCCAGGCCATCGGAGACTTCCTGGAAGGCGGTCTGGATGGTCTTTTCGTACTTGGCGACGTTGATGTCCTTCTGGATCTTCGAGTAGTCCAGGCTCGCTTTCAGGCTGCCGGCGTTGAAGATCGGCAGGTTGATCTGCGGCTGGAACAGCCAAGTGCCCGACCCGCCCTTGAACAGCCCGCCCATGTCCGGGCTCAGGGTGCCGGCGTTGGCGGTCAGGCTGATGCTCGGGAAGAACGCAGCGCGGGCCGCGCCGATATTGGCGTTGGCGGCTTTGAGTAGGTGCTCGGCTTCCTGGATGTCCGGACGCCGTTGCAGCAGATCCGATGGCAGGCCGGCCGGGACCTCGGCCAGTTGATCGGCGTCGAGCTGAAGCGGTGCCGGCAGGTCAGCCGGCACGCCAGTGCCCAGCAGCACGGTCAGGCTGTTCAGGTCCTGGGCGACCAGGCGCTGGTACTGCGCGAGTTTGACCCGCGCGCCTTCAACGGCGGTGCGGGCCTGGCTCACATCGAGCGCTGAGGCAACACCCACCTCATTGCTACGGCGGGTGAGGTTGTAGCTTTCGACGTAGGTCTTGAGGGTCTCTTCGGTCAGCTTGAGCTGCGCTTGGTCGGCCTGCCAGGTGTAGTAGGCATTGGCCACGCTGGCGACCAGGCTGATTTGCGTGGAGCGGCGGGCCTGCTCGCTGGAGAGGTAGGTCTCCAAGGCCTGCTCGGTGAGGCTGCGCACACGGCCGAACAAGTCCAGCTCATAGGCGCTGACACCCAGGGTGGCCGAGTACTGGCTGGTGATGCCCGCTTCGCCGGTCTGCGACATGTTCGCCGGTACCCGCTGGCGGCTGCCGCTGCCATTGGCCGATACCGCCGGGAACAGGTCGGCCCGCTGGATGCGGTACTGGGCCCGGTAGGCATCGATGTTCAGGGCGGCGACGCGCAGGTCGCGGTTGTTGACCAGCGCGGTCTGGATCAGCTGCTGCAGCGCAGGATCATGGAAGAACTGACGCCAGCCCTGCTCGGCCGCGGCTACGTCGGCCGACTGGGTCGGCGAGTACGCAGGGCCTTGCGGCCACTGCGCCGCCACTGGCGATTCAGGGGGCTGGTAGTCAGGGATCAGCGAGCAGCCGCCAAGGATGAAAGCGGTTACCGCCAGGGATAACAAAGACTTGGTCATTGCCCAGCCTCATAACGAGTAGTTTCAGGGGTGGCGTCGGATTCAGGCTTCTTGCTGCCGAACAGCGACGACACTGCAACGAAGAACAGCGGTACCCAGAAGATGGCCAGCACGGTCGCACTGATCATACCGCCGATCACCCCGGTGCCGATGGCGTGCTGGCTGCCCGAGCCTGCGCCGCTGGCGATGGTCAACGGTACCACGCCGAGGATGAACGCCAGCGAGGTCATGATGATTGGGCGCAGACGCATGCGGCAGGCCTCGATGGCTGCGTCATACAGGCTGCGGCCCTGCTCGTGCAGTTCCTTGGCGAATTCGACGATCAGGATCGCGTTCTTCGCCGCCAGGCCGATAGTGGTCAGCAGGCCGACCAGGAAGTACACGTCGTTGGACAACCCGCGCAGGCTGGCGGCGATCAGCGCACCGATGATACCCAGCGGTACGACCAGCACGACGGCGATCGGAATCGACCAGCTTTCGTACAGCGCTGCCAGGCACAGGAACACGAACAGGACCGAGAGGGCGAACAGCGCCGGCATCTGCGAGCCGGAGAGTTTCTCCTCGTAGGACATGCCGGTCCAGGAATAGCCGATGCCAGCTGGCAGTTCGCCCGCGATGCGCTCGACCTCGGCCATGGCTTCGCCGGTACTGTAGCCCGGTGCCGGGGCACCGAGGATTTCGACCGCTTCCACACCGTTGTAGCGCGAGAGCTTCGGCGAGCCATAGCTCCATTCGCCCTTGGCGAAGGAGGAGAACGGCACCATCTCGCCCGCGCCATTGCGCACGTACCACTTCTGCAGGTCTTCCGGGCTCATCCGGGCGCTTGGTTCGCCCTGGATGTACACCTTCTTGACCCGACCGCGGTCGATGAAGTCGTTGACGTAGTTGCCGCCCAGGGCGATCGACAGGGTGGCGTTGATGTCGGCGATGGTCACGCCCAAGGCGCTGGCACGTTCGTCATCGATGATCAGCTGGTACTGCGGCTCGTCGTTCAGGCCGTTCGGACGCACCGCGGTGAGCACCTTGCTCTGGGCGGCCTTGGCCAGGAACTGGTTGCGTGCTTCCATCAGTTTCGCGTGGCCGACACCGGCGCGGTCCTGGAGGAACACGTCGAAGCCGGTGGCGTTACCCAGTTCGAGTACCGCAGGTGGCGCGAAGGCGAACACCATGGCGTCACGGAAGCTGAAGAAGTGCTGCTGGGCGCGGGCCGCGAGGTTGAACACGCTGTTTTCCGCCGAGCGTTCGTCCCATGGCTTGAGCATGATGAAGGCCATGCCCGAGCTCTGGCCGCGGCCAGCGAAGTTGAAGCCGTTCACGGTGAAGACCGAGGAGACGGTGTCAGCTTCGTCCTTGAGCAGGTACTCGCGCATCTGGTCGACGACCACCTGGGTACGTTGGGCACTGGAGCCGGCCGGGGTCTGGACCTGGGCAAACAGCACGCCTTGGTCTTCCTCGGGCAGGAACGCGGTGGGAATGCGCATGAACAGCCAGACCATGCCGACCACGATCAGGGCGTAGGCCAACAGGAACGGGAACTTGTTGCGCAGGATGCCGCCGACGCTGCGCTCATAGCCTTGCACGCTGCGGTCGAAGTTGCGGTTGAACCAGCCGAAGAAGCCGCGCTTGGCCACATGATGCTCGCCCTTTTTCAGGGGTTTGAGCATGGTGGCGCACAGTGCCGGGGTGAAGATCAGCGCCACCAGCACCGACAGGCCCATGGCCGAAACGATGGTGATGGAGAACTGACGGTAGATCACACCAGTGGAGCCGCCGAAGAAAGCCATCGGCAGCAGTACCGCCGACAGCACCAGGGCGATACCCACCAGGGCACCCTGGATCTGTTCCATGGAGCGCTTGGTGGCCTCCTTGGGCGGCAAGCCCTCTTCGGACATGACCCGCTCGACGTTCTCCACCACGACGATGGCGTCGTCCACCAGCAAGCCGATGGCCAGGACCATGGCGAACATGGTCAGGGTGTTGATGCTAAAGCCCGCGGCGGCAAGGATGCCGAAGGTACCCAGCAACACCACCGGTACGGTCATGGTGGTGATGATGGTGGCGCGGAAGTTCTGCAGGAACAGGTACATCACCAGGAACACCAGGACCACCGCCTCGATCAGCGTGTGGATCACGCCGCTGATGGATTCAGTGACCACCGGAGTGGTGTCGTAAGGGAACACGGCCTTCACGCCCGGCGGGAAGAACGGCTCCAGGTCGCTGATGGTCTTGCGCAGCGCCTTGGCGGTATCCAGGGCGTTGGCCCCGGTGGCCAGCTTGATCGCCAGGCCCGAGGCCGGGAAACCGTTGTACTGGGCGCTGATGGCGTAGTTCTCACCGCCCAGGCCGACCTTGGCGACATCGCTCAGGCGCACCTGGGAGCCGTCGCTGTTGACCTTGAGCAGGATCTTTTCGAACTGCTCGGCGGTCTGCAGGCGGGTCTTGCCGATGATGGTGGCGTTGAGCTGGGTACCGGGCATGGCAGGTAGACCGCCGAGCTGACCGGAGGATACCTGCACGTTCTGCGCGCTGACCGCGTTGCGCACGTCGACCGGAGTCAGCTGGAACTTGTTCAGCTTGGCCGGATCGAGCCAGATACGCATGGCGTACTGGGCACCGAACACCTGGAAGTCACCCACGCCGGCAGTCCGCGAGATCGGATCCTGCATGTTGGAGACGATGTAGTTGGACAGGTCGTCCTTGGTCATGCTGCCGTCTTCGGACACCAGGCCGATCACCAACAGGAAGTTCTTCACTGCCTTGGTGACGCGGATACCTTGCTGCTGCACTTCCTGCGGCAGCAGCGGGGTAGCCAGGTTCAGCTTGTTCTGCACCTGGACCTGCGCGGTATCAGGGTTGGTGCCCTGCTCGAAGGTGGCGGTGATGGTCATGCTGCCATCGGAGTTGCTCTCCGAGGAGACATAACGCAGGTTGTCGATACCGTTGAGCTGCTGCTCGATGACCTGTACCACGGTGTCCTGCACCGTTTGCGCCGAGGCGCCCGGATAGGTCACGGCGATCGCGATGGCCGGCGGTGCGATGCTCGGATACTGGTTGATCGGCAGCTTCAGGATGGAGAGCGCGCCGACCAGCATGATGACCAAGGCGATCACCCAGGCGAAGATCGGGCGATCGATAAAGAACTTCGACATGGTTTACTCCGCTTTGGCGTCTACTTTCGCAGTGCTGGCCTGGTCTGGGCTGCCTGGCTTCTTGACGTTGGTGGCTTCGCTGACCTTGACCTCGACACCAGGGCGCACGAACTGCAGCCCTTCGGTGATGAGGCGGTCGCCTGGGTTCAGGCCTTCCTCGATCAGCCAGTCGCTGCCCAGGGTACGACTGGCCTTGAGCTGGCGCAGTTCGACCTTGTTTTCCTGGTTGACCACCAGCGCGGTGGGGGTGCCCTTCAGGTCACGGGTCACGCCCTGTTGTGGTGCCAGGATGGCGTTGGCATTGACCCCGGCCTTCAGGCGGGCGTGAACGAACATGCCCGGCAGCAGGGTGTGGTCAGGGTTGGGGAAGATGGCGCGCAAGGTCACGGAACCGGTGGTTTCGTCGACCGCGACTTCGGAGAACTCCAGGCGACCTTGCTGTTTGAACAGGCTGCCATCCTCAAGCACCAGCTGGACGGAGGCGGCGTTCTCGCCGGCCTTCTGCAACTGGCCGCTTTCCAGGTCGCGTCGCAGCTTGAGCAGCTCGGCGGTGGACTGGGTGACATCGACGTAGATCGGGTCGAGCTGCTGGATGGTGGCCAACGCGTTGGATTGGCCATTGCTCACCAGGGCACCTTCGGTGACGGACGAGCGCCCGACACGACCGCTGATCGGCGCCAGAACCTTGGTGTAGCGCAGATCGATCTGGGCGCTTTTGAGCGAAGCCTCGGCCTGCAATCGTTTGGCATTGGCGTCGTCGTATTCCTGCTTGGAGACAGCCTGCTCGTCGATCAGTTGCTTGTAGCGCTCGGCCAGCGAACGGGTAGCTTGCAGGTTGGCCTGGGCATTGGCCAGGTTGGCTTCGTAGACGGCCGGGTCGATCTGATACAGCTGCTGACCTTCCTTGACGTCACTGCCTTCCTTGAACAGGCGCTTGAGAATGATGCCATTGACCTGTGGGCGGACCTCGGCGACGCGGAAGGCGGTGGTACGCCCCGGTAGCTCGGACGTCAGGGTATAGGCCTGAGGCTGGAGAGTGACAACGCCGACCAGAGGAGCCTGCGCCGCAGGCGCTGCTTCTTCTTTCTTACAGCCACTTAGCAGGGTTGCCAGGGCGACGGCGGAAACCAGGGCGGTGACGGCTGGCTTGAATTGCATAGGATCCTCGGGTCGCTAGAGCAGGGAGACGCTCAAGAATAATTGAAGTGTTTTCAGAAAAGGTGCTATCCGGTGGATAAATAGCTTACTAACGAATATACTTACATTCATGCTTGTTTGTAAATACCGCAGTCAGCCTCGAACGGGCGCTGCGGATCCGTCGAATACTCCCCGGGAGACGCCCTTAAAGAGGCGACCCCGGCCTGAACCCCGCGCGCCGGTCGAGCCTGCGGGTCGTGATGAGGTTGAGCTGCCATGGTCCGTCGAACCAAAGAGGAAGCCCAGGAAACCCGTGCCCAGATCATCGAGGCAGCGGAAAAGGCCTTCTACAAGCGCGGGGTTGCGCGAACCACCCTGGCCGACATCGCTGAACTGGCGGGTGTGACCCGTGGGGCGATCTATTGGCATTTCAACAACAAGGCCGAGCTGGTGCAGGCGCTACTGGACAGCCTGCATGAAACCCATGACCACCTGGCCCGCGCCAGCGAGAGCGAGGACGAACTCGACCCGCTTGGCTGCATTCGCACCCTGTTGCTGCAGGTGCTGAATGACCTGGTGCTCGATGCCAGGACCCGACGCATCAATGAAATCCTGCACCACAAATGTGAGTTCACCGACGACATGTGCGAGATCCGCCAGCAGCGCCAAGGCGCTGTGCTGGACTGCCACGAAGGCATCGCCTTGGCCATGGCCAATGCCGTGCGCCGTGGGCAGTTGCCCGAGGATCTGGATGTGCAACGTGCCGCTGTTGCGTTGTTCGCCTATGTCGATGGCCTGATCGGGCGCTGGCTGTTGCTGCCGGACAGCTTCGACCTGCTGCGCGATGTGGAGCGTTGGGTCGACACAGGGTTGGATATGCTGCGCTTGAGCCCTTCCTTGCGCAAATGACACTTTGTGAATGATTGTGATGAAGTGTTTCCCCCTTTCATTAAGGGGGAGTTAATGGTTTGCGCAGCCCAATGCAGTGTGGCAGATGACATCAACGTCCTCGTAGTTGCCGGTCGGGCATGACCAGCGCGGCGGCTAGGCCCAGAAGCGACAGGGCGGCACTGGTCATCAGCAAGTGATGGAAGGTTCGCAACAGCCGCGCTTGGGTCAATGGGTCCGGTTCGCCTGCCTGCAGGCTACCCAGCAGCGGATTGCCCAACGCCTCGAAACCGTCCTGATGCAGCAGCGCCAACAGCAAACTGGACATGCAGGCCACCCCCATGGCGCCGCCCAGGGCGCGGAACAGGTTGGTGGTACTGGTGGCAACGCCGATGTCCTTGTGCTCCACCGCGCTCTGGGTCCCCACCAAGGAGGTCGGGAACTGCAAGCCGCAGGCAATACCGGTCAACAGCATGAACACCGCGCCGAGCAGCGCCGATTGCGGTGGCGTGAGGGCCATGCCGAGGATAGCCAAGGGCATCAGTACGAAACCGATAACGATTTGCGGGCGATAGCGACCTGTGCGACTGGTCAGGCGTCCACCGGTGAAGGCGCCCAGGGGCAGCCCCATCGCCAGCGGCAACAGATAAAGCGCGGCGCTGTCGGCGCCTGCGCCGGTGATGCTCTGGTAGCGCAGAGGCATCAGCATGGTCAGCGAGATCGATTGGAAGCTGGCCAAGAAGATCGCGCACCAGCACAGCATTGCAGTGCGGTTGCCGAACAACTTGAGCGGCAACAGCGGCTCTGGGCAGCGCCGCTCATGGCCGATGAACACCACAAGGCCCAGCAGGGCACCGCCCAGCAGTGCCAGCACCGGCGGCGATAGCCAGGCGTGGCCCTGACCGACCAAGGTGATACCCAGCAGTAGGCTGCCCAGGCCCAGGATCAGCAGCAGCGCACCGAGGTAATCCACCTGGGCCTCTCGGCGCTGTACCGGCATGCCGGCCAGGGCGCGGCGGATCGCCCACAGGGCGAACAGACCCAGGGGCAGGTTGATCCAGAACACCCAGCGCCAGGACAGGTATTCGGTCAACCAGCCACCGAGCACCGGTCCGGCGACGCTGGCCAGGGCGTACATGCTGCTGAAATAGCCCTGGTAGCGGCCGCGCTCGCGAGGCGGCACGAAATCGCCAATGATCGCCTGGCTCACCGAAACCATGCCCCCTGCGCCAATCCCCTGGACCACCCGCGCCAGTACCAACTGCTGCATGTCCTGGGCCAGGGCGCAGGCCACCGAAGCCAGGGTGAACAAGGCCGTACCCGTGAGGATCATGCGCCGCCGGCCATACAGGTCGCCGAGCTTGCCGTAGATCGGCACGGCGATGGTCATGGCTACCATGTAACCGGAGATGACCCAGGCCAGCAGACCGACATCGTTGAACTGTGCGGAAATCGCTGGCATGGACACGGCGACAATGGTCTGGTCCAGCGCACCGAGAAAAATCGCCAGCATCAGGGCGGTGAGGACTGTGCGCAGGACAGTAGGGGGCAGGGCGGCAGTCACGGAAAATACCTTGTCGTGGTCGCTGTCTGGGGGTTGGTTGCGGCTCAGCCAAGCGCGGAGCAAGGCCGCATTGTAGCTGAGTTACGTAGCTTCCTATGTACTATGCGCATCCCCTATGCAAGATCGGCATTGGCGCATCCATCCAGTAGCGCATGGCTGCGTGATATCGTGATCTGACCGCAACGGCTGAAATCCGGGCTTTGCACCAGCATGGTGCAGCCATTTACGTGCGGATTTCATGCTGTTGTACCCCACACCTTCTATTCCTCTGCCTGCATGTCGAGCATGACCGCCCTGATGGCGACGGTTGGAACAGGTCAGGTAGACCCGATTCAAGGGTCAGTAGTCAGCCCGTTCAAATTTCCTGTTATTGCGGAGTGATCATGCCCAAGGCTTCCCACCACGATCTGCGTTTTGCCTTCCGTGAACTGCTTGCGTCCGGTTCGTGCTATCACACCGCATCGGTGTTCGACCCCATGTCGGCCCGCATCGCCGCTGACCTGGGTTTTGAGGTCGGTATCCTCGGTGGTTCGGTTGCCTCGCTGCAGGTACTGGCCGCGCCGGACTTTGCCTTGATCACCCTGAGCGAGTTCGTCGAGCAG
Organism: Pseudomonas sp. CK-NBRI-02; assembly: GCF_008124495.1. Classification (NCBI taxonomy): domain Bacteria; kingdom Pseudomonadati; phylum Pseudomonadota; class Gammaproteobacteria; order Pseudomonadales; family Pseudomonadaceae; genus Pseudomonas; species Pseudomonas sp. CK-NBRI-02. Next base: position 186,127 of record NZ_VSJH01000039.1, on the reverse strand, counting down.
GCCACCCGCATTGGCCGTGTCGCACAGTTGCCGGTGATCGCCGACGCCGACCATGGCTATGGCAATGCGCTCAACGTCATGCGCACGGTGATCGAGCTGGAGCGCGCCGGTGTCGCCGCGCTGACCATTGAGGACACCCTGCTGCCGGCCCAGTTCGGTCGCAAATCCACGGACCTGATCTCAGTGGAGGAGGGCGTCGGCAAGATCCGTGCGGCCATCGAGGCGCGGGTCGACTCGGCGCTGTCGATCATCGCCCGGACCAACGCCGGTGTGCTGTCGACCGAGCAAATCATCCATCGCACCCAGAGCTACCAGAAGGCTGGTGCCGACGGTATCTGCATGGTAGGCGTCAAGGATTTCGATCAACTGGAGCAGATCGCCGAGCACCTGACGGTGCCCCTGATGCTGGTGAGCTACGGCAACCCCAACCTGCGTGACGATGCGCGGCTGGCGAGCCTGGGGGTGCGGATCGTGGTCGATGGCCATGCCGCCTATTTCGCCGCCATCAAAGCCACCTATGACTGTCTGCGCCTTCAGCGTGGGCAGCAGAACAAATCCGACAACCTCAACGCGACCGAGCTTTCCCACACCTATACCCAACCTGAGGATTACATCCGTTGGGCCAAGGAGTACATGAGCGTCGAGGAGTGACCGGCGACTGACTCGGCGCAGCCGCCTGCAGGTCAGAGGTCTTCATCCCACTGCGGCTCATCGGTGAACCGCTGCGCGAGAAAATCCAGCATGCTGCGCAGGGTTGCCGGCATGTGCTTACGCGAGGTGTACACGGCATTCAGGTTCAGCTCGCGCGGGCGCGCCTCGGGCAGCAGCCGAACCAGTTCTCCACTGCGTAGCGCTCCTGCCGCCTGGTAGGTCGGCAGCATGGCGATGCCGGCACCGGCCAGCGCGGCCTTCTGCAAGGTCATGGCCTCGTTGGCGCTGATGTTGCCTTGCACCGGCACGGCCACATGCCGCCCCCCGACTTCGAACTGCCACAGGCTATGCCCGAAGTAGGCGTGGGTCAGGCAATTGTGCTGGCTCAGTTCTTCGACCTGCTGCGGCATGCCATGTTCGGCCAGGTACTTCGGCGCGGCGCATACCACTGAGCGACACACTGTCAGGCGCCGGGCGATCAGGTTCGGGTCCAGGTCGTTGCTGGTGCGGATCGCCAGGTCGATGCGTTCGTCCACCAGGTTGACCGTACGATCGAGCATCTGCAGTTCCACCTTCACTCCCGGGTAACGCCGTACGTAGTCGGCCACCGCATCCACCAACTGGGCCTGGCCGAACGAGGTGCTGACGCTGATGCGCAGCTCACCGCGTGGCGCGTCGTCCGGCTGGCGTACAGCGGCCTGTAGATCACCGGCCAGCTCCAGCAATTGGCGACAGCGCGGCAGGGTTTGCTGGCCGGCGGCGGTGAGGCTGAGCTTGCGTGTGGTGCGCTGCATCAGACGCGCACCGACCCAGTCCTCCAGTTCCGCCAGATAGCGCGACACCACAGGCCGAGAGAGTTGCAGATGGTCGGCCGCGGCTGACTGGCTGCCCAGGTCGACCACGGTGACGAAGACGCGCATGGCGTTTAGACGGTCCATGATTTGTCCGCTTTCAGAAACAAACTATGTCTGAGCATCGCATTTTTTGTGATGGATTGGGCAACTATGCTGTTGCTCACTCTCCCGTTCACAGGAATGTCCGATGTCGCTCATCTCCACCCTGCGCAGTCTGGTACTGGCCAGCCTCGCCCTGGCCGGCCAGGCGTTGGCCGCCGAACCCCTTCAGCTCGAGGTGTACAACCCAGGCCATGATGCGATCTTCCCGGTCAGCTCGGTGATCGTCAGTGGCAAGCACGATGCCATCCTGGTTGACGCCCAGTTCGGCAAGGCCCAGGCCGAGCAACTGGTACAGCGCCTCAAGGCTGGTGGCAAGCGATTGACCACCATTTATGTCAGCCATGGCGATCCGGACTATTACTTTGGGCTGGACACCCTGACGCGTGCGTTTCCCCAGGCCCGAGTGGTCGCCTCGGCCGCCACTGTGGAGCATATCCGCAAGACCATGGACGCCAAGCTGGACTACTGGGGCCCGCAAATGGGCAGCGACAGGCCCGCGAAACTGGTCGTGCCGCAGGTGCTGGTGGGGGATCGCCTGGCGCTGGAAGGGCAGACGCTGGAAGTCGTCGGTCTCGATGGGCCACAGCCAGACCGTAGTTTCGTGTGGATTCCCTCGATCAAGGCTGTGGTCGGTGGCGTGGTCGTGGCCGAGCACATTCATGTCTGGATGGCCGACACCCAGACCGCCCAGTCCCATGCCGATTGGCTTGCCACCCTCGAGCGCATCGAGCGGCTCGCTCCGCGCACAGTGATCCCCGGCCACTACCTCGGGCAGAGCAGCCGCTCGCTGGACGCAGTACGTTTCACCGCCGGTTACATCCGCGCCTTCGACGCCGAAGCAGCCAAGGCCGCCGATGCCGATGCGCTGATCAAGGCGATGGAGCAGCGGTATCCAAAGCTGGGCGACGCCAGTTCGCTGGAACTCAGCGCCAAGGTCGCCAAGGGCGAAATGCAGTGGTAGTTCTTTTCAACTGATGGAGTGTGTCCCCATGAGCAAGATCGCAATCATCGGTGCCACCGGTCGTGCCGGTAGCCAGTTGCTGGAAGAGGCTCTGCGCCGCGGCCATCAGGTCGTGGCCATCGCCCGTGACCCGTCGAAGCTGGACGGGCGTGAAGGCGTTACCGCCAAGGCGCTGGACGCCAAGGACAGTGCAGCCCTGCAGGCCGCCGTGGCCGGGACGGAGGCCGTGCTGAGCGCGGCGCATTTCGCGACGATCGAGCCCCAGGCGATCATCGAGCCGGTCAAGCGTGCGGGCGTGGCCCGCTTGCTGGTGGTGGGCGGTGCCGGCAGCCTGCTGCTACCCTCCGGGCAACGGGTCATCGACAGCCCGGACTTCCCCGAGGCCTACAAAGCCGAAGCCAGCGCCGGCGTGCGTTTTCTCGACGCATTGCGTCAGACGTCGGGCCTGGATTGGACCTTCCTCTCGCCCTCGGCGGAGTTCGTCGAAGGTGCGCGAAGCGGGCACTACCGTCTGGGCAAGGATCAGTTGCTGATCGGTGCCGATGGCCGGAGCTGGATCACCTTCGCTGACTACGCTATCGCAATGATCGACGAATTGGAGAAACCAGCCCATTCACGGGAGCGGTTCACGGTGGGGTACTGAGTCGTCTGGTCTGGCCTGTGCCTGGAGCCAGTCCAGCAATTCGACCAACCCCGGCGGCAGGCTCCGGGCAGGGCTGACTAGGTAGTAGCCTTTGCCCGTGAGCACCTTCAGCCCGAACGGCATGCACAGCCTGCCACTGCGCAGGTCATCGCCGACCAATGCCCAATCGCCGATCGCGACTCCCGTACCCTGGGACGCCATGGCCATCGCCATGTCCAGCGTCTCGAAATGCTGGCGCGGCCCATTGAGCTCGATACTGGCGCCTGCAGCCTGCAGCCATAGGCGCCAGTCGTGCTCGTCCCGTGACGGATGCAGCAGCATGTGACGGGACAGGTCTTCGAGCCGCGTTAGCGGCAACTGCCCTTCGAGCAGCGAGGGCGCGCACATCGGCGTCAGTTGCTCATCGAACAGCTTGCGTACTTGCAGTCCCCCGTTGGGCAGTGCGCCATACACCACGGCGGCGTCGAAGCCCTCGCGACGGAAATCCACGCCATGCTGCACCGTGGTGGTCAGCTCCACCGGCACGTCCGGACGCAATGCCTGCCATTCCATCAGCCGCGGCAGCAACCAGCGCATGACACAGGTGGGCGCCTTGAGCTGCAGCGTGGCACTGTGGCGACCGACCTCGCGCACACCCTGTTCGATCAGGGCGAAAATCTGCTGTACCCGCGGCAGCCAGTCCTGACCCTCCCGGGTCAGGCTCAGGCCACGCGCCTGACGCTGGAACAGCGCATAGCCCAGGTGCTCTTCCAGCCCGGCGATCTGCCGGCTGACTGCACCTTGAGTGATGTGCAACTGCTGGGCTGCCCGGGTGAAGTTGCAGTGCTGGGCGGTGATCAGGAAGGTGTGCAGGGCGGGGAGGGGCGGGAGGCGTTTCATCGATGTGAGCCATGATCCTGAGACATGGCTAGTATGTGTTTTTTTGCATTGTGGCGATAGCTGCGCCTTGGTTCCATAAACACAGATTTTCAACAAGAACCAGGGTGAATCCGATGGCAACCTGCGGCGAAGTATTGGTCAATCTCCTCGAAGGCTATGGCGTGGACCATGTCTTCGGGATTCCGGGCGTGCATACCGTGGAGCTCTACCGGGGCCTCGCGGGTTCTTCCATCCGCCACATCACCCCTCGTCATGAACAGGGCGCTGGGTTCATGGCGGACGGCTATGCCCGTACCCGCGGCAAGCCCGGGGTCTGCTTCATCATCACCGGCCCGGGCATGACCAACATCACCACCGCCATGGGTCAGGCCTACGCCGACTCGATTCCGATGCTGGTGATTTCCAGCGTGCAGTCCCGGGACCAGCTTGGTGGTGGTCGCGGCAAACTGCATGAACTGCCCAACCAAGGTGCGTTGGTTGCCGGCGTGGCGGCGTTTTCCCACACCCTGATGAGCGCTGACGACCTGCCGCAAGTGCTGGCGCGCGCCTTCGCGGTGTTCGAGGGCGCACGTCCTCGGCCTGTGCATATCGAGATCCCCCTGGATGTGCTGGTCGAGCCCGCCGACCACCTGTTGCCGGCGCGGCCTGTACGCACCGCTCGTGCGGGGGCAGCGCCTCGGACTGTGGCGCTGATGGCCGAGCGCCTGACCAAGGCCCAGCGTCCGCTGATCCTGGCCGGTGGCGGTGCGCTGGCGGCAGGCCCTGCACTGGCGACGCTTGCCGAGCACCTGCAGGCACCGGTGGCCCTGACCATCAATGCCAAGGGCCTGTTGCCGGCCAGCCATCCATTGCAGATCGGCTCGACCCAATCGCTGGTCGCGACGCGCGCGTTGGTGGCGGAGGCCGATGTGGTGCTGGCGATCGGCACCGAGCTGGCCGAAACCGACTATGACGTTACCTTCAAGGGCGGTTTCGAAATCCCGGGTAGTTTGCTGCGCATCGACATCGATCCCGACCAGACCGTGCGCAACTACCTGCCGGAGCTGGCACTCGTCGCTGACGCCGAACAAGCCGCCGAGGCGCTGCTGGCTGCCTTGCAAGCGCTGCCTACACCTGCGCTGAACGCCGCCTGGGGTAGTACCCGTGCCGCACGCCTGCGCAGGGACCTGGCCAGCACCTGGGACCAGCCGACCCTGAGCCAGACCCGTCTACTCACCGGCATTCTCGAGGCCCTGCCTACGGCAATCCTGGTGGGCGACTCGACCCAACCGGTGTACACCGGCAATCTCACGCTGGACATGTCCCAGCCACGGCGCTGGTTCAACGCCTCGACCGGCTACGGCACCCTGGGCTACGCCTTGCCGGCCGCCATGGGCGCCTGGCTCGGCAGCGCCGAAGACGCAGCGGACCGATCGCCCGCGGTTTGCCTGATCGGCGATGGTGGCTTGCAGTTCACCCTGCCGGAGCTCGCCAGCGCGGTGGAGGCCCAGGTGCCGTTGATCGTGCTGCTGTGGAACAACCAGGGGTACGAGGAAATCAAGAAGTACATGGTCAACCGAGCCATTGAGCCGGTGGGTGTGGACATCCATACCCCTGACTTCATCGGCGTGGCCCAGGCGCTGGGCGCGGCGGCATGCAATGTGGGCGATGTCGCGCAGTTGCAGGCGGCGCTGCACAAAGCGGTCGAGCGCAAGGGACCGACCTTGATCCAGGTCGACCAGACGCAGTGGCAAGCTGCGGTGGCAGGTTGAGGGCGAACACCAGCCCTGAGGTCATGTTCGCGGATAAAGCCGCTTCCACTGGGTCTCCTTAGGCAGGCCTTGCTGGAAGCGGCCTTGCCTCAACTGGCGTTGGCCCGCAGCCGCGCCACGTCCCGAATCGGCGGCGCCCCATACAACCGGCTGTATTCACGGCTGAACTGCGAGGGGCTTTCATACCCCACCCGATAGCCCGCCACGGCGGCTTCCAGTCCGTCATTGAGCATCAGCCGACGGGCTTCCTGCAGGCGCAGCTGTTTCTGGTACTGCAAGGGGCTCATCGAGGTCACGGCCTTGAACCTGTGGTGCAAGGTCGAGGTGCTGAGGTTCACTTCCCGGGCCAGGTCTTCGATGCGCAGCGGCTGCTGATAGTGGCGGTTGAGCCAGGTGATGGCTTGGCAGACGCGGTGGGTCTGGCTGTTGGCCAGGGCGATTTCATACAGGCGATGGCCCTGCGGGCCGCGCAGTAACCGGTAGAGAATCTCGCGGCGAATCAGTGGCGCCAACACCGGGATGTCCCTTGGAGAATCGAGCAACCGGAGCAGGCGCAGCAAGGCGTCGAGCAACTGCGGATCGGTCCTTTCCACATACAGGCCCCGGCCAGACGGTAGGTTGGGCACCATCATCGGGCTGCTTTCGGCGATCAGCTGGCTGATCTGCGCCGGATCGATGTCCATGCGAAGGCCAAGGCTCGGGTTCTCGGGGCTGGCTTCGAGCAGCGCACCGCTGATCGGCAAGGTCACCGACACCACCATGTAATGCAGCGGATCATAGGCGTAGCGCTCATCGCCCAGGAACAAGGTCTTGCTGCCCTGGGCCAGGACGCACAACGCCGGCTGCGCCAGGGCCGGCATCGAGCGCACGCTTTCGCGGTAGCGGACCAGGTACAGATCCTCGATGGCCGATGCCGGACCATAAGGCTCGCCGGCATGGCGGCCAATCAGGTCGGCCAGCTCCTGGCGCTGGGCCTCGAGGGTGGGTTCCAAGGGTGCTGCGGGCATGGCGGTTTCCTCTGCTGACCGACGCAGCATAGGTTTGGGCAATGACAGGCGCTAGTCGAAAGCTGCCGCTCGATTGCCTGATCCTGCCGCGCGGCAGGATCAGGCAATCGAGCGGCAGTAATGACCTAACGTCGCGCGAGGGCGGGGCCCTAACCTTGGCAGCCTGGTTTTTCCGTCCGCATGCTTCAAGGAGATCGTTCATGACCCAGCCACAACCGGTCACTCACCTGGCTTTCATCCGTGCCAGCAGCGGTCGTTCGGCGGAACTGGGCGCGCGTCTGCGCGACCTGCTGGAGCCTTCGCTGCGTACCCCGGGTTGCCTGAGTTTTACCGTACAGCGGTCCCAGGCCGACGACGACCTGTGGTTGCTCAGCGGCAGCTGGAGCGATCAGCAAGCCATGAGCGGCTACTTCGCTTCGCCGACCCTCGAGGTGTTTGGCGAGCTGGTGCAGGCCCAGGTGGTGAGCAGCCTGGACCTGCATACGTTTGCCTGATGTGTATGCATGGACTTTTTGCGGGCAAACATGCTCCTACAGAGGCGTGAAACTTCATCCGTGATTGAGGGGTAGAATGACAGCCCTCGTTTTTTGGATGCGGATTTGCAGCATGGCACGTAGAGAGTTTTCCCACTTCGAAGCCGTTTCGGCGATGGTCCCTGTACAAGGCGGTGGTTACAACGCGGCCATCGCCGTAAAAGCCCTGGGTATGGGCGGCGCGCCGCGCTTTCACAAGGTGCTCGATGGCCAGGTGTTTCAGAGTGCAGTGGCGGCCGACGAGGCCGCCTGTACCGAACTCGCACGCCTGCAAGGCGTGGGCGAGGAAGGCGAACTGATTTTCTGATCAGACCTGCGGGCGGGCCATCTTGAACAGATTGCCCAGCTCGAAGTAGTCCGCTGGGCCTCCTCCCCGCAGGATCGGCTCGGCGGCGGCGGTGTCGTAGATGCCATCTTTGAGCAGATGCTCGGCGATGTGCACGGCCACGACTTCCCCCAGGATCAGCCAACTGGGCACCAGCGCCTGGTCGGCCCGCTTGAGCTGCACGATCTGGCTCACCTTGCATTCGAAGGCCACCGGGCTTTCGCCTACTCGAGGTACACCGACGATGCGCGATGCCGTCGGCGTCAGACCGCTCAATTCGAACTCATCGACATCCGCGGCTACCGCCGCGCAGCTTTGGTTCATCGGCTCGGCCAGTGTTCGGGTCGCCAGGTTCCAAACGAATTCGCCGGTCTGCTCGATATTGTTCAGGCTGTCTTTGCGCCCAACGCTGCAGAAACCGATGATCGGTGGAATGTAGTTGAAGGCGTTGAAGAAACTGTAAGGCGCCAAATTGAGGCGGCCTTGCTGGTCCTGGGAAGAGATCCAGCCGATAGGGCGGGGGCCAACGATGGCATTGAACGGGTCGTGGGGCAGGCCATGGCCTTTGGCGGGTTCGTAGTAGTACATCTGCGCAAGGCCCGTAGGCCCTTTCCTTGTTGTGGACGAGGTGCCTAGTGTGCCAAGGCTCCAGCCCGCTGGAAATGATCAAGCCCGGCCGAAGCCGGGCTGGGCGCTCGCATCGGATCAGCTGATGCGGTGGGCATTGGTGCGGTCGAAGCCGTCTTCAGCGAAGCGCTGTGCGCCGGTGCGGTCGTAGCCATCTTCGGCGAAGCGCTGTGCGCCGGTTCGGTTGAAGCCGTCTTCGGCGAAGCGCTGTGCGCCGGTGCGGTTGAAGCCGTCTTCGGCGAAGCGCTGTGCGCCGGTGCGGTCGTAGCCGTCTTCAGCGAAGCGCTGTGCACCGGTGCGGTCGTAGCCATCTTCAGCGAAGCGCTGTGCGCCGGTGCGGTTGAAGCCGTCTTCGGCGTAAGTTGCCGATTGGGTCTGGGCGGCGGCGAAGCTGTGGGCGCTGGTACGGTCGAAACCGTCTTCGGCGAATGCACCGGTAGCCAGTGCCGACAGAGCCAGGGTCAGGATCAGTTTGCTTTTCATGGTCGTTGCTCCAGTGAGATTCGCGGGTTGTTTGTTTCTATGGGTTTAATGCTACGCCGATTAATTTGATTAAAAAGCGCAAAAAATCACGCATAAAAATCGATTTAATCGATGTGTTTGGACGCGCTTTCGTCTTTTAAACGACAGAGGTGCTGCGAGACAGGCGCTTCGCGCCCTCGTCTCTCCACGGTTCAAGGATGCGGGAGGGGAATTAATCCCGAGTTAAATGAAACCTTCGATGAACGAACGCTTTTTTCATGCTCCACCAACCGTTTTTTCAAACCCGCCCGCTCAGCATCGCGCCCACTCAACCCAGGAGCGGCAAACAATGAATAAACTTCCGCAAATCACCTTGGCCTTCTGGGTCATGAAGATCTGCGCCACCACTTTGGGCGAGACGGCGGGCGACCTGCTGTCGATGACCCTCGATATTGGCTATGCCATGAGCTCGCTGCTGTTGATCAGCGTGTTTCTGGTGACATTGCTCACCCAGCTTTACTCTCGTTCATACAATCCCTGGCTCTACTGGCTGGTCATCCTATCCACCAGTACTGCGGGCACCACGATGTCCGATTTCATGGACCGTACCCTGGGCCTGGGCTATGCCGCGGGTTCGGCCATCCTGATCGGCATCTTGCTGCTGACGTTCGCCCTTTGGCGCCTGAGCGGAAATCCGCTGGACGTCACCCGCATCAAGAACCGAGGCGGCGAGCTGTTCTACTGGGTGGCAATCCTGTTTTCCAACACCCTTGGCACCGCGCTGGGCGACTTCCTGGCGGACGACTCAGGCCTCGGTTTCGCCGGTGGCGCACTGCTGATCGGCAGCACCATCGGCCTGGTGGTGCTGGCCCGCTACTGGACCCGTATCCCAGGCGTGGCGCTGTTCTGGATCGCATTCGTCCTGACCCGCCCATTCGGTGCGACCTTGGGCGACTTCCTGACAAAACCGCACGAAAAAGGCGGGATGGACTTCGGTACGGTGGGCTCTTCAGCGGTGCTCGGCGGCATCTTGTTAGTGCTGATTCTGATGGCGTCGTTCTATAACCGCGAAGCGCGTCGGGAGTTGGAAGCTTCCTGACGGCCGTCACTGTATGGGGCGTAATTGGCTCACTGCTCGTCGAACCATGAAAAAGGGGCGCTCCGTCAGCCGGAGCGCCCCTTTTCGATTACCGCGTGAGCAGGATCAGTCAGTCGTGATCCGCGAATGCTTGGCGGTGTCTTTCATGGTCGCGTAGACCAGCAGCGAGCAAGCGATGCAGCCGGTGACGTACCAGTAGAAGCCGGTTTCCATGCCGTTGCTCTTGAACCACAGGGCCACGTACTCGGCGGTGCCGCCGAAGATCGAGACGGTCAGAGCGTAGGGCAGGCCGACGCCCAGGGCGCGGATCTCGGTAGGGAACAGCTCGGCTTTGACCACGGCGTTGATGGAGGTGTAGCCACTGACGATGATCAGCGCCGCCATGATCAGGAAGAAGGCGCCCCACCAGGTCTGCACGGTGTGCAGGGTGCTGAGGATCGGTACGGTGAACAAGGTTCCGAGCACGCCGAAGGCGATCAGGATCGGACGACGACCGATCTTGTCGGAGAGTCCACCGATCACCGGTTGCAGGCACATGAACAGGAACAAAGTGGCCGCCGAGATGGTGGTCGAGTCGCTGATGCTCATGCCTACGGTGTTCACCAGGTATTTCTGCATGTAGGTGGTGTAGGTGTAGAAGGCCAGGGTGCCGCCCATGGTCAGGCCGACCACGGTGAGCAGTTCCTTGGGATGGCGCAGCAGGGTGCGCATCAGGCTTTCCTTGGACTTTTCCTTCTTGGTGAAGGAGCTGGTCTCCTCCATGCCGCGACGCAGGTACAAGGCGACCACCGCGCACAGCGCGCCGATCACGAAGGGTACGCGCCAGCCCCAGGCATACAGCTGCTCGGTGGTGAGCGTCTGTTGCAGGATGATCAGCACCGCCAGGGCGATGAGCTGACCGGAGATCAGGGTCACGTATTGGAAGCTTGAGAAGAAGCCGCGGCGATCCTTGCTGGCCATCTCGCTGAGGTAGGTGGCCGAGGTGCCGTACTCACCGCCGACCGACAGGCCTTGCATCAGGCGCGCCAGGACCAGCAGGATCGGCGCGGCGACGCCGATGGTCTCGTAGCCAGGGGTCAGGGCGATGACCAGGGAGCCTGCGCACATCAGCAGGACCGAGGCCATCAGCGCGGCCTTGCGGCCCTTGCGGTCGGCATACAGGCCCATCAGCCAGCCACCGATCGGGCGCATCAGAAAGCCCACGGCGAAGATGGCGGCGGTGTTGAGCAGTTGTGCGGTGGTATCGCCGGCCGGGAAGAAGGCCTTGGCGAAGTACAGTGAGAACGCCGCATAGACGTACCAGTCGTACCATTCGACCATGTTGCCGATGGAGCCACTGAAAATCGACTTGAGACGGCTTGCGGTGGTTTTTTCCGCGGCGGGCGCAATGGCCGCCCCGGTGGGCAGGGTGCTGGCGTTATCCATCAGGGGATACCTTCTCGTTGTTTTTGTGGAGCGCGCAGGTCAGCGCTTGAGAAGGGTTTTGCAGAAGCTATGCCAAAGGCGTGCACTGGCGGGCCTGAATGCCCCATCGCGGCGCACGACCATTCCATAACCCGCGAATCCAAAGGCCCTGCAGGCGCAACGTCGCCACGCGATGGGCTGCGTAGCCGCGCCCTTCAATACTTTCGATAAGCGGTTTTTTGCTCATCGGCCACAATGGCTAGGCAAAAAACCGCTCATTCGCGCTCGAGAAAATCGTCCCGCACCAGCCCATGACGCTGCATCTTTTCGTTGAGTGTCCGCCGAGGCAGTTGCAAGGCCTCCATCACGGCCTTGATCTCACCCTTGTACTGTCGCAGCGCGGCGCGCAGGCACTGTGCCTCGAACGCCTCCATCTGGCCGGCGAGCGATTGCCCTGCGGCGCTGGCCTCGACGCTCGGCGCGCCCAGCCCCAGGGCGTGGCGCTCGGCGGCATTGGCCAGCTCGCGCACATTGCCTGGCCAATCATGGGCCAGCAGTTGCGCCAACTGCCCACCGCTCACCGGCGGGGCCGTGCGGCCCAGGCGCTCGGCGGCAGCGCGGGCAAAGTGTTCGAACAACAGGGGGATGTCCTCGCGCCGTTCGCGCAGTGGTGCCAGGCGCAGTTCGGCGACGTTCAGACGGTACGCCAGGTCTTCGCGAAAGCGTCCGGCGCGGGCTTCTTCGAGCAGGTCCGGTTTGGTGGCGGCGATAATGCGCAGGTCGACACTGATGCTCTGGTTGGCGCCCAGGCGCTCCAGCTTCTGCTCCTGAATCACCCGCAGCAGTTTGGCCTGCTGGGCCAGGGGCATGCTCTCGATCTCATCGAGAAACACGGTTCCCCCGTTGGCATATTCCAGCTTGCCGATGCGCTTGCCCTGGGCGCCGGTGAAGGCGCCACTCTCGTGGCCGAACAGCTCGGCCTCGAACAGCGTTTCAGGAATCGCCGCGCAGTTGAGGGCGACGAAGGGCTTGTCGGCGCGCGGACCGAAGTCGTGCAGGCAACGCGCCACACGTTCCTTGCCGCTGCCGGTTTCGCCGCGGATCAACACGTTGACCGGCAGGCTGGCCAGGTCCAGCACCTGCCGGCGCAGGCTCTGCAAGCCTTGGGACATGCCCAGCAGGGTGTTTTCCAGGCGCGCCTTGAGATCGGCCTGCTGGTGCAGGCGACGGTTCTCCAGCACCAACTGGCGTTTCTCCAGGGCGCGGCGCAGGCTGCCGAGCAGGGTCTGCGGCGTAAAGGGTTTTTCCAGAAAGTCATAGGCGCCGTTGCGCATGGCCTCGACGGCCATGGGCACGTCGCCATGGCCGGTGAGCAGGATCACCGGAAGGTCCGGGTCCAGTGCCTGCAGCCGTTCGAGCAGTTGCAGGCCATCGATGCCGGGCATGCGCACATCGCTGACGATCACGCCTGGGAAGTGTTCCGGCAATTGGGCCAGGCACTCTTCGGCGCGGGCGAACAGTTGCACGCTGAAGCCCGAAAGGCTCAGCCACTGCTGCACCGCGGTGCGGATGCTGGCTTCATCATCGACGACGATCACCGAATTCAACATACAGGCTCCAGGTCGCGGGGCAAGGTAAGGCTCAGGCGGGCGCCACCGGGCAGGTTTTCGGCCTGCAACTGGCCGCCGGCCTCATGGACGATGCCATAAGAGATCGCCAGACCCAGGCCGAGCCCTTCGCCGACCGGTTTGGTGGTGAAGAACGGATCGAAGATTCGGGCCAGATCCGCCTGGGGGATACCGCCGCCGGAGTCCAGCACGCTCAGGCGCCACTGACCATCATCGGCTTCGATTCGGATCTCCAGGCGTTTGTAACGCTTGTCGGCCATGGCGTCGAGGGCATTGCGCAACAGGTTGATCAACACTTGCTCGAGGCGGATCGCATCGCCCCTGACCCACGCGGGGCGCGCCAGGTACAGCGCCACTTCGACGCCCTCGCCACGGATGCGGGCATCGAGCAGATGCAACGCCTGGTCGACCACGGTGGCCAGGTCCAGGCGCTCGCGTAGCCCGCCGGGGCTGTTGCGGGCAAACGTCTTGAGATGGCCGGTCAGCGCCGCCATGCGCGTGAGCATCTGCTCCAGCGGCTCCAGGGCCTGCCGGGCCTCGTCGTAGCGACCGTGGTCGAGCAGCAGGCGCAGGGTCTCGAGCTGCATGCGCTGGGTGGTCAGGGGCTGGTTGATTTCATGGGCCAGGGCTGCCGACATTTGCCCCAGGGCCGCAAGCTTGGCCGACTGCACCAGGCCCTCCTGGGCGGTGCGCAGTTCGCGGGTGCGCTCTTCGACCAGGCGCTTGAGTTCGTTGCGGCTGCGCTGGCGCAGGCGTGCCAGGCGCAGGCGCTGGCTGACGAACAGTGCGGCGAACACCAGGCTCAGCCAGATCGCCGCCGCGGTCAGGGCGGCGTTGCGTCCGTCGGCGCTGACCTGGGGCTTACGCAGCAGATGCAAGGTCCAGCCTTCTGCCTCCAGCGGCAGGCTTTCCCACAGGTAGTCGACGCTGCCATCCGGGCCTTGCACGCGGCTCAAATGGCTGTTGGCGCCGAAGTCGGTCAGCACCTGATGCTGCAGGGGGACCAAGGGTTGCTTGTCGTACTGGCGGGTCTCGGCAAGCTCGGCGCGGTCGGCGGGGGAAATCGGCTGTAGCTCACGGTAGCGCCAGCCGTCCTGGTTGGCGATGAAGGTGATGCCTCGGGCATCGCTGACCAACAGGATGTCGCTGCCTTGGCGCCATTCGCGCTCAAGTTCGGGGAACTCCAGTTTGACCACCATGGCGCCGAGGAAGCGTCCCTGTTCGTCGGTGACCGCGTTGGCCAGGAAGTAGCCTGGTACGCCACTGGTGACACCGACCGCGTAGAAGCGGCCGCTGCCGTGGCTGCGGGTCTGCTTGAAATAGGGGCGAAAGCCGTAGTTGGAGCCGACATAGGTCGTCGGCAGGCGCCAGTTGCTGGCCGCGATGGCCAAGCCCGTGCGATCGAGTAACTCCAGGGTGGAGGAGTTGGCGGCGCCGTTGATGCGTTCGAGCTTGCGGTTCAGGGCGTCCTGCACCTGTTCGGTGACCGGGCCGCGCAAGGCCGCGATCAGCTCCGGGTCCAGCGCCAGTACGGCGGGCAGGGCACGGTAGCGCTCGATCAGGGTGTGCAGGGCATTGGCGTAGAGGGTCAGTTGCTGGCTGGCCCGACGTGCGTCGGTCTCCATCGACTGGCGCTTGGCCTGGTGCATCGCCCAGCCAGCGCTGAGCGCGGTGCCGATGACAATCACCAGGACGATCAGGGCCAGACGCAAGGTTCGGAAGGAAAATAGCATGCGGCTGATCCTTGGCCTGTGCTGGGTGTGTTTAAGGTTTTTCACGCAGACTGTGGGCGCGGGTAAACCTACGCCCACAGGGCTGTGCTTAGGGCGCAACCCTGCGGGCGGAAGTTGTCACAGCAACTCGAAGCTCTGCTGCTGCACAGCCTCGGAGTCGAGGCCGACCTGGACATTGAACTGCCCCGGCTCTGCGACCCGTTGCAGCTGGCCATTGTAGAACTTCAGATCATCCTCGCTGATGCGGAAGGTCAAGGTGCGCGACTCGCCAGCCTTGAGCATCAGTTTCTGGAAGTTTTTCAGTTCTTTGACCGGGCGGCTCATGGAAGCGCTGACATCCTGAACGTAGAGCTGGACCACGGTTTCGCCGTCGCGCTTGCCGGTGTTCTTCACCGTCACCTTGGCCTCCAGCGTGCCGCCACGCTTGAGTTGCTGGCTACCCAACGACAGGCCGGACAGTTCGAAGCTGCTGTAGCTCAGGCCATAGCCGAACGGGTAGAGCGGGCCGTTGGGCTCCTCGAAGTACTGCGAGGTGTAGTTGCCTGGCTTGCCCGGAGTGTATGGCCGGCCGATGCGCATGTGGTTGTAGTACATCGGGATTTGCCCGACCGAGCGCGGGAAGGTGATCGCCAGCTTGCCGGACGGGTTGTAGTCGCCGAACAGTACATCGGCGATCGCGTTGCCGCCTTCGGTGCCGCTGAACCAGGTTTCCAGCAATGCGTCGGCCTGCTCACGCTCCCAGGCCAGCGACAGCGGGCGGCCGTTCATCAACACCAGTACCAAAGGCTTGCCGGTAGCCTTCAGCGCCTTGATCAAGTCACGCTGCACTGCCGGGATTTCCAGCGTGGTACGGCTGGAGGATTCGTGGGACATGCCGCGAGACTCGCCGACCACCGCCACCACCACATCCGATTGTTTGGCGGCCTTGACCGCTTCGTCGATCAGCACGGCGGCTGGACGCGGGTCGTCGACGATCTCGGGCGCGGCGAAGTTGAGGAAGTTCAGGTAGTCGAAGATGGCCTTGTCGCCGGTGACGTTCGAGCCTTTGGCGTAAAGCAGCTTGGCCTTGCCCTCCAAGGCGCGGCGCAGGCCTTCGCGCACGGTCACAGAGTGTTCCGGTTTGCCGTCGGCGGCCCAACTGCCCATCATGTCGATTGGTGCATCGGCCAGAGGGCCGACCAAGGCGATGGTGCCGGCCTTCTTCAGAGGCAGGGTCTGGTCGCGGTTTTCCAGCAGGACCAGGCTGCGGCGTGCCACGTCACGGGCGGCTTCGCGGTGCAGGCGGCTTTCAGCGTAGTAATCCTTGACGTCGTTTTCGGCCTTGCCGATGCGCACGTACGGGTCCTTGAACAGGCCCATGTCGTACTTGGCGCCCAGCACTTCGCGCACGGCCTGGTTCAGTTCGGCCTGGGTCACTTCACCGGACTTGAGCAGGCCGGGCAGTTCCTCGCCGTAGAGCGTGTCGTTCATGCTCATGTCGATACCGGCCTTGATGGCCAGCTTGGCGGCTTCGCGACCGTCCTGGGCCACGCCATGGCGGATCAGTTCCTGGATGGCGCCGTGGTCGCTGATGGTCACACCCTTGAAGCCCCACTCCTTGCGCAGCAGGTCGTTCATCAGCCAGGTGTTGGAGGTGGCCGGCACGCCATTGATCGAGTTCAGTGCGACCATCACGCCACCGGCGCCGGCCTCCAGGCTGGCGCGGTAGGGCGGCAGGTAGTCGTTGTACATCTTCGGCAGGCTCATATCGACTGTGTTGTAGTCGCGCCCGCCTTCCACCGCGCCGTACAGGGCGAAGTGCTTGACGATGGCCATGATGCTGTCGGGTTCGGCCGGGCTGGTGCCCTGGAATGCCTTGACCATTACCTGGCCGATTTTCGAAGTGAGATAGGTGTCCTCACCGAAGCCCTCGCTGGTGCGGCCCCAGCGTGGGTCGCGGGCGATATCGACCATCGGGCCGAAGGTCATGTCCAGGGAGTCGGCGGCCGCCTCGATCGCCGAGGTGCGGCCGACCTTGGCAATGGCGTCCATGTCCCAAGTCGCCGCCAGGCCCAGGCCGATCGGGAAAATGGTGCGCTCGCCATGGATGGTGTCGTAGGCGAAGAACATCGGGATCTTCAGGCGGCTGCGCATGGCGGCGTCCTGCATCGGCCGGTTCTCGGGGGCAGTGCGCGAGTTGAAGGTGCCGCCGATGCGTCCGGCCGCGATTTCTTCACGGATCTTCTCGCGGGGCATTTCCGGGCCGATGCTGATCAGGCGCAACTGGCCGATCTTCTCGGCCTCGGTCATCTGGCCGATCAGGTGTTCGATGAACGCCTGCTTGTCCTGCAGCGGCGGTGCGGAGGTGGCGGCCAGGGCCGCCTGACTGGCAAGGCCCATGGCCAGGCCCAGCAAAGACAGTTTCATCATGAATTCCATTGTCGTGGCCCCTTGCCGTATCCAGGGGGATACGTGCACGGCCGGAGTTTTTCTTGGCGGCTATTGTTGTACAGTTCGCCGGGCTTCACTTGGCTGATCGGCCCTGCCTGGTCCAATGCAGCGGCGGATTATGCCTTATATGGCGGGCATCATGAGATACACTTCCCGCCGACCGGCTGTCGGGACAACAACAATAAGAACGATCGAGAGACCCATGGCATGACTGTCTTCAACGAATACGAGCAGCGCCAGATTGCCGAGGCCATCGCTCGGGCCGAGCAACGCACCGATGCGGAACTGGTGACCGTGCTGGCGCGCCGCGCGGACGATTACGCCTACCTGCCCCTGCTATGGGCCGCGCTGCTGGCTTTGGCCATACCGGGCCTGGCGCACATGGCCTTGGGGTGGCCTGATTTGCGCAGCCTGTTGGTGGTCCAGGTAGTGACGTTCGTCGGCCTGTGCCTGCTGCTGCGCAATCCACGTCTGGCCAACCGCCTGGTCCCGCGCCTGTTGCGTCAGCGCCGCGCCTCGGGCCTGGCGCGGCAACAGTTTCTCGAGCTCAACTTGCAACACACCGCCGGTGCTACCGGGGTGCTGATCTTCGTCAGCGAGGCCGAGCGACATGTGGAGATCCTGGTCGACGAGGGCATTGCCCGGCATCTGCCCGAGCAGCCGTGGGATGCCATCATCGCCCGCTTTACCGAGCAGGTGTGCCAGGGCCAGACCCTGCAGGGCTTCGTCGATTGCATCGAAGCCTGTGGCGAGCTGCTAAGCGAACACGTACCGCCGACCTTCGCGCGCAACGAGCTGCCCAACCGCCTGGTGATCCTGGACTGAGCCGCGTCCATCGATTAAAGCTTCGCGCTGGCCGGGCATCGACGTAAAATGCCGGCCATTGCGCGCTGCGCGCCCCCCGCGATTCGAGGCACCCACTTTCCATGTCCGCCACTCCCTCCGCTACCACCGCGCCGGATGCGCATGCCCAGTTCCTGGCTTTGCTGGCCGATGCCTTGCAGGCCGGTACCCTGGTCAAGCTGGTGCTGGCGCGCCATGTCGGCGTTGACCAGACCCTTCAGCGGATCATCGCCAAGCCTTTACAGGTCAAGGGCCAGGACTGCCTGTCGCTGGTCTACCGCCACCAGACCCGTGACATTACCCGCAACCTGCCGCTGGAGCAGGCCCAGACGCTGGTGGCCGAGCTGTTGCCCGAGAGTTTTCGCAATGCCCATCTGTTCACCGCCGAGGGCGAGGTGCAGCTGGGTTTCAGCAAAAAGGGCAAGCCGATGCTCCAGCGCCACATCGCGCAACCTGCCCGTGAACAGGCTGCCACCACCCATGATCGAGAGAAGAAGCGCTACCTGGAACTGTCGCGGCCGTTCTTGCGCGATCTAGGAGTGACCGATGCCCAAGGCGCGTTGATTCCGTCCATGTCGCGCAAGTGGAAGCAGATCAACAAGTTCATCGAGGTCTTCGACCACGCCCTGGCCAGCGCACCCCTGACCATGGACCAGCCGCTAAGGGTGGCGGATTTCGGTTCGGGCAAGGGCTACCTGACCTTCGCCATGCACGACTACCTGCGCAACAGCCTGGTGCGTGAAGCCCTGGTGACCGGTGTCGAGCTGCGTCAGGACATGGTCGACCTGTGCAACGCCGCTGCCGCGCGGCTGGAGCACCCTGGCCTTGAGTTCCAGTGCGGCGACGTGCGCAGCGTGGTGCCCGAAGCCATCGAGGTGATGATCGCGTTGCACGCCTGCGACATTGCCACCGACTACGCCATCCATACCGGCATCCGTTGCAACGCCGCGATCATCATGTGCTCGCCGTGCTGCCACAAGCAGATCCGCCCGCAACTGCACAGCCCAGGCCTGCTCCAGCCGATGTTGCAGTACGGCCTGCACCTCGGCCAGCAGGCCGAGATGCTCACCGACAGCCTACGCGCCCTTTACCTCGAGGCCTGCGGCTACGAGACCAAGGTGTTCGAGTTCATTTCGCTGGAGCACACCAACAAGAACAAGATGATTCTGGCGGTCAAGCGCCGGCAGGCGGGGGACAACACCGCATTGCTGGCCAAGATCGAGCAGCTGAAGGCGTTCTATGGCGTGAAGGAGCATTGCCTGGAGACGTTGTTGCGTCAGGATGGGTTGCTCGCCGCTTGACCTGTCTTGGGGTGTACAGCAGCCCATGACAGGTGGAGCATTCATCTGGGTCGGGCGTGTTCTGCCGGCCCCACGATCGCCAACGCCGGGTTGCCCAGCGGGTGGCTGGCGGCGTCGAAGAAGTGCACGGCCGTTCCTGGCAGGTCGGCGAAGCGCTGCATGAAATGCTGCTTCTGGTTGATGATCGACGCTTCGCTCAAGGGGCGGATGGCGATCGACAGGTGCGTGGGGCGGGCTTGGCGAATGGCCTCGAGCAGGTGCTGATCGCTGGCGTCCAGGTGCTGGCCGAACAGGCATAGGCCCTCGCGTTCCCCGGATAGTTGGCCCAACCCCCACGACAGGTAGTCCGAGGCGCGGATAGCGCGCAGTTTTTCTTCGCTGCGGCTCTCGTTGACGAACAGCGGCACTTCCCCCGGAATGTTCACGGCAAAGCCTTCGAGCAGCTCGGCGCATTCGGCGCTGCGCTGGCGGGTGGTGCCGTCGGGGAGTTTGAGCAGGTGCAGCCCGCCGTGCAGATGAACGATGCGGATGCCTTCGGTCGCGGTGCGGCGCACATCGAAGAAGCCCTGCTCGTCGAACAGCGTGGCGAAGCCTTCCGGCGCCTGATTGACAGCCCAAGGCAGGAGCAGGTCGTAGTTGCTGGTGTAGACGTTGCGGTAGCTGCGCAGAGCCTGGTTGATCGTCGCCAAGGTGTCGCTCGGCACGCGCGTCCAGGGCAGGTGCACGGCGCGCGTGGCGTGGATCAGGGCTTCCTTGATCGAGTAGTAGCGGTTCAGTGGCGCGGTGGAGTTGATGGCCAGCGCGGCATTGGCGCGTACCGTGGTGTTCAGGGTGCTGAGCACCGGCTCGAACAGCTCGGTACCCAGGGACTTGAACAGCGCCTGGTCGCTCACGCCCAAGGCCTTGTGACGGACCCGCTGGGCCTCCTCGAACAGCGAGAAGTAGCCGAACGGCTTCCACACGGCACGGCTGGCGCCGTTGCCCACCAGAAGGGCGGTGCAGGGATGGCGGTCATTGAGCGCCTGCCAGGAGGGCAGATGGGCATCGAGAGAGGGCATGGCAGGTCCATTGGGCAAGGCGAGGAACGCGGGGACTTTAGCATGCCGCAGCCTTGATGCGGGACGCGCACCGCGCTTGCCTAGGCCAGGCCTCCCCAGCGCGTGCCTGCTCGTGACCGGGCCACGGACTGCTTACGGTTCGAGTACCGGATGTCGGCGTGTGCGGTTGCGCCACACCCGATACGCCCGAATCCCTGCACGCACCGAGCCGAACAGCAGCTTTTCTTCCATTTCCCGTGCCATGCCTGAGCGCACCAGCATGCGCAGGAAGTTGCCACGGGCGCGGGCGATGGCGAAGTAGATACCTTGGGCGGCGAGGGTGTCGCGCGCCTCGCGCAGGGCAGCGACGCCGCTGACGTCGATGCTGGTCACCGCCTCGGCGTCGAACAGTACGGCCTGGGGCTTGCTCTCACCTTGGACGGCATCGAGCAGGCGCATCTTGAAGTAGTCGGCGTTGAAAAACAGGATCGCGTCGTCGAAGCGATACACCACAAGGCCCGGCACCGTCCGCGCTTCGGGGTGATGGCGAACGTCGACCTGGCCCTCGACGCCGGGCAGCCAGCCAAGGACGGCGTCGGTGGGCTGATAGATGCTGTACAGCAGGCGCAGGATCGCCAGGGTCACGGCGAAGATGATCCCAGGCAGCACACCCAGGCTGAGGACGCCGGCGGTGGTGAGCAGGCACAGCCAGAATTCGAAGCGGCTGAGCTTGTGGATCTTGCTCAGGGACTTCACATCGATCAGCCCCCAGCCGGCCATCAACAAGACGGCGCCCAGCGCCGCCTGGGGAATCCACGCCATGGGGGCGGTGAAGAACAGCAGAATCAAGGCGATCACCAGCGCGGCGATGATTCCGACCAGTTGGCTCTTGCCTCCGACCATGTCGTTGACCGCCGTGCGCGAGTCGGCGCCGCTGATGGCAAAGCCCTGGGACATCCCCGCCGCCAGGTTGCTCACGCCGAGGGCAACGAACTCGTGGTTGGCATTGATCGCATAGCCGTGGCGGGCGGCGAAGCTGCGAGCGGTGAGCATCGCGCTGCAGAAACTGACGGTGGCGATGCCCAGGGCATCGCGCAACAGGCTTTTGGTTTCCGCCAGGGTGCTTTGCGGCCATGCCAGCTCCGGAATGCCTGCTGGCACCGGGCCGAGAATGGCGACGCCGAAGCGGTCGAGGCCGAACAGGCCGGCCAGCAAGGTGAATACCGCCACGGTCACCAGCGCTGCCGGCAAGCGGGGGTAGCGTCGCGGCAGCCAGACCAGCAGGCCCAGGCCGACCAGGCCGATGGCCAGGGTCAGCCAGTGGATCTCGCCCAGGCGCTGGAGAAAGTTGATCAGGCTAAGGATGAAACCGTCGCCTTCGATCTTGAACCCCACCACCTTGCTCATCTGCCCGGCGATCAGACTCAGGCCGATACCGTTGAGGTAGCCGATCAGGATGGGACGCGAGAAGAAGCTGGCGATGAAGCCCGCCCGCGCGAAGCCGGCGGCGATCAGCATCACGCCGACCAGCACCGTGACGATCACCGAAAGCTCGGCGATGCGGTGCGGATCGCCCATCGCCAGTGGGGCGACGGCGCCGGCGATCATGGCGCAAGTAGCGGCGTCCGGGCCGACCATGAGTTGGCGGGAGCTGCCGACCAGGGCATAGACGATCATCGGCAGCACGCAGGCGTATAGCCCGTACTGGGGTGGCAGGCCGACGATCTGGGCGTAGGCGATGGCAATGGGGATCTGGATCGCGGCCACCGAAAGGCCGGCCTGAAGGTCAGCGTGGAACCACTCGCGGCGGTAGTGCAGCAGATTGGCCAGGCCCGGTAGCCAGCGGGAGAGAAACATGCACGCGTCCTTGGAAATGTTTCGGGGTGCTGATCAGCATAAGTGTCCTGAGGCCGCTTCGCTTGCGAGCCCACGGACAGCATTCAAGCTGATCGGGTCGATGATGGCTATGGGCTAGGTCAAGAACAGCGGAGATTGGGCAGCGAAGGGGAGGTTCACAATCCCGGAAACTGGCGGAGCCTGCGATGGATAGCGACCTTTGGATTGTCCAGGACTACGTAGATACGAACAGGCGCGCCTCGCGATAGGCGATGGGGGCTTGTATTGATTAAGGCTGGATCGGCGCGGGCTGCGCCTGGAGGAAAGTGGAGCGGGTGATGCGACTTGCACCCGGTTCACAACCCTTTGTTTAACAAGGGTTTTTACGCGATGAGAAAATTGAAATGGACTACATCGCGGACTGAATCCTCCCATACAAACGAAGCTCTCGTCTACTCACTCTCGCTCACCTCCACTCTCGTCCAGGGGGCGCCACGACAATCCATCCAGTGCGTCATGCCAGCGTTTGAGAGCTACATTGAAGGCAGGCGGCTTACGGGGGGCGCCCTCAGTCAACATGGATACGCAAACCCACCAAGCACTGGTTAGGGGCCGTTGATGCGAGCAGGAGTACCCGACTGCCTGCCGATCGAGACAATGGAGGTACGCTGGATGGTGATGGTGATCGAAGCTTCGTTCGCTGACGGTCGTGGGGTAGCCAACGCTCTCCAGATGACGGCTAGTCAATGGCTGGCGCTGCAGGCGAGCTACCAGGTTGGCGAGTTACTTATGCCGTGTTGCTCGGCACCCGCCATCCCAAAAATCAGCCCAAACGGATTTCCCTTCTTTGCCCATGCAGGAGGCGCTTGCAGTACCTCCGAAGAGAGCCAGTGGCATCTGGCCGCAAAGCTGTTGGTACGCAGCGAACTGCAGAACCTAGGGTGTCAGGCAGCGCTGGAGGTTCCCGGCCATGGCAGTGGGGGCAAATGGCAAGCTGACGTGTGGGCGGAGCGCAGCGGGGTCAAGCTGGCCGTGGAGATCCAACGCTCTTATCAGTCATTGCGCGACTATCGCCGCCGTCAGGAGCGCTACCGATCTGAAGGGGTTCGAGCCTTGTGGCTCATGCGAAGCGATCGCTATCTGACCCTGGTAAAGAGCATGGGGAAGGAACGCCTGCGTACCGAGTTCGGTGGTCGATTTCCGCCTGAGGGTTTTTATCCTTGCCTCAAGGATGTCCCCGTGGCTCAGTTGCAACTGGAACCCACTGTAGGCGTCGGTGGAGCCGGTTTCTTCAGCGCTACAGTCCCCCAGCTGCTCGAAGCCTGTCTGACGGATCGGTTTCTGTGTATCGATGGCCGATGGTGCATTGATAGCCAGGATTCGACGAGCTTGGCTGACAAGCACGCGATAGATCCAGCTACCGCTGCCGTGCAGACCGTGACGGGCCCCCGTACCAGTTCTTAGCTAGGGTTTTGTAGCAATGCACGCTTCTCCCGTGAGAAAATTCGCTGGCATTTTTAGGGCAAAAGGACCACTGCATCTGAGCTCCATGTTCGCGAACGCGGAGATCACTGCGTGGCTAACAGGGAACGGGGGAAGAGCGGTGGCACCCAGAGATCCAGCAAAGACACTTCGTAATCGCAAGATCGCTGAACTGACAGAGAAGATGGCGAGCTCAAGGATGAGGTTCTGGCGATTACCGGTTACCGCAACGAGCACTCGCTCAATGCCACCTACGGCGGCAAGTACGCTGAGTACATCGACATCAAACACGAAGTCATAGATTCGCCCGAGCAATTCATCGCGCTCTATGTCCGTGGATTCCTTGACGTACTTGAAAGCCTTGGGCGCGCAGCTCGTCCAGGCAACACCTATTTCGATGCCCATTCGCACATCAAAAATTCCGAAAAAGTGATGCTGTGGTTCAGGCTCTTTCTCACCAGGACCTATCTGCGCAACTACGACGCTCTCACCCGAAAGCGTCCCGAGGTTGAGGACGCCGAGATTTGGATCGGCCAGGAAAACGCTTCCTACGGCCTGCTCGTGACTCCCCGATTCAAGAATGGGGCGTGGGAGAACGACAAAAGCGAGATCCGGCATTTCAGACCCAACTACTGGACCATCGGCCATGTCCTGCAGACCGGCTTCGTAATTCCCGATGAAGATGACCGAATAGAGTTCGCTTCCGTTGATCACTACCTCACGTTCTTCCGCCAGACGTTGGTACGCAACTCTGGATCGAAGCACGAGATGGAGATCGCCAAGCGCTACTGCACATTCGTCCAAGAGAGCGAGAACCCGTTAGAGGTCCCTCTGTTGATACCGGAGTTACGCTACGGCGGAAAAGTCGCCCGACATGAGTATCGGCTCGATTTCACCATCATTGATCCCTTTACCCTTTCCAAAGTTGGCTTCGAGCTGTCCCCTTGGTCCACTCACGGAAGACTCGAGCGAACTAAAGATAAAACTCAGAAGCAGATCAACGAAGAGGCGCAGGAAAACTTTGAGAAGGAGATGCGTAAGCTGAAAGCGTACTTCCGCAAGCGTGGTATTCCCATCATCGTTTACACCGACACAGACCTGCGTGATCCAGATGCCATATTTGCCAATATGGTCGAGTATTTGACCCCGACTCGTATGGCCAAACAGCTCGAATTCCATGCCATGGAGGAATTCTTGGCTTTCAAGCCGGTTCATTAGGAGGCAAGGGGCGTCGCGACACAAGGGACGCCCCCGATGGCTCAAGGCATTGTAATGGTAACGAGGTAATTGCCGGTGGTTACTGGCTTGCCAGCGCGGTCCACCAGTTTGTATTGCTGATCGAAGTAGCGGCCCTCGGTGGTGCTGCTGAAGACTAACTTAGCCTTTACCGACGTGGAGTCAGATGAGCTGAGCGACGTTTTGGGTCGGACAGGGTGCACACTGACATCAATGTTACGGGAGGGGGTGGGACAAGCATCCATACGCCAACCGGTGGAATCGAATGAAGTTGTGCAGGGGGATTCAACTACATTGCCGGTAAAGCGTATGACACCGGACCCCACGAGTGTTTCTGCTTGGGACAACGGAAACGCACCCAACATTGCTATCGCGACAACTAACGGAAACTTGCCATTCATGACCGATCTCCTTGAGGAATGCCTCACCTTGAGTATCGACCGAATTTTTTGGTTCTTAAGGATTGTCTTGTTGCGAGTGGCGATAATTTTGCGGGCGCAAAAAGCAATTGGTTGTAGTCGGTGCACAGCTTAGCGTTTCGTGTGGAACCCCATCGCGACCAAACGTCATTAATGCTGGCGTTTTATGCGAGTGTCGCAGGCCGCCTGCCTACTGTTTCTGTCTTTGTAGAGGTGCTGAATGAGGTTCGTCTGATGTGGGGGCTCGACGGCTACCTTTAGGGTTGGCGCATCTTAGAGTGCCCTTAAACCATCGAGACGAAGAAGGGCGAAGCATCATCAACTAGAGGACGCCATGGCGGATGCCACCAGCAAGCTACTTTCCTCGAAGAGTGAGCTCAGCACGTGCTCTAGCTTTCGAGTATCGTAATTGCAGGTTTGTATAGTCTCGGCAGTCAGAGCCATGAATGCGCGCGTGTACGTATCCTTGAATTCCAGCGAGCCTTGATAAATTTCTCGCTCTTTTTTGTAGTTCGTCCAAACTACAGTGGCGGGGGCGTAATTGGGCAAGTTGAGATCAAGATAGCACTCAATTGCTGCCGCTCGGCCGTTGATATCGCTATTGTTGATTCCCTCTGGGCCTCGGGCTGGGAAGCTTCGGAACTCATCAAGCGCTGGAAGGACCATTGCGCGCATGTTGGCTGGAAGCTTGAAGCGTTGAATGTTCTCATATGCATCAACGCCTTCTGCATCGTTATCCAATAGAAAGATGACTTGGTTTTGTACATCAATCTTGGCTAGGCCTTCAGCGAACTTAACCAGGCTGCCCGTCCCCGAAAATGGATGTCGCTCGCTGATGTCTATAAAGCGGAAGAAATCTGCCACTTCCGGACGAAGTAACTCAATCGCACGTTTCAAGATATGGATATCGGATGATCCCTCGGTTGCGATCAGGATTGTTTGCTCACGACGCGCACAAGGCACGAACTCCGAGACGTCGGCCCAGCCCGCATGAACGAGTGGGCCATATTGCCAGACGACATCCAAGTCTAGGTTTACTGGATTTTCCGCGAGCAATCTTAGGACAGCGTACGTCGGTAAAAAGGTGATTAGCACGCCAAAATAGCTGCGCTCGGAATATGCATTGGAGAAGCATTCTGAGTCAGATGGGATTCGCTCAGCGAATTCGGATCCTTCAAATCGACCACGAATAGCTTTGGTGCCTTCGTCGCCCAGATCCTCAACATATTCATCATTAAGGGACTGTATTGCATGAGCTTTTACAAAGCTCAGAAGCTCATCAAAGCTCAGAGGCTCTACAGGGCCTTCATGTAACTCACCGTTCGTAGCCCGGCTTTCTTTCCATTGCTTCGCCAACTGTTCGTAAACATGGCGGACCGTCTCAATGCGGTATCCGAGGAGTTCCAGTCGAGGGACGAGTGTACGCAACGGCCGGCTAAACGCCATTTCTCTGTCAGCCGCGCTTAGTCCACGCTCCTGGAGATAGTTGTAATCAATTTGATCAGAGCGCACGTATTGCCGATCGCAGTCTTGGAATAGCATGCCATGGTCAATGCCTCTATGGTTTTTGCTCCAATCGACTTCGAGGCCTCCAACGGTTAGATCAATAATGGTTCCCACAAGCAACTCCTGGATTCTCTACTTCCGTTCCACATTGACAAAGTCGAGTGAAGTCATCGATATCACGGGTGTGCCACTTTCTAACCTTTTACGTTCTTGCGGATGACTAGTTCAATCATTGCAAACAAGCGGTGATACAAATAGTCCACCTGCTGCACGTCAATGACCGGCTTTTGTCGTACTTCATGGTGTCGAAAAAGGTGATTGTTTCCAATTCTGGAAAGTTCGATCGCCTCTGCTTCTAGCATCGACCGAAACTCAGGCTCACTGGCGCATCGATCCAATATAGTTGTGATGGATTTTTTCTTGTCCTGATGAGCCATGGACTTAATTCTTTCCCATGAATCGAATAGACGTTCCAGAGCTTCGCGACGAATTAGAGGGTCTGGGCTGGAGAACTTTATGCGGCTCTCTTCCAATAGGACATCTAATGTCCTATCCCCTGTTCGAAAGTAAGTTCTAGACAAGGCCTCACCAATCACTGCCGGTAATATGCGCCGAATTTTACCGTCAGGGTTCAGCTCGTAGGCCAAGCCATTACGCGCAAGAATAAGATTTACGTTCTTGCAGAACTCCTGACGTCCGCTGTCCTGATCAAATGTCAAATGGTGATGTCGGTAGTAATCGTGATACTTACCAAAATTTATGGGCGTTGCGACTTTTCTCCAGACGAACTCGATCAAATCGAGCGCTAGCAGGGTTGGAGGACACCACGGCTCCTTTTTACTGAGGTAGGAGTCCGGATCGGGGTCGTACTGGGTTTGCAATGGCCATGACAAGCCGTGCAGTTCTGCCTCAATGGCCCCAGTCAAACCTTGAATGTCGTTGCCAGAGATAGCGCCTCCATCCGGACACTGCTCTGGATAGCTGTGTCCGAAGGCGCCTTTGTTTGCCAGCGCTTCCACAGTCGCAACGATGCCAGCCCAAGCTATCGGATTCATTTCCTGCTCTATTCTTGGCCGGGGTCCACGCTCACGATCACTGAAATAGTCAGCCATTGTTCATCCTTGCATTCGGTGGGCTTGTTGGTCGCTGCATCATAGTTCGCCCTGAGTAATCCGAACATCTTCACGCCAACAGCAGAACAGGATGGATCTGAGAAGGCGCATCAAATTGCAGCTTTTCTGCCAAATTGGCTGAAATGCCACACACAATCAGAACCGATCCAGGTTTGGATGCCCCTTAGGAGAGGCAATCTGTTTGCCCAACAGAATGCCGCTATTGCCGAAGTCCACCGCTAGTAAGTACCGACATTCGCCCATTCCCCCTCTTTGACCATCGCAGAAACCAGACTGATGAGTTTGTTGAGGTTGTCGAAGGTCACCGCCTCAATGGCTGAGCGCTTGCGTAAACCCGGGCACGGCCCTGTCAGGGCATGGTAGATGCTCCATGGCTCCGCGCTACGGTTGAGCTTGAGCAATGCCTGGATCAGGGCGTGCTTAGCAGGGTCCAGGTGCCAGTCCGGCACACGCTGGCCTCGGTTGCCGAGGTTCAATGCCAGCAAGTTGCCAGCCTTCACCTCATAACTGATCCAGCGCCGCGACTTGCCCGCCATCTTGGCGTACTCGGCGACAGGAAGGTTGTGGGGGGCCTCGAAGAGGTCAACCAGCTCCATTCGTTTCCGTTGGACATCAGATACGGGCTCTTCCCTTGCCGCGCGAGGCAGTTGCACCGCGGGGAGGCGATGAGCTGATGCTTTAACCAAAGGCGCCGCGTCGGACGACGGGGTGATGAGCAGAATCGGTGCAGCTGCCGGCGGTGGGCGATGCTTGCCTTCTTCAAGACTTGGCACGTCCTCCATGCGCAGCGTGAGCGGCATGCTCGCGGCTTCCACCTTGTTTTGCTCAAATAGGTCTAACCGGTCGGCCCAGTCCTGCATCATGCGTCGCCGCTGTTCGACATACTCGGCGTGGTTGTAGGTCGCACTGACCTTGTTGGGATCAACGTGGGAGAGCTGGGCGTCCACCCAGACCTTCGGATATCCAATTTCATTGAGCGCGGTGGACATGGTGGCGCGCATGCCGTGGCCGGTCAGCAGGTCCTGATATCCCATCCTTTTTAGGGCGCCGTTGAGGGTGTTCTCACTGACACGGGCTTTAATATCGACGTCTCCGCGCAGCAGATAGCGCTGGGCCGGTTTGAACTGCTCCAGCAGGTAGCGAACGATCTCAATGGCCTGCACCGAAAGCGGCACGATGTAGGGCGGAATATTGTGTGGCACTTGGCGCTTTCGACGCATGTCGGTCTTGAGCTGCTTGACGACAGTTGCGGGGATGAACCATAGGCCTTCATCCAGGTTGAACTGGTCGGGGGTAGCCTGGCGCAGTTCGCCGGTGCGCACCCCTGTCAGCATCAGCAACCGCAATCCCAATTGAGTTTGTAGCCGGCCGCGGTACCTGCGCACGCGCTGCAGGTACTTCGGGAGTTCGGCCATGCGCAGGAATGGGTTGTGGTTAACAGGCGGCAGCGGTACGGCAACCACATCCAGGTCCGAGGCTGGGTTGTGTTCAAGGCCTGGCACGACCACCAAGGCGTAGCGGAACATCTGGTTGAACCAGGTCCGGACCTTTTCTGCTACCGATAGCGCCTTGCGCCGCTCGATGTTGCCGATGACCTCTAACAGATCCGTTCGTCTGATTTCGTAGATAGCCCGATTTCCCAGGAGCGGGAGGACGTCCTTGGCAAAGATTCGGGGGATCAGGGACTGGCTGGTCTGACGGCCTTCTTCAAAGGTCAAGCCCCGATGGCCGAGCCATTTCACGAAGACTGCCTTGAAGGTGTACTCGCTGGTGAGCTTGGCGGTGGCCCGTTTCTGCTTGCGGTGGGCGCGGGGATTGATGTCCCTGGCCAGCAAGGCGCGCGCCTCATCCCGCAGGGTGCGGGCGTCTCGCAGCGAGAGTTCTGGGTAGCTCCCCAGCGACATCCGTTTTTGCTTGCCGAACCACTGGTAGCGGAAATGCCAGGATTTGCCCCCGCCCGGCCCTACGGCCAGTGAGAGTCCATCCAGATCGAAAAGGGTGTATGCCTTACCGGTCGCCTTGGCTTTGCGGACAGCAAGATCGGACAGTGGCATGTTCTAGCTCCTGAATACGGGTCAGGAACCAGATGCTGATCACGATCGATCCGCTCTCCCAGCAACAATCCGAAAGCCGCGCCGTCCTAAAGATGGACTAAATAATGGACTAAAAAATCGTGGCTTGGCTTGGATTTCAGTGGACGTCTGTGGATCGAGTCAGAAGAAAAAACCGTTTATCTTCAATGACTTGGATGGCTCAGCGGACGTTCGCGGAAATCCGTGGAAAGGAGGAGTGGAGCGGGTAGAGGGAATCGAACCCTCACCGATAGCTTGGGAAGCTATAGTTGTACCATTCAACTATACCCGCTTCAGAAGCCGACATTTTTACCAGAACACGCCAGTCATGAGAAGCCCGGCCGTGCAAAAAGGCCTGTCGGCGACGTGTAGCCCGGGGCACTACAAGGGCTAGACGTCGCCGAACCACTCAGATAGCCAGTGCATGCTGCCCCTGTACGTAGTGACTGCGTTGACGGGGTTGGCGCAGCGTCGGGTTGAGGAAGCCAAGCATCGCGGCCCGGGTGTCCTCGCACGCGCTCTTGTGCTCGATATCCAGGAAGTGACCGGCATCGCGGATGACGCTGAAATGGCTTTGGACCACGTGCTGGCTGAAATGCCGCGCATCCTCGACGGTGGTGTACTCGTCACGGTCGCCATTGATGAACAGCACCGGGATGTCGATGTTGCGCGCCGATTTCAGGGCTCGCTCCAGATCATGATCCAGCACCTGGTTGATGTGGAAGTGCATTTGCGCGTACTCATGGCTGTCCAGGCTACTCACATGGCGGTAGTTGAAGCGCTTGAACAGCGACGGCAGGTACTTGCCGATGGTGTCGTTGACCAGGTTGCCCACCTGGTAGCGGTCGCAGGCGGCCAGGTACTGGCAACCGCGCGCCAGGTAGTCGCGCATTGGCTCGTTGATGATCGGCGAGAACGAACTGACCACGGCCTTCTTCACTCGGCTCGGCTGGTGCGCCAGCGCCAGCAGGGCACAGGCACCGCCCCAGGAGAACGACATCACATGGTCGGCCTGGAAGTGCTCGATCAGCTCCAGGAGAATGTGCGCCTCGGTCTCCTTGGTGATCAGCCGTTCCTGATGGTTGTGCGGCTTGGACTTGCCAGCATAGGGCTGGTCGTACAACACAACGTTGAAATGCGGGTGCAGGCTGCGCACCGTCTGGGCGAAAGAGGCCGTTGTGGCCAGCGATCCGTTGATCAGGATGATCGTCTTCTCTGCTGCTTCCGCGCGATAGAACTCCGTGTAAACCCGATACTGACCTTGGATATCAAGCACAGCGATTTCTGGCCTCATGTCATCGACTCCTGGCGCAAAAAGGGTATTCGCGTGACCTAGGGTGCACGTTGTTTATGACAGGTAGGCATACGCCTGGAAGAGAAACCGGGGGCCCTTGTGTCGATCCATGGCACGGTCGTCGACGGTATTTGTTCTAGGTGGGCGGTTTGCCGTGCCCCAGGGCATCGAGACCCTGGGTGACCGGCAAAAGGCGTCTTGGACTGCAATCGTGACCGATAAGTCACATGCGGACCGACGAGTTTGATTCAAGCAGCAGGGTGGCGATCTCGCAAGTGCCGTTCAGGGGGATGGCACGAGAAAAACAACGGGATGAACCTGTCTATACCGCTCTATGCAGGGGCCCACCTGCGCAGAGGCTTCGAGGTTCAGACCGAGGCGATCTCTTCGGCCGTCAGTTCACGATACTCACCCGGAGCCAAAGCAGGATCCAGGCCAATGCAGCCCATCCGCTCCCGGTGCAGCCCCACCACCTTGTTGTCGAAGTGCCCGAACATGCGCTTTACCTGGTGATAGCGGCCTTCGACGATTGCCAGCCGCGCCTGGCGCGGTCCGAGAATGTCCAGTTGCGCGGGGAGGGTGGTGAGGTCCTCGAAAGCGAAGTAGAAGCCTTCGCGGAACTTGGCCACGTAGTGCTCGCCGATCTCGTCTTCGGTCTGGACGTGATAGATCTTCGGCAGCTTGGTCTTGGGCTGGGTCAGGCGCCGCGACCATTGACCGTCGTTGGTCAGGATCATCAACCCGGTGGTGTTGTAGTCCAGGCGGCCAGCGATGTGCAGGTCTTCGCGCAGTTCGGCCGGCAGCAGGTCGAGCACGGTAGGGTGCTGCGGATCCTGGGTGGCGCTGACGCAGCCGCTGGGCTTGTGCAACATGAGGTAGCGCGCCGGGCGACCGGCTTGGAGTACTTGCTCGTCCACTTCGACCCGGCTGAATTCGCGTACTTCCTGGCGCGGGTCGGTGGCAACCACGCCATCGACGCGCACGCGCTGTTGCACCAGCAGCAGGCGGACCTGCTGGCGGTTGTAGCAGGGCAAGTTGGCGAGAAAACGATCAAGACGCATGGCACTGAGCGGTTCGAAAAAAGGGCTAGCGGTTGGACGCTGATTGCGCCGCCTTGAGCTGGTCATCGACCTCGGCGCATCGAGGACACAGGCAAGCCTTGTTGCGCAATTCGTCGGGCAGCGCCCTGAGCGCGGCCGGATCGATGGTGACGGTGAAACACCAGCAGGGCTGCGTTGCGAGGCGTGGGTCGGCCAGGCTGCACTGATTCAGGGCGCCACAGGCCGGGCAGCGCTGTTTGTCGTTCATGTCGGATCCAGACGTCTAGGTAGCAGGCATTCTACCGGTTATGGCGACAAGGTGTTTCCGGCTGTCGGCAACCTGTTTCAATTCATTGCGAAAATGGCACTGCACCCGGGCGCAACGGTCTTATTCGGTGTCGATGTACGTATTGCCATCGATGCTCGCCAGCGCCGCTGTGCCGGGCACTCCCGCGGTCCAGGAGGCCGCCATGTACCTACGAATTCTGCTGATCGCCTTGTTGGCACTCCTCACCAGCGCCTGCGTCCCTTACTACGAGGACGGAGGTTACTACCGCTCGGGTTACTACCGCTCGGACTACTACTCAAGCGACCGCGACTATTATCCGGGCTATTACCGTCAGGATCGTTACTACATCAGCCAGCCGCGCTACTACCAGAGCGCGCCTCGCTACTATCAATCCGCACCTCGTTATTACCGCCCGGCGCCCACGCCACACTATCGGCCTTACCCGGGGCATCAGGTGAATCAATGGCATGGCAATCCGCGCAACGACTATGGCAACCGTCATCGCTATGACTATGGGCGGGACCGGGACCGTCATGACTATCGCAACGACAATCGCCGGCCGCAGAACGACCGTTGGCATTCCAATGGTCGAGGCGACAACAATCGTCGTCATGATGGCAGGCACGGGGACGACGGTCGTAACTGGCGGCGTTGATCACCGGGCTTGAGCCCGGTCTGCCTGCCGGAGCGGCGCTCATTCCAGATCAGCCAGGGGATGGCGCCCCTCCCAGACCTTGGTGAAATGCGCTTCGACCACCGCCGCTGGCACCTGGGCGATGTCCGGCCAGTGCCAGCGCGGCTGGTTGTCCTTGTCCAGCAAACGGGCACGCACGCCCTCGCTGAACTCCGGGTGACGGCAGCAGTTCAGGCTCATGGTGAATTCCATCTGGAACACTTGGGCCAGCGACAGGTATTTGGCCCGGCGGATCTGCTCCCACACCAAGTGCGCGGTCAGCGGACAGCCCTCGTGCAAGCGTCGGCCGGCCTCGGCCAGCAGTGGGTCGGCATGACGGCTCAGGTCGGATAACGCCCGCCAGGCGGCAGCAGGGTCGGCTACGTCGAGCAGCTCGTCGATCAATGCCCGGCGCGGCAACCACTGGGCTTCGGGCAGGTCGGCGCAGGCCCGGTGCTGTTCGGCCTTGAGCAGGCTGTTCAGCTGTAGGGCGGTCTGCTCCTGCCAATTCAGTTGCAGCAGTTCCTCGATCAGGGCTTCTTGCTGATGCTCGCCCAGCAGGCGATCAGCCAGGCCAAGGTCCAGGGCATCGCGGGCGTTGATCGGCGCGCCAGTCAGCCCAAGGAACAGGCCGAGCTTGCCGGGCAGGCGGGAAAGGAACCAGCTGGCGCCGACGTCCGGATACAGCCCGATGCTGATTTCCGGCATGGCCAGCCGGCTGCTGGGAGTGACGATGCGGATGCCCGCGGCCTGCAGAAGGCCCATCCCCCCGCCGAGCACGTGGCCATGCCCCCAGCACAGCAAGGGCTTGGGATAGGTGTGCAGGCGATAATCGAGCCGGTACTCGGCGGCGAAGAAGGTGGCGGCCAGGGGCGGGACGCTACCGGGGTGGTCGCGGCAGGCCTGGACCAGCGCACGTACATCGCCGCCGGCACAGAACGCCTTGGGCCCGCTGCCGCGCAGCAGCACGCAGACGATGCCCGGATCGTTGGCCCAGGCGCGCAGGCGCTCATCGAGGACCTCGATCATAGGCAGGTTCAGGGCATTGAGCGCCTTGGGCGCATCCAGGGTGGCGATGCCGATGCGCGCGCCATCGGCGCCTGTGAGTACCTCGCATTGAATGGACATGGGCGACCTCGTGTAGTCATCGCACAAGTATGGACCCCACAGACGATCATGGCGGTCGTCGGTCGGATCGATTGACAAGGCCGGGCGGCTTACCTAGTGTCGCGCCATTGTTTACGGATGGCCCCATGACTGACGACGATCGCATCAAACTCGAACCCGGCTGGAAGGCCGCGTTGCGCGCCGAGTTCGACCAACCCTACATGCACAAGCTGCGCGAGTTCCTGCGCGAGGAATATGCGGCGGGCAAGGAGATCTACCCGCCGGGGCCGCTGATCTTCAACGCGCTCAATTCCACGCCGCTGGACAAGGTGAAGGTGGTGATCCTCGGCCAGGACCCTTACCACGGGCCAGGCCAGGCCCATGGCCTGTGCTTCTCGGTGCAGCCTGGCGTGCCGACGCCGCCGTCGCTGGTGAACATCTACAAAGAGCTGCACCGCGACCTCAACTTGCCGATTCCCAACCATGGTTACCTGCAAAGCTGGGCGGAGCAGGGGGTGTTGCTGCTCAACACCACCATGACCGTGCAACGCGGCAACGCGGCCTCCCACGCCAACGCGGGCTGGCAGCCATTCACCGATCGGGTCATCCAGGTGGTCAGCGAGCAGTGCGAAAACGTGGTGTTCCTGCTGTGGGGCTCGCATGCCCAGAGCAAGCAGAAGCTGATCGACGGCACTCGGCACCTGGTACTCAAGTCGGTGCACCCGTCGCCGCTGTCGGCGTATCGGGGCTTCTTCGGATGCGGGCATTTCAGCCGCACCAACAGCTTCCTCGAGCAGCGTGGGCTGGCGCCGATCAACTGGTCGTTGCCGCCGCTCTGAAAAAACGTGTGGCCTTCTTCGCGGGAACGCTCCCACAGGGGCGGCGATAAGCCTTGTGGGAGCGGGTTTACCCGCGAAGAAAACTGCACGCCGTCACGGTCGGTTCGTGTTCCAGCGCCGGAACAACGGCTCGGCCAGAAACAGCACGAACAGCAACCTCATCACCTGCAGTGCCGTCACCAACGGTACCGACAGCTGCAAGGTCTCGGCCGTCAGGCTCATTTCGGCGATACCGCCAGGCATCATTCCCAGGGTCAGCGAGCGCAGGTCCAGCTGGGTCATCACACTCAACACCCAGGCCGCGCTGGCGGCGATCAACATGCACAGGAAGGTCGCCAGCAAGGTCCGCCCCAGGAAGGACGGCGCCCGGCGAAAGAACGCCCGGTTGAAGTGGCAGGCCAAGCCACTGCCGATCAGCCACTGTCCGATCTGGCTGGCGCCGGGCGGCAGGGCGATCTGCAGGTTCCCCGCCAGGCTCACGCAGGCGGCAACCAACAGCGGACCGAACAGCCACGGGTTGGGCTGGCGCAGGCGCTGCCAGATCGACGCGGCCAACACACCAAACGGCGCGATCAGGGTCAGCCAGCCCCAACTGACGCTGCCTGCGTGGGTCAGCGGCACGCCATCGCCGAGCAAAAACTTGAACAGCGCCGGCACGCACAGCACCACTGCCAACACCCGCAGGCTCTGGGCTGCGGCCACCTGGCTGAGCACCGCACCGTTGCGTGCGCCCAGGTTGACCATCTCACCCGAGCCCCCCGGCATGCTGGCGAAGAACGCCGTAGCGCGGTCTTCGCCGGTACGCCTGAGTAGCCAGACGCTGATCACTGCTGACAACGTGGTGAACAGTGCCCCGAAGAAGATCAGACCAAAGTGGCTGGCCACTTGCTCGATGACCGCTGGGGTGAAGTGCAGGCCGATACCGATGCCGATGATCCACTGCCCGCACTTGCGGCCATTGGGGATTTCCGACAGCTGCCAGGGTGTCAGGCAGCGCACCAGGATGATTGCCAACAACGAGCCGACCATCCACGGCAAAGGCCAGCCGACCTTACTGGCAAGAAACCCGCCAGCAAGACCGACCAGCCCGGTAGCCCAGAACGGCGGTGACCGATCAGGCATCGGCCATCGCCCGACGCTGCAGGCTACGTTTACGCCAGCTGCGCAGCAACGGCAGGGTCAGCATGCAGAAGGTCAGCACCCACACCGACATGCTGATCGGGCTCGACCAGAGGATGCCCAGCTCGCCGTTGGAGATCGATAGTGCGCGGCGCAGGTTCTGCTCCATCAGCCCGCCCAGGATGAAGCCGAGCAGAATCGGCGACAGCGGGAAGTCCAGCTTGCGCAGGATGTAGCCCATGATGCCGATGCCGACCATCAGGAACAGATCGAAGGTGGTCGCATGCACGGCGTACACGCCGATCCCGGTGATGATCGCGATCACCGGCACCAGCGCCCAGTTCGGCACGGCGAGGATGCGGGTGAAGATGCGGATCATCGGAATGTTCAGGATCACCAGCATGATGTTGGCGATGAACAGCGAGGCGATCAGCCCCCAGACAATGTCAGGTTGCTGTTCGAACAGCAGCGGGCCTGGGGTGATGTTGTACAGGGTCAGTGCACCGATCATTACCGCGGTGGTGCCGGAACCCGGCACGCCCAGGGTCAGCATCGGCACCAGGGCGCCGCAGCAGGAGGCGCCGATGGCGGTTTCCGGAGCGGCCAGGCCGCGCGCGTCGCCCTTGCCGAACTTGCCCTTGTCGCCAGCGATGCGTTTCTCGGTCATGTAGGCCACGGCACTGGCCAGGGTCGCGCCGGCGCCGGGCAGTACGCCCATGACAAAGCCCAGCAGGCCGCAGCGCAGGTTGACGATGAACACCGAAGCGGCTTCCTTGAGGTTGAACAGCATGCGCCCAGTGGCCTTCACCGCTTCGTGGCCATGGTGGGTCTTTTCCAGCAACAGCAAGATCTCGCTGATGGAGAACAGACCCAGTACCAGCACCACGAACTGGATGCCATCGGCCAGGTGCACGCTGTCGCCGGTAAAGCGGTACACGCCGCTGTTGGCGTCGATGCCGACGCTGGACAGGAACAGGCCGATCAGCGCGGCGATGAAGGTCTTCAGTGGTTTGTCGCCGGCCATGCCGCCCAGGGCGACGATGGCGAACACCATCAACACGAAGTATTCGGCGGGCCCGAAGGCGATCGCCCATTTCGCCAGCAGCGGAGCGAATAGCACCATGCCGCAGGTGGCGATGAAGGCGCCGATGAACGAGCTCCACGCCGACAGCGACAGAGCGACGCCGGCCAGGCCTTGGCGGGCCATGGGGTAGCCGTCAAGGGTGGTCATCACGGTGGAGGCTTCGCCGGGAATGTTCAGCAGGATCGAGCTGATCCTTCCGCCATACTCGCAGCCGAGGTAGACCGCGGCCAGCAGGATCAGCGCCGATTCAGGTGGCAGGCCCAGGGCAAAGGCGATGGGGATCAGCAGTGCCACACCATTAATCGGCCCAAGGCCCGGCAGCAGGCCGACCACGGTGCCGATGAGGGTGCCGGTCAGGGCGGTGACCAGGTTGTACGGGCTCAGGGCGACGCCGAAGCCCTGGCCCAGGTAGCTCAAGGTATCCATGTGTCAGTTCTCCAGTACATCCAGCAGGCCGAGGGGCAGAGGTACATCCATCACGCGGTCGAACAGCCAGTAGAGCAGCAGGCTCATGGCGCCCACCACGATCAGACTGTGCAGCCAGCGCCCGCCATACAGGCGTGCCATGGGTACGCCGACGAGTACGGCGCTGAGGATGAAACCGAGCGACTCGAAGGTGCTCGCGAAGACGATCAGCAGGCCCACACAGCCGCTGATCTTGACCAGGGTTTCACGGTCCAGCGGCGGTTCGTCGTCCTTGCGCACGATGGGCGTTGGGCGAACGGCCAGGTAGAGCAGAGCCACGCCCATCAGGCCGAGCATCAGCAAGGGATAGGCCCGTGGACCTACAGGCTCGTAGGAAAACGCAGCCTGGTACGGCCAGGCCATCACGGCCAGGGCGGCGCATACCGCCAGCAGAGCCAGGGCAAAAATGCGTTGCAGGATCATGAGGGAATCCTCGGAATTGTTCGGTACGGCGCCGACCTTGTGGGAGCGGGCTTACCTGCGACCCAGGGCGCAGCCCAGGCCACGCGTCGGCGATGTCCGTTTCGCGGGTTAACCCGCCCCCTAAAGGGGAGCAGCGTTGCAGCTCGATCTACTGGACCAGGCCGAATTCCCGGGCCAGGGCCTTGTAGTCGGCGACCTGCTTCTTCACGTAGGTGTCCAGCTCCTGCCCGGTCATGGCGAACGGGAATAGCTCACGCTGGTCACGCAGCTTGGCGAAGTCCTCGGAGGCCAGCAGTTTGTCGAAGGAGGCTTTCCACCAGGCGTAGTCCTCGTCGCTGACCTTTGGCCCTAGGTAGAAGCCGCGTACTACTGGCCAGACGATGTCGTAGCCTTGTTCCTTGGCGGTGGGGATGTATTTCATTTCCGGCTCGTCCAGGCGGGTTTCGGAGAACACCGCGAGGATGCGCATGTCACCGCTCTGGATGTGCGGCATGGAGTCCGAGATGTCGGTGGAGCCCACCTGAATATGCCCGCCGAGCAGCGCTGTGGCGATTTCACCGCCGCCTTCCAGGGCCACGTAGCGAAGGTCGCGAGGATTGATGCCGGCGGCCTTGGCGATCAGGGCGGTCTGCATCCAGTCCTGGCTGCCGACGGTGCCGCCGGAGCCGATGACGACTTTGCTCGGGTCTTTCTTCAAGGCCGCGACCAGATCATCGAGGGTCTTGTAGGGCGAGTCGCTCTTCACGGCGATGGCACCATAGCTGGTGCCGACAGCTGCCAGCCATTTCACGGCGTTCTCGTCGAAGCGCCCGAACTTGCCCTGGGCCAGGTTGAGCAGGGAGCCGCTGGACCAGGCCACCAGAGTGCCGGCATCGGCCGGGCGCTGGGCGACCACGGCGTTGTAGGCCACCGCGCCGACGCCGCCGGGCATGTAGGTCACGCGCATGGGCTTGGAGAGGATCTTCTCGTTTACCAAGGCGCTTTGCACCAGTTTGCAGGTCAGGTCGAAGCCGCCACCGGGCGAGGCGGGGGCGATGCATTCGGGGCGTTTCGGTTCAGCGGCCAGGGCGTTGCCAGCCAGCAGCAGGCAACCGGTAGCCAGGACGAGGCGGCGCATTGAAAAGGTCATCGTCTATCTCCGTGAGCGTTGTTGTTATGGGTTACCACAGAGCCACGCTGTAGCTCACCAGCAGCCTGACTTCGTCGGCGTCGCGGGCGAAGTTGGAGCGGAAGGTGGCGTTGCGCAGGCGAACGGCGACGTCCTTCAACGGGCCGCTTTGTACCACGTACTTGAACTCGGTGTTGCGCTCCCACTCCTTGCCCTCGCCACCGTCGGCGCGGCTGACGTTGTCGCCGCTGATATAGCGGGTCATGAAGGTCAGCCCGGGGATGCCCAGGGCAGCGAAGTTGTAGTCGTAGCGTGCTTGCCAGGAGCGCTCGTCGGCGCCGGCGAAGTCGTTGATCTGGACGAAGTTGACCAGGTACGGGTCGGCGCCATCGACGTAGGGGAAGGCGCTGTCGCCCGACAGGTGCTGGTAGGCGGCGCTGACCTTGTGACCGCCAAGGGCATAGCTGAGCATGCCGTTGACGGTGGTGTTGTCGATGTTGCCGGCCTTGGCCTGACCTGCATCGTCGCTCACTGCCAGGCGCAGGTCGGCACCGAAGGTGCCCGGGCCCCAGGGCTGGGTAGCGACCATGCCGATGAAATGCTGACGGTAGATGTCGTCGAGTTCGGCGAAGTGGTAGCTGCCGGTGATGCGATCGGTGAACTGGTAATCCAGCCCGGCCAGGTCGAAGTTGTCGGCGCTGAAAGTGCCGCCGAAACGGCCATTCTTGTTGTTGAGGGCGAGGTCTTCCCAGTTGGTGTCGTTGCGGTCCTTGGCTTTTTCCAGGCGCCCGCCGGTGAACGTCAGGCCCTTGAGCTCCTTGGAGGTGAGCAGGCCGCCCTCGAAGGTCTGCGGCAGGATGCGCCCGTCGTTGGGCTGCAGGGTCGGCAGTTCCGGGATGAGTGTGCCGACCTTGAGCTCGGTGTTGGAGACCTTGATCTTGCCGGTCAGGCCGAGCTTGGAGTATTCGTCGGCGGCCTTACCGTCATCATGGGTCGGCAGCAGGCCTGTGTCGGTGCGGTCTGGGCTGGAGTCGAGCTTGATGCCGAGCATGCCTAGCGCGTCCAGGCCGAACCCTACGGTGCCGTCGGTGTAGCCGGACTCGAAATTGAGCATGAAGCCCTGGGCCCATTCGTCGCGCTTGGATTGCTGGCTGCTGGTGCCATCGCGAAAGTCACGGTTGAAGTACATGTTGCGGGTTTCGAAGGTGGCCGTGCTGTCTTCGAAAAAAGCGGCCTGGCTCAGCGGGGCGACACCGGCTAGCGCAAGGGCGCTGGCGATGGCGGACGGGCGTGCGGACAGGGAACGGGTAGGCGCGAACGCCTGCGGCTGCATGGACAGCATCGTCGGGAGACTCCGTTTATTGTTCTTATCGGGCGCACCTTGCTGGTGCTTTTTTTCGGCGCGCGGGGCGACCGTGGTGCGATGCTAGGTAATGAACCTTTCGCTAACCTTTCAGAGTGAAAGGTTTGCCGGGAGGGCTTCACAGGCCCCCCGACGGCGGTACACTCCGCGCCAAAGCCCCACCCGAGCAGGGAGAATCCGATGCGAGTGTTGCTGGTCGAAGACCACCTGCAACTGGCCGAAAGCGTGGCCCTGGCCCTTAAAAGCCAAGGTCTGACCGTGGATGTGCTGCACGATGGCGTGGCCGCCGACCTGGCCCTGGCCAGCGAGGACTATGCGGTGGCAGTGCTCGATGTCGGCCTGCCGCGCATGGACGGCTTCGAAGTGCTGGCGCGCCTGCGTGGCCGTGGCAAGACGCTGCCGGTGCTGATGCTCACCGCGCGCAGCGATGTCAAGGATCGGGTACATGGCCTGAACCTGGGCGCCGATGACTACCTGGCCAAACCCTTCGAACTGACCGAACTGGAAGCGCGAGTCAAGGCACTGCTGCGCCGTAGCGTGCTCGGTGGCGAGCGTCAGCAGCGCTGCGGGCCGCTGGTCTACGATCTGGATACCCGCCGCTTCACCCTGGGTGAAGAAGCTCTGACCCTGACCCAGCGCGAACAAAGCGTGCTCGAAGCCCTGATCGCCCGCCCGGGCCGAGTGATGAGCAAGGAGCAACTGGCGGCCCAGGTATTTGGCCTGGACGAAGAGGCCAGCCCCGATGCCATCGAGATCTACATCCATCGGCTACGCAAGAAGCTCGATGGCCATCCAGTGGCTATCGTCACGTTCCGCGGCCTGGGTTATTTGCTCGAGCATCGCGATGCGTGACAACGGCAGCCTGCGTGGGCGTTTGCTGGGCAATTTGGCGCTGCTGTTGGTGGTGCTGATGCTCGCCAGCGGCCTGAGCGCCTACTGGAACGGCCGCGAGGCCGCCGACACCGCTTATGATCGCACGTTGCTGGCTTCGGCACGGACCATCGCCGCAGGCCTGTCGCAGCGCGACGGGACCCTGAGCGCGGATGTGCCCTACGTGGCCCTGGACACCTTTGCGTACGACAGCGCCGGACGTATCTA
Organism: Pseudomonas sp. CK-NBRI-02; assembly: GCF_008124495.1. Taxonomy (NCBI): domain Bacteria; kingdom Pseudomonadati; phylum Pseudomonadota; class Gammaproteobacteria; order Pseudomonadales; family Pseudomonadaceae; genus Pseudomonas; species Pseudomonas sp. CK-NBRI-02. Next base: position 144,271 of record NZ_VSJH01000039.1, on the reverse strand, counting down.
CTACCAAGTGCTGGATATTCATCAGCGGCTGATTTCCGGCTACGAGAACCTTCCGCCTCCGCCGCCGGGCACCCCGCGTACCGACGACTATCCGGCCTTGGCGCGTTTCTACAACGCCACCTACCAGGGCCAGGATGTACGCGTGGTCAGCTTGCTCAAGCCAGTCAGCGAACCGAACATGAACGGCATGGCCGAGATCCGCGTGGCCGAGACCGAGGAGGCACGGGTGCGCATGGCCCGGGGCCTGATGGCCGATACCTTGCTGCGTCTGGGCATGCTGGCGCTGGGGGCGCTCATGATGGTCTGGTTCGCCGTGAGCGCAGCACTGCGGCCGCTGGAGCGGCTGCGTACGGCGGTCGAAGAGCGCCAACCCGATGACTTGCGGTCCTTGCCGGTGGTTCAGGTGCAGCGAGAGCTCGGGCCCTTGGTGCACGCCTTGAACCATTTCACCGAGCGGCTGCGTGGTCAGTTCGAGCGTCAGGCACAATTCATCGCCGACGCCGCCCATGAGTTGCGCACGCCGTTGGCCGCCCTCAAGGCGCGGCTTGAGCTGGGCTTGCGCTCCCAGGAGCCAGAGCAGTGGCGACAAACCCTCGAAGCCGCCACCCAGGGTACTGACCGTCTGACTCACCTGGCCAATCAGTTGTTGTCCCTGGCGCGGGTGGAAAATGGGGCCCGGGCGATTGCCGAAGGGGGTGCCCAGCGTCTGGACCTGTGCCAATTGACGCGTGAGCTCGGCATGGCCATGGCGCCTCTGGCCCATGCCCGGGGCGTGGCCCTGGCGCTGGAAGCCGAGGCGCCGGTATGGCTCAAAGGCGAGCCGACTTTGCTCAATGAGCTGCTCAGCAACCTGGTGGACAATGCCCTGGCCCATACGCCCAAGGGTGGCAACGTGATCCTGCGCGTGATGGCCCCGGCCATGCTGGAAGTGGAGGATGACGGGCCGGGTATTCCCGAGTCTGACCGTGAGCGCGTGTTCGAGCGCTTCTATCGACGCAGCGCCCAGGGCACAGGCCTGGGGCTGGCGATAGTCGGCGAAATCTGCCGCGCGCACCTGGCGCAGATCAGCCTGCATGATGGCGAAAAAGGCGGGTTGCGCGTGCGGGTGAGTTTTATCGCCGATTGAGCGGGCTTCCCGGGGGCTTGGAGAGCAACTGTCCTGGGTTATCTGCGCTGGCCTATTCTCGGGTAAACCCGCTCCCACGGGGTTGGCGGTGATCCTTGTGGAGCGGGTGTCTTGCTTAGCGCAGCATGCTGCGGGCATCGAGCAGGTCGGCGACATCCAACTCGGTCCCGTAAGGGAGTCCGAGATGCTGGTAGGCAGGCAAGGCCGCCAGGGGCCGGCTGCGGGTCCGATGGCTGAGGTGACGGGCGATCTGCACGATGTCGATGTAGTCGATGCTCTCGGTGCGACGATCCAGGTCCTGCACTTGGCTGGGCAGGTTGACCAACTGCTCGGGAAACTCCCAGGCCTTGAGAATTTTGTCGCCCAGCACCGGCTGGATCTGTTCGATCACATAGTGCAGGCACACAGGGTCCGAAAGCAGCTCGTTGTGCTCCTCGGCGTAGATCAGAACTGGCAGGGCGCCGATTTGGTAGACCAAGCCCCCTAGGGTGGCCTGGTCAGGCTTGAGCTGGGTGTAGCGGCGGCAGAGTTCATAGCTGATACCTGCAACTTCAAGGCTGTTGGCCCAAATATCGCGCAGTTTTTGTTCGACGGCCGGTGAGCGGGCGTGGAAGATCTGCTCGATTACCAGGCCGATCGCCAAGTTGCAGCTGTAGTTGATACCCAGGCGAGTGATGGCGGTGTGCAGGTCGGTGACCTCCACTGCCGCACGCAGCAGCGGGCTGTTGACCACCTTGATCAGGCGCGCCGAGAGGGCGGCGTCGCGGCCGATCACCTTGCTCAAGGCGGCGACGCTGATCTCGCTGTCCTCCGCCGCCTCGCGGATGCTCAAGGCAACCTCGGGAAGGGTCGGCAGGACCAGGTCGTCCTTGTCGATGGCTGCGAGCAATTGTGCTTGAACCGTCTCGGCCAGCTTGTTCATCTAACTTCTCTACCGCAGTGGTGGTGCGACCCCGCAGGGCAGCGGGGCAGGCTGGTCAGCGAAGGATTTCCCGGTCGCGGTCCAGTTCATAGGGCAGGTCCAGCAGTGTCAGGCGAGGGCCTTCGAGGCTAGCCAGGTGCAGGTTGTCGTCTGCCACGGCTTCGGCACTGAGCACGGCGAGCAGTTCGCAGCCGTCACCGGTGCTGGCGGCGATGACCACTTCGCCCACCGACGAACCGTGGGTGGGCGAGAAGATCTCGGCACCAGGGGCGGGCACGTCCCGCTGGGCCAGGGCCAAGCGGTACTGTCGGCGCTTGAGCTTACCCAGGTACTGCATACGCGCGACGATCTCTTGGCCGGTGTAGCAGCCTTTCTTGAAGCTCACCCCATCGACCGCCTGCAGATTGATCATCTGCGGGATGAACAGTTCACGGGTGGGGCCCATGACCTGGCCGATGCCGGCACGGATCTGGCCCAACAGCCAGTCGTTGAGGCTGCCTTCGGTCAGGTGAGTGGCGAGGGTCTGGCGCACGGTGTCTGCTTGCGCGGCGGGCGCCCAGAGCTCCACACGGCCGGTGCTGACGCCAATGGCGATCAGGCCGTCGTGGCGTACCGTGGCGCCAGCTTCGGTCGGCGTGGCCAAGCCCAGCGCGTTTAGCGCGGCATCGCCTTGCGTCAGGCCGAAGCGGACCCACGCGGCGCTCTCATCGGTCAAGGTAGCCTTGGAGAAGACAGCGTACTTCTTGAGGTCGGCCAGTTGCGCGTCGAGCAGCTCGCTGGCCATGGCCAGCAAGTAACCGTTGCCCTCGGGGAGAATGCGGAAGCTCGACTGCATGCGGCCCTTGACCATGCACCGGGCGCCGAGGCTCGCGTGCTCTTGGCTCAGGTAGTTGATGTTGCAGGTCAGCTGGCCTTGCAGGAACTTGCCGGCATCGGAGCCGCGGACGGCGAGGATGCCCTCGTGGGACAGGGGACAGAAGAAAGCGGAATCGGCCATGGGTCATCGCGGTTGCTTGAGACTGGCGGCCATCATAGAACGCCGGTAACAAAATAGGTAGGTGACTAGACCAACGCCTTGTGCCCCCGCGAGCGCCCCGCTGTATACTGGCGACCCATTCGAGGAGGGCCCCATGGTCGAACAAACTGAACTCAACCGGCTTTTCTGGCACAGCCGCCGCGGCATGCTGGAACTGGACGTACTGCTGGTGCCATTCACCCAGGAGGTCTACCCCACCCTGAGCGAAGCGGACCGCGAGCTGTACCGTCGCCTGCTGACCTGCGAAGACCAGGACATGTTCGGCTGGTTCATGGAGCGCACCGAGTCCGACGACCCTGAGCTGCAACGCATGGTTCGCATCATCCTGGACCGTGTCCAGCCCAAGTGAGTATTTCGAGTGCCGCTGGCAAGGCTCGCGCCTGCTGCTGGCGGCCTACCTGACCTGCCAGGTGCTCGCACTCTGGGCCATGGTCCTGAGCGCGCAGCCTTGGTGGTTGAGCGTTCCCCTCGTCCTTGCTTGCCTTGCCCACGCCTGCTGGGCCATCCCCCGTCGTATTTTGCTGACCCATCCCGAGGCCATCACTGGCCTGCGCCGTGATCCAACCGGCTGGCGGCTGTTCAGCCGTGCCAAAGGATGGCAGCAGGTGAGGTTGTGTCGGGATAGCGTGGCGATGCCAGGTCTGGTTGTGCTGCGCTTTGTCAGATCGGGACGCTGGTTTGGCGAGAGCCAGTGCGTACCGCGCGATGCCCTGGATGCGGATCAGCATCGGCGTTTGCGCGTGAGGTTGAAGTTCAGCCGCAGGCGCTGGGCCGAGGTTTCAGTGCAATAACCCGCTCCCACAGGGCTCGCAGGGTTCTGTGGGAGCGGGTCGAACCGCGAACGCGTCAGTTCAGACCGGACTGAGGATGGTGTCCTTGGCCTCGGGCAGCATTCCCGGATAGTCCAGTGTGTAATGCAGCCCGCGGCTTTCCTTACGCTGCATGGCTGAGCGGATCATCAGCTCGGCGACCTGGGCCAGGTTACGCAGTTCGATCAGGTCGCGGCTGACCTTGTAGTTGCTGTAGAACTCGTCGATCTCGTCGAGCAGCAGGCGCACCCGATGCTCGGCTCGTTGCAGGCGTTTGCTGGTGCGCACGATACCTACGTAGTCCCACATGAAGCGCCGCAGTTCGTCCCAGTTGTGCGCAATGATCACGTCCTCGTCCGAGTCGGTAACCTGGCTTGCGTCCCAGCAGGGCAGGGCGGTCGGAGCCTGCACTTCATCAAGGTGCGCCTCGATGTCGGCGGCAGCGGCACGGCCATAGACGAAGCATTCGAGCAACGAATTGCTGGCCATGCGGTTGGCCCCGTGCAGGCCAGTGAAGCTGGTTTCGCCAATGGCGTACAGGCCGGGGACATCGGTATGGCCGCGATCATCGACCATCACGCCGCCGCAGGTGTAATGGGCGGCCGGGACCACCGGAATCGCCTGGCGGGTGATGTCGATACCGAAGGCCAGGCAGCGTTCATAGACCGTAGGGAAGTGATTCTTGATGAAGTCGGCTGGCTTGTGGCTGATGTCCAGATAGACACAATCAACGCCCAAACGCTTCATTTCGTGGTCGATGGCGCGGGCGACGATATCTCGGGGCGCGAGCTCCTCGCGGGGGTCGAAGCGCGGCATGAAGCGTTCGCCATTGGGCAGGCGCAGCAGGGCGCCTTCGCCGCGCAGGGCCTCTGTGATTAGGAAGCTCTTGGCCTGCGGGTGGTACAGGCAGGTGGGGTGGAACTGGTTGAATTCCAGGTTGGCCACCCGACAGCCGGCGCGCCAGGCCATGGCGATGCCATCGCCGCAGGCACCGTCGGGATTGCTGGTATAGAGGTAGACCTTGGCCGCACCGCCGGTGGCCAGCACGGTGAAGCGCGCACCGAAGGTGTCGACTTCGCCGGTATTGCGGTCCAGTACATAGGCGCCCAGGCAACGTTCGCCTGGCAGGCCCAGACGACGCTCGGTGATCAGGTCGACCGCGACGCGCTGCTCCAGCAGCTCGATGTTCGGCCGTTGGCGTGCTTGGTTCAGCAAAGTGGTGAAAATCGCGGCGCCCGTTGCGTCGGCGGCATGAATGATGCGTCGGTGGCTGTGACCTCCTTCACGGGTCAGATGGAACTCGAAGCCGCCGTCATCGACGCTGTAATGCTCGTCGCGAGTGAAGGGCACCCCTTGTTCGATCAACCACTCGATGGCTTCGCGGCTGTGCTCGACGGTGAAGCGCACGGCATCTTCATGGCACAGGCCGCCGCCGGCATTGAGCGTGTCCTCGACATGGGACTGGACAGTATCGGTGTTGTCCAGGACCGCGGCTACGCCGCCCTGGGCCCAGAAGGTCGAACCATTGGCCAGGTCGCCCTTGCTCAGCACGGCGATGCGCAAGTGGCTGGGAAGGTTCAGTGCCAGGCTGAGGCCAGCGGCGCCGCTGCCGATCACCAGGACATCGTGTTGGAATTGTTGGCTCATGTCTTGACACTAGTAATCTTGGGAAGGGGAGCGGCACAATAGTCATGCGCAGATGGCATTGTGAAACTATCGTTAAGCCTGTCCGGCTGCCTTTATAGCAGTCACAGGTGTCTGATTTCCAATGGCATCTGCACCGGCGTCGCGATCTTTATGGGAACTTTCCGATACCGGTGGAAATCCTAAGAAGGCTGCCCGCACGCCACCAAATGCCACGGCGACGCATGGCGGTAGCTCTTTCGGGGCTGACACCTGCGTATTCGAAATCAGATTATCGACGCAGCCGGCCGTGACCGCGCTGCGTCTTTCGTGCGAGCCGACCAAGGGCCGCAGGAAACTTGCTTGGAGGGGAGAACTTTTGCGCAAAGGCCGAGTCTATGGTTGCAAGCCTGAACGATGGCTGTTGCAACGCTCCTTCGAGACCACTGAGGAGTGTTCATGCTAACCCAGGAAGAGGATCAGCAGCTTGTCGAGCGCGTGCAGCGCGGCGACAGGCGAGCGTTCGATCTGTTGGTGCTGAAGTATCAGCACAAGATTCTCGGGTTGATCGTGCGGTTCGTACACGACACCCACGAGGCCCAGGATGTGGCGCAGGAGGCTTTCATCAAGGCCTACCGGGCGCTAGGAAATTTTCGCGGTGACAGCGCTTTCTATACCTGGCTGTACCGCATCGCCATTAACACGGCGAAGAACTACCTGGTGTCCCGCGGAAGACGGCCACCAGACAGTGATGTGAGCTCCGAGGATGCGGAGTTTTACGACGGCGATCATGGCCTCAAGGATCTCGAGTCTCCAGAGCGCGCGTTGTTGAGGGATGAAATCGAAGGCACCGTCCATCGCACCATCCAGCAACTGCCCGAGGACCTGCGCACGGCATTGACCCTACGTGAGTTCGACGGACTGAGTTACGAAGACATTGCCAGTGTCATGCAATGTCCGGTAGGTACCGTGCGCTCTCGAATTTTCCGCGCTCGGGAGGCCATTGATAAAGCCCTGCAGCCTTTGTTGCAGGAAACCTGAGACAGCGGCGACAGCCAAGAGAGGAACCGCCATGAGTCGTGAAGCTTTGCAGGAATCGCTGTCCGCGGTGATGGATAACGAAGCGGACGAACTTGAACTGCGTCGCGTGTTGAACGCGGTCGACGATCCTGAAACCCGTGCCACCTGGTCCCGCTACCAAGTAGCGCGCGCAGCGATGCACAACGAGCTGGTACTGCCCAAGCTCGATATCGCCTCGGCGGTATCCGCAGCGCTGGCCGACGAAGCCGTGCCTGCCAAGGTCAAGCAAGGCCCATGGCGCACCATTGGTCGCCTGGCTGTAGCCGCCTCGGTGACCGTTGCCGTGCTGGCTGGCGTGCGCCTGTACAACCAGGACGAAATCACCGGTGCCGAGCTCGCTGCCCAGCAGCCTGTCCAGCAAGGGCTGAGCGTGCCACAAGCACAGGGCCCCGCCGTTTTGGCAGGCTATAGTGAGAGCAGTGAGCAACCGACCGGGCCGATGGCCAACGGCGTGCTGCAGAACCAGGCCGGCTGGGATCAGCGTCTGCCAGGGTATCTGCGCCAGCATGCCCAGGAATCTGCGCTCAAGGGTACTGAGACCGCTCTGCCCTATGCACGCGCCGCCAGCCTGGAAAACCGTTAAGTAAGGAGGATCATGCGCGCGCTACCTCTCCTGACGCTTCTGCTTGGCAGTTGCATGATGGTGCCGGCCTTGGCGGCCAACTCCTCGCCCGAGGCGAGCGAGTGGCTGAACAAGCTGGCACAGGCCGAGCGAGAACAGAGTTACCAGGGTTCCTTCGTCTACGAACGTAATGGCAGCTTCTCTTCACACGATATCTGGCACCGCGTCCAGGACGGCAAGGTCAGCGAGCGTTTGTTGCAGCTCGATGGGGCGACCCAGGAAATCGTGCGGGTCGATGGCAAGGTCCAGTGCGTCAGCGGCTCCCTGGTTAGCCGCGTAGGAACCCCGCCGGACTCCGCGCCCCGTGTGCTCGATCCTCTGAAACTGATGAGCTGGTACGACCTGAGCGTCGCAGGCAAGTCCCGGGTTGCCGGGCGCGATGCCGTGATCGTGACGCTCACGCCGCGAGACCAGCATCGCTACGCTTTCGAACTGCATTTGGATCGCCGCACTGGACTGCCCTTGCGCTCGTTGATGATCAACGACAAGGGCCAGCTGCTCGAGCGCTTCCAGATGACCCGCCTGGATACCGACGATCTACCCAGCGATGACGACCTGCGCGCCAGTTCTTCGTGCAAGCCGGTCGAGCACGTCGCAGCCGCGCATTCCGACGCTGCCTCTGCCTGGCGTTCGGACTGGTTGCCGCCGGGCTTCGAATTGATCAACAGCTCCGTGCGCCGGGACCCGGTGCGTGACAGCATGGTCAGCAGCCTCATGTATGACGATGGCTTGGCACGCTTCTCGGTGTTCCTGGAGCCGGTGAGCGATGATGCCGGACCGGATACCCGTGCGCAGTTAGGGCCTACCGTCGCCGTGTCGCGTCGTCTCAACACGCCCAAGGGCAAGGTCATGGTCACTGTGGTTGGCGAGATTCCCTTGGGAACCGCCGAGCGTGTCGCCCTGTCCATGCGGGCCCAGGATGCCCAGGCGCGTCAGTGATAGCGCGCCTTCCTACATCTCGTAGGGCATGCTTCTGACATGAAATTAAAGCATTGTCATTTGCAATCCCTTCGTAAATTTTCTATAGGTCAGGCTTCTCGGGGTCTGGCCTTTCTTGCTTGTGCAAAGGCCTCACTTTGTTAACTACGCTCGTTGTGACGGGAGCCGTATGTCAATACCACGCTTGAAATCCTACCTATCGATGTTCGCCGCCGTGCTGATGCTTGGCCAGGTGCTCACCGCCCAGGCCGAGGAAGCCCTGCCGGACTTCACCACCCTGGTCGAGCAGGCCTCGCCTGCTGTGGTGAACATCAGTACCAAGCAGAAGCTGCCGGACCGCCGTGTCGCCGCCGGGCAGATGCCGGACCTGGAAGGCCTGCCGCCGATGTTCCGCGAGTTCTTCGAGCGCAACATGCCGCAAGTGCCGCGCTCGCCCCGTGGTGACCGTCAACGAGAAGCCCAGTCGCTCGGTTCGGGCTTCATCATCTCCAGCGATGGCTATGTGCTGACCAACAACCATGTGGTCGCCGATGCCGATGAGATCATCGTGCGTCTGTCCGACCGGAGCGAGCTGCAGGCCAAGCTGGTCGGTACCGATCCGCGCACAGACGTGGCCTTGCTCAAGGTCGAAGGCAAGAACCTGCCGACCGTCAAGCTCGGCGACTCCGAAAAGCTCAAGGTCGGTGAGTGGGTGCTGGCGATCGGCTCGCCGTTCGGCTTCGACCATTCGGTGACCAAGGGCATCGTGAGCGCCAAGGGGCGGACCCTGCCCAACGACACTTATGTCCCGTTCATCCAGACCGACGTGGCGATCAACCCGGGTAACTCCGGTGGCCCGCTATTCAACATGAATGGCGAGGTGGTGGGCATCAACTCGCAGATTTTCACCCGTTCCGGTGGCTTCATGGGGCTGTCGTTCGCTATCCCGATCGATGTGGCGCTGGATGTTTCCAATCAGCTGAAGAAGGACGGCAAGGTCAGCCGTGGCTGGCTTGGCGTGGTGATCCAGGAGGTCAACAAGGACCTGGCTGAATCCTTCGGTCTGGACAAGCCAGCCGGTGCCTTGGTCGCCCAAGTGCTAGAGGACGGTCCGGCAGCCAAGGGTGGCTTGCAGGTAGGGGACGTGATTCTGAGCATGAATGGCCAGCCGATCATCATGTCGGCCGACCTGCCGCACTTGGTCGGCAGCCTCAAGGACGGCGCCAAGGCTCGTCTGGAGATCATCCGCAACGGCAAGCGCCAGAATCTGGATATCACCATCGGCGCGCTGCCCGAGGACGATGCGGACATCGGTACCGGCGCTGGAGCCGGCGCAGAACGCAACAGCAACCGTCTGGGCGTTTCCGTGGCCGACCTGACCGCCGAGCAGAAAAAGTCCCTGGAACTCAAGGGCGGCGTGGTCATCAAGGAGGTCCAGGATGGTCCGGCGGCGTTGATTGGCCTGCGTCCTGGCGATGTCATCAGTCACCTGAACAACCAGGCGATCGCTTCGGCCAAGCAGTTCACCGAAATTGCCAAGGATCTGCCGAAGAATCGTTCGGTGTCGATGCGCGTGCTGCGTCAGGGCCGAGCCAGCTTCATTACCTTCAAGTTGGCGGAATAATCTGCGCACTGCATAGGAAAGGGCAGCTTCGGCTGCCCTTTTTCATGAAATATTCCGTTGTCGCCCCTCATCCAAAGGTTGCGGGTAGCTCGGGCGCGCGCAATTCGGGGCTCCTACAGGGCAGCGCTCGTTACCATGTCGCTTGATCTGGAATCTCCCATATCCCTGCGGCTTAAGGTACAATTCCCGGCTATTTTTCGGCGGGCGTCCGGCTCGCAGCCTTTTCGAGTGTTGACCCGTGAGTGATTTGAGTCATATCCGCAATTTCTCCATCATCGCCCACATCGACCATGGCAAGTCGACGCTGGCCGACCGTTTCATCCAGATGTGCGGTGGCCTGTCGGCACGCGAAATGGAAGCCCAGGTCCTCGATTCCATGGATCTGGAGCGTGAGCGCGGGATCACCATCAAGGCCCACAGCGTCACGCTGAGCTATAAGGCCCAGGACGGCAAGGTCTACCAGCTGAACTTCATCGATACTCCCGGCCACGTCGACTTCACCTATGAAGTCAGCCGTTCCCTGGCCGCGTGCGAAGGCGCGCTGCTGGTCGTGGACGCCGGTCAGGGTGTCGAGGCCCAGTCCGTGGCCAACTGCTACACCGCTATCGAGCAGGGCCTGGAGGTCATGCCGGTGCTTAACAAGATGGACCTGCCCCAGGCCGACCCAGACCGCGTCAAGGACGAGATCGAGAAGATCATCGGCATCGACGCCACCGACGCCGTGGCATGCAGCGCCAAGAGCGGCATGGGCGTCGATGAGGTCCTCGAGCGTCTGGTGCAGACCATTCCCGCCCCGGAAGGCGAAATCGATGCTCCTCTGCAGGCACTGATCATCGATTCCTGGTTCGACAATTACCTGGGCGTCGTCTCCCTGGTCCGCGTGCGTCATGGCCGGGTCAAGAAAGGGGACAAGATCCTGGTCAAGTCCACCGGCAAGGTGCATCTGGTGGACAGCGTCGGTGTCTTCACCCCGAAACACACGCAGACCGCCGACCTCAAGGCGGGCGAGGTGGGCTTCATCATCGCCAGCATCAAAGACATTCACGGGGCACCGGTCGGTGACACCCTGACCCTGTCCTCGACCCCAGAGGTCGAAGTGCTGCCAGGCTTCAAAAAGATCCAGCCGCAGGTTTATGCCGGCCTGTTCCCGGTCAGCTCCGACGATTTTGAAGATTTCCGCGACGCACTGTCGAAGCTGACCCTGAACGACTCCTCGCTGCAATACCTGCCGGAAAGCTCCGACGCACTGGGCTTCGGCTTCCGTTGCGGCTTCCTCGGCATGTTGCACATGGAGATCATTCAGGAGCGCCTGGAGCGCGAATACGACCTGGATCTGATCACCACCGCGCCGAGCGTGATCTACGAGCTGGTGCTCAAGACCGGTGAGACCATCTACGTCGACAACCCATCCAAGCTACCGGATGTTTCTGCGGTCCAGGACTTCCGTGAGCCAATCGTCACCGCCACCATCCTCGTGCCTCAGGAGCACCTGGGTAACGTCATCACCCTGTGCATCGAGAAGCGTGGCGTGCAGCGCGACATGCAGTTCCTCGGCAGCCAGGTACAGGTGCGCTACGACCTGCCGATGAACGAAGTGGTGCTGGACTTCTTCGATAAACTCAAGTCCACCAGCCGCGGTTACGCTTCGCTGGACTATCATTTCGATCGCTACCAGTCGGCCAACCTGGTCAAGCTGGACGTGCTGATCAACGGCGACAAGGTAGACGCCCTGGCGCTGATCGTTCACCGCGACAATGCCCACTACAAGGGCCGTGCGCTGACTGAGAAGATGAAGGAGCTGATCCCTCGGCAGATGTTCGATGTGGCGATCCAGGCAGCCATCGGTGGCCAGATCGTCGCCCGTACGACCGTCAAGGCGCTCAGAAAGAACGTACTGGCTAAGTGCTACGGCGGTGACGTCAGCCGTAAGAAGAAGCTGCTGGAGAAGCAGAAGGCCGGTAAGAAACGCATGAAGCAGGTCGGCAACGTGGAGATCCCACAGGAAGCCTTCCTCGCCGTGCTCAGGTTGGATAGCTAGGTCCTATGTCGCTAAATTTCCCGCTGTTGCTAGTCATCGCCGTAGCTGTCTGCGGCCTGTTGGGCTTGATCGACCTGCTGTTCCTGGCTCCGCGCCGGCGAGCGGCGGTCGCCAACTACCAGGGCAGCGTCAGCCAGCCCGAGATGGCAGTGCTCGAGCGCCTGAACAAGGAGCCGTTGCTCGTCGAGTACGGCAAGTCGTTCTTCCCGGTGCTGTTCATCGTGCTGGTGTTGCGTTCGTTCCTGGTCGAGCCGTTCCAGATCCCATCGGGATCGATGAAACCGACTCTGGAAGTGGGCGATTTCATCTTGGTGAACAAGTTCTCCTACGGTATTCGCCTGCCGGTGATCGACAAGAAAGTCATCGAGGTGGGAGACCCGCAGCGCGGCGACGTGATGGTGTTCCGCTACCCGAGCGACCCGAATGTCAACTACATCAAGCGTGTGGTCGGGCTGCCGGGCGATCAGGTGCGCTACACCAGCGACAAGCGTCTGTACGTCAATGGCCAGCCGGTCGCCGAGCAATTGGTCGGTACCGAGCCAGGCACCCTGGGCAGTGCCCAGCTGTACAAGGAAAAACTCGGCGAGGCCGAGCACCTGATCCGCAAGGAAATGAGCCGCTACCGCATGCCGCCGGACCAGCAATGGACCGTTCCGGCTGGCCATTACTTCATGATGGGTGACAACCGCGACAACTCCAACGACAGCCGCTACTGGGACGATCCGAACATTCCCAAGGAACTGCACGGCATGGTTCCGGATCGCAACATTGTCGGCAAGGCCTTCGCGGTCTGGATGAGCTGGCCGGAGCCCAAGCTCAGCCACTTCCCAAACCTGTCGCGGGTAGGCCTGATCCATTGATACCCAACGGCGCTGTCTGACAGACAGCGCCGAATGCATTTCTGACATAGGCTGTGTTCTCAGGGATCGAGAGATTCCGCCGCCCACAAGGTGGTGGGCCACAGCCAAACAGTCTTTCAGGATGTTGATTTGAACAACGCGTTGAACAATCCACGGGTGGCCCCATGAGTGCTTCCCTCGCGCGCCTGGAGCGCAAGCTCGGCTATACCTTCAAGAACCAGGACCAGATGCTCCTGGCCCTGACTCATCGCAGCTATGCCGGGCGCAACAACGAGCGCCTGGAGTTTCTGGGCGATGCCATCCTCAACTTCGTGGCCGGCGAAGCGCTGTTCGAGCGTTTTCCGCAGGCCCGCGAAGGCCAGCTCTCGCGCCTACGCGCCCGTCTGGTCAAAGGTGAGACCCTGGCCCGTCTGGCCCGGGGCTTCGATCTGGGCGAATACCTGCGCTTGGGCTCGGGTGAGCTCAAGAGCGGTGGTTTCCGGCGGGAGTCGATCCTGGCCGATGCCCTCGAAGCGCTGATCGGGGCGATCTACCTGGACGCCGACATGGAGACCGCACGCGAACGCATCCTGGCCTGGCTGGCCGGTGAGTTCGATGGGTTGACTCTGGTCGACACCAACAAAGACCCCAAGACTCGTCTGCAGGAGTTCCTGCAGTCGCGTGCCTGCGAACTGCCACGCTATGAAGTGGTGGACATCCAGGGCGAACCGCACTGCCGTACCTTCTTCGTCGAATGCGAGGTGGTGCTGCTGAACAACAAGAGCCGTGGCCAGGGCGTGAGCCGGCGTATCGCCGAGCAGGTCGCCGCCGCTGCTGCATTGATCGCCCTTGGCGTGGAGAATGGCAATGACTGAGAACACTTCGACCCGTTGCGGCTATGTCGCGATCGTCGGTCGCCCCAACGTGGGCAAGTCCACGCTGCTCAACCACATCCTCGGCCAGAAGCTGGCGATCACCTCGCGCAAGCCGCAGACCACCCGGCACAACATGCTCGGTATCAAGACCGAGGGCGACGTGCAGGCGATCTACGTCGATACGCCCGGTATGCACAAGGCCAACGACAAGGCCTTGAACCGCTACATGAACCGCAACGCATCGGCTGCCTTGAAGGATGTCGACGTAGTCATCTTCGTGGTCGACCGGACCCGCTGGACCGACGAGGACCAACTGGTGCTCGAGCGTGTGCAGTACGTGAGTGGCCCGGTGATCCTGGCGGTCAACAAGACCGACCGCATGGATGAGAAAGCCGAGCTGATCCCGCACTTGCAGTGGCTGCAGCAGCAGTTGCCCAATGCCGAGATCGTGCCGATTTCCGCCCAGCAAGGCCACAACCTCGAAGCCTTGGAAGCGTTGATCGCCAAGCATCTGCCCGAGAACGAGCATTTCTTCCCGGAAGATCAGATCACCGACCGCAGCAGCCGCTTCCTGGCTGCGGAACTGGTGCGCGAAAAGATCATGCGCCAGCTCGGTGCTGAGCTTCCGTACCAGATCACCGTGGAGATCGAGGAATTCAAGCAGCAGGGCCATGTGCTGCATATCCATGCCTTGATCCTGGTCGAGCGTGACGGTCAGAAGAAGATCATCATTGGTGACAAGGGCGAGCGCATCAAGCGCATCGGCTCGGACGCGCGCAAGGATATGGAAGTGTTGTTCGACGCCAAGGTCATGCTCAACCTGTGGGTCAAGGTCAAAGGCGGCTGGTCCGACGATGAGCGCGCCCTGCGCTCGCTGGGCTACGGCGACCTGTAACCGCTCCAGCCAACAGACAGCTGGCTCGTACCCTGTGGGAGCGGGTTCACCTTCGAATGACAGTGGTTTCACTGATGCGTTCGAAGGTGGCCCCGCTCCCACAGGCACATTTAAACCCCAGAGATCGCTGATGGAACAACCCGCCGGCCAGCCGGCCTACGTGCTTCACAGCCGTGCCTACAAGGAAACCAGCGCGCTGGTGGATTTCCTCACGCCCCAAGGCCGTGTACGTGCGGTGCTGCGCCGTGCCCGGGGCAAGGGGGGCAGCCTGGTCCGGCCGTTCGTGGAGCTGGAGGTGGAGTTGCGTGGGCGAGGGGAGCTGAAGAACGTCGGTCGCCTGGACAGTGTCGGCATCGGCGGCTGGTTGCATGGCGATGCCTTGTTCAGCGGGCTGTACCTCAATGAACTGTTGATGCGCCTGCTGCCTGCGGAGGCGCCGCATCCTGCGTTGTTCGAGCACTACACCTTGACGCTGCAGGCCCTGGCCGCCGGTCGGCCCCTGGAGCCGCTGTTGCGTGCCTTCGAGTGGCGCCTGTTGGATGAGTTAGGTTATGCCTTTGCCCTGACCCACGATATCAACGACGACCCCATCGACACCCAAGGACTGTATCGCCTGCAGGTCGATGCGGGCCTGGAGCGGGTTTACCTGGCGCAGCCTGGGTTGTTCACCGGGGCAGAGCTGCTGGCACTGGCCGAGGCCGATTGGCAAGCCCCGGGTGCGTTGCTCGCTGCCAAGCGCCTGATGCGCCAGGCCTTGGCGGTACACCTGGGGCCGAAGCCGCTGGTGAGCCGGGAACTGTTTCGCAAGCGTTGAGCACATCGTATGCTGTGGGGCTCAACTTTCAGGAGAGCCCTTTCGTGACTCACAGCAACCGCATGCTTCTTGGCGTCAACATCGACCACGTGGCGACCCTTCGCCAGGCCCGGGGCACCCGTTACCCAGACCCGGTCAAGGCCGCGCTGGATGCCGAGGAAGCGGGCGCCGACGGTATCACCGTGCACCTGCGCGAAGACCGCCGGCATATCCAGGAGCGCGACGTGCTGCTGCTCAAGGACGTGCTGCAGACCCGCATGAACTTCGAAATGGGCATCACCGAAGAAATGATGGCCTTCGCCGAGAAGATCCGTCCGGCGCATATCTGCCTGGTGCCTGAAACCCGCCAGGAACTGACGACCGAGGGTGGCCTGGACGTCGCCGGCCAGGAGGCTCGGATCAAGGCTGCGGTGGAGCGTCTGTCGCGCACAGGGGCTGAAGTTTCACTGTTCATCGATCCGGACGCGCGTCAGATCGAAGCTTCGCGCCGTGTCGGTGCACCGGCGATCGAACTGCACACCGGCCGCTATGCCGATGCCGAAACCCCTACCGAGGTGGCCGAAGAGCTGCAGCGGATCATTGACGGCGTGGCCGTGGGGGTAGGGCAGGGGCTGATCGTCAATGCCGGCCATGGCCTTCACTACCACAACGTCGAGGCGGTGGCGGCGATCAAGGGCATCAATGAACTGAACATCGGCCATGCGCTGGTGGCCCATGCGCTGTTCGTCGGTTTCAAGGCGGCTGTGGCCGAGATGAAGGCGCTGATCGTAGCGGCTTCTCGCTAATTGCCGTTCGGCTGTACTGGCCCCTTCGCCGGTACAGCCCCCGTCATTGCGCTCGGAATACCAAGGTGAAGCGGGTAGGGCCAGCAGGCGTGCTGCTGGCCTCGACTCGTCCGCCATGCAACTGCATGATCGACTTCACGATCGCCAGTCCCAATCCTGTCCCACCCTCCAGCCGCGAGCGTCCGCATCCTGCGCGGTAAAAGCGTTCGAACAGGTGCGGCAGATGACACCCGGCTATGCCTGGCCCCTGGTTGCGCACCCCTAGGTGTATCTCATCGCCCTGACGTTCGATCAGGACCGTCACCACCTGGTTCTCCGGGCTGTGGCGGATGGCATTGCTCAACAGGTTGGACAGTGCCCGCTGGAACATCAAGCGATCGGCCATGGCCGTCCCCCAACCCTGCAGATGCAGTTCGATCCCCTTGAGCTCGGCGCTGACGGCGAACAGCTCGCAGACCCGCTCCGCTTCCTGAGCCAGGGCCAGTGGCCCGAACAGTACCTGGGCCTGGGGTTGGCTGACTTGGGCGAGAAACAACATGTCGTTGATGATGCGGTTGAGGCGGGTCAATTCCTCGATACTGTCCTCCAGTGCTTCCCGGTAATAGGTGCCATCGCGGTCCCGGGCCAGGGTGACCTGGGCCTTGCCCATGAGATTACCGATGGGCGTGCGAAGCTCATGGGCCAGATCATCGGAGAATTGCGAGAGCTGGCGTACACCTTGATCCAGGCGATCGAGCATGACATTGATGGCCTTGGCCAGTTCGGCCAGTTCCACCGGCAAGCCTGTGTCGGGAAGGCGATGCCCTAGGTCCTGGGCCGAGACGCGCCCGGCAATCCGGCGAAAGTGACGCAAAGGGCGCAATCCCATTTGCATCAGTTTCCAGGCACTGAGGCCGATCAGTACCAGCAACAAGGGCAGGGCCAACAATGTCGAGTTCAGGTAGGCCTGGAGCAGGGTGTTATCGTCGGCGCGATTGAGCGACATCATCACCCGAACGGTGGTGTCGTCGCGCAGGCGCATCAGGCGGGTGGCGGTGAGGATCTGGGCATCGGCA
This sequence comes from Pseudomonas sp. CK-NBRI-02, assembly GCF_008124495.1. Lineage (NCBI taxonomy): Bacteria > Pseudomonadati > Pseudomonadota > Gammaproteobacteria > Pseudomonadales > Pseudomonadaceae > Pseudomonas > Pseudomonas sp. CK-NBRI-02. The sequence continues at coordinate 127,210 of NZ_VSJH01000039.1, read as the reverse complement.
CTGTCGCGCCACTCGTGGAAGCTCAGCCGGTCGCCGACCGGCAGCTCGTTCAGGCGTGCTTCCAGCGCAGGTCCCAGGCTCAGCAGCAAGGGGTGACGACCGTCGAGCGCCAGGATGCTCAGGCTCAGGTTGTCATGGCCCATGATCACATCGAGCAAGGGATGGGCGCGGCGGGCCAGATCCTCGTTGCGTAGATCGACGCGCAGATTGTGTTCGATCTGCAGCATCTTACGGTCCAGGTCTTTGCGGGCGCGGCTGTCCAGTTCGTGCTGCAGAGCGAACACGGCCAGGCAAGCCAGCAATAGCACCAGCGTGGCGCCCATCAGGGTCACCGACAACCCCAGGCGCAAGGACAGGCTGGCAGGTTTCATGGCCTGGCCTCGAGCACGTAGCCCACGCCGCGCAGAGTGTGGATCAGTTTGTCGTCGAACGGGTCGTCGATCTTGGCCCGCAGGCGACGGATCGACACCTCCACCACGTTGGTGTCGCAGTCGAAATTCATGTCCCAGACCAGCGAGATGATCTGCGTGCGCGACAACACTTCGCCGCTCTGGCGCATCAATAGGTGCAGCAGAGCGAACTCCTTGGCGGTCAGGTCGATGCGCCGCCCTGCGCGGTAGGCGCGGTGGCGGCCAGGGTCCAGTTCCAGGTCAGCGACGCGCAGGGTGCTCGGTTGCAGATGCTGGTCGTTGCGCCGCAGAAGGCTGCGGATTCGAGCCAGCAATTCCGGGAATTCGAAGGGTTTGAGCAGATAATCGTCGGCGCCCAGGTCCAGGCCTTTGACCCGGTCGTCCAGGCGGCCATGGGCCGTAAGCATCATGATCCGCGTGGCCGATTCGCTGCGCAGGCGTTGCAGTACGCTCCAGCCGTCCAGGCCGGGCAGGTTGACGTCGAGAATCACCAGGTCATAGGGCTGCTGGCGGGCCAAATGCAGCCCGTCGATACCGGTATGGGCGCAGTCGACCACGTAGCCGTTCTCGCGCAGACCCTGTTGCAGGTAATCAGCGGTACGCAGTTCGTCTTCGATGATCAGTAGGCGCATGGGAAGCTCGGTGTAATGAAAGGTGGCGATTCTCGACCCTGTAGCGAGATCAGGGTCAAGGTTGCCGATGTTACGGGATGCAACCGAGCGGAAAGCTTGAATAACGGATTTGTAATGGGCCGGACATGTGGCTGAAAGGCGTTGCGCAAGTCTGTGCCGAAACGCCGCTCAAGTCTTGCAACACTGTAATGTCCGACTCACCTTGGCGTTAGCTGCGCCTCGCTACGATGGCCTCGAACGACTGGTTATCACGAGGCAAACACGATGAACCTGACCCAATACTTGTTGTTGGCTGTACTCGCCCTGGGCAGTTCTGGGGCAATGGCCGAAGGCGGCGCCGAGCGTTCCAGGCAGTTCTGGGAGGCGTTCCGGCAAGACCAGCAGCGCCTGCATGGCGACAAAGAGCAAGCCGTGGTGGCGCGTGAGCGCAAGGCGAACGAGAAGGCCCGTGAATTGGCCAAGGATTGACGTGTAGCCGCCTTCGCAGTCGCTCCTCTGACGAAGGCGAGTCTGGCGCCCCTACGGGGGCGCCTTTTTTTATTTGCGTGCCAGCAAGGTGGCGCGACGTGGGGCCGGGAGGCCCTCGATGGTGCGGCTGTGATCGTTCGGGTCGAGGAAGTCGGCGAGCGACTGGTAGCGCATCCAGTCGGTACTGCGCTGCTCTTCCACGCTGGTGACGCTGACATCGACACAGCGCACGTCGCTGAACCCGGCACGGCGCAGCCAGCGCTCCAGGGCCGGCACCGACGGCAGGAACCAAACGTTGCGCATCTGCGCGTAGCGGTCCTCGGGCACCAGCACCTGGTGTTCGTCGCCCTCGACGACCAGGGTTTCCAGCACCAGCTCGCCACCTTTGACCAGGCAGTCCTTGAGCGCCAGCAGGTGCTCGATGGGCGAGCGTCGGTGATAGAACACGCCCATGGAGAACACGGTGTCGAAGCCTTCTAGGTTCGCTGGCAGCTCTTCCAGAGCGAAGGGCAGGTGCCAGGCGGGAAGCTCCGGCAGGTACTTTTGCACGGCCTGGAACTGGCAGAAGAACAGCCAGTTGGGGTCCACGCCGATCACCATGTCGGCGCCGGCACCTAGCATGCGCCACTGGTAGTAGCCATTGCCGCAGCCGACGTCGAGCACGCGTTTGCCTTTCAGATCCAGATGCGGGCTTACCCGCGACCACTTCCAGTCAGAGCGCCATTCGGTGTCCACGTGGACGCCGAACAGGTCGAACGGCCCCTTGCGCCAGGGCGAGAGGCCCATCAACGCTTGGTGCATCCGGGCTCGGGTGGCATCGTCACAGTCGCTGTCCAGACGCAGGCCGTTTTGCAAGTCTACCTCGCTGGGCAGCAGATCCGGCAGGGCATCCAGCGCGCCGCGCCAACGATCGAGATCGCCATGGCCTTTCTCCAGCTTGGTGTGCAGTTGTGCTTGCAGGCCTTGGGACCACGTGGCAAGGGGCGTGCCCGCCAGGCGGCGGACGAGGGGGGAGAGGTCGATCATGGCAGGGCAATCAGTGAGGCGAAATTGAGGCATTGGAACCAAGGCACGACCTTGGAGAAGCCGGCGGCATGCAGGCGGTCTTTGTGGGTCTGCAGGGTGTCGGGTTTCATCACGTTCTCGATGGCGCTGCGCTTCTGGGCGATTTCCAGTTCGCTGTAGCCATTGGCACGCTTGAAGTCCAGGTGCAACTCGTTGAGCAGGTCCTGCTCCTGGTCATCGGCAAAACGCAGCTTCTCGGAGAGGACGAGCGCGCCACCGGGCAGCAGCGCCTGGCGGATGCGACCTAGCAGTGCCAGGCGTTGGTCCGGGGCGATGAACTGCAAGGTGAAGTTCATCGCCACCACCGAGGCCGGCTCGAAGTGCAGGGCCAGGATATCGGCCTCCAGCACCTGTACTGGCAGCAGTTCCTGGAACATCGAGTCCTGGGCGGTGAGGTACTGACGGCAGCGCTCGACCATGGCTGCGGAATTGTCCACCGCAATCACCCGGCAGCCGTCGGCACGCACGTGCCGGCGCAGGGACTGGGTCACCGCGCCCAGTGATGCGCCCAGGTCGTACAGCGCAGTGTGCGGCTGGGCGAAGCGGGCGGCGAGCACGCCGAGGTTCTCGACGATGGTCGGGTAACCTGGCACCGAACGCTTGATCATGTCCGGGAACACCCGCACCACGTCCTCGTTGAAGGCAAAGTCGGGCACCTGCTCCAAGGGCTGGGCGAAGAGGCGGTCGGGTTGTTGGCTCACGGAAGTACCAGGTGGGGGTGGTAAAGAGCGTGCATTTTAGCCAACCCTGACCGTTTGCGCATCGCCTCTGGGCAGGTTCAGTCGACCGTCACGGCGCAGTCGAAGGTCTGTGCAGGGCGCACTTCGGGTGCCCAGGGTTGCTGATACACCAGAATGAGATGGCTCACGCCTTGGCCCTGGGCCTGGAAGCGCCACAAGGACTGGCCTGCACTGCCCACCACACCTGTGTCTTCTGGATCGCTATACACCTCAGGGCCCAGGCTGCGCAGGATGTTGGCCGCCGGGTGTTGAACCAGCCAGCGGTAACCGGTGCTGGGATTGCTGGGCAAACGCAAGGTCAATGTTTGTCCGGGCACCAGGGTGATTGGGCATTCACTGGCTTTTTCCAGAACGATAGGTTCAGGGGAGGACGGGGTTTGGCTGCAGGCGCTCAACAGCCCAAAGGCCAGGGGAAACAGTGCAAGGCGAGATCTCATGAAGTCTCCTGTCTGAATATACCAATAGATCTTGTAGGAGGAACGATTGCCATCTGATGACTCATCGGGGCGAGTCATAACTTTGTACCACCAAACCAGCCCGGTTTGGGTACAAGGAGAAATGTATGAGTTTCCAAAGAGCCAGCTATGAAACGCTGGCAAATGAGGCGGCCAGCCAACCTGTAGCAATGGTTACAGCAATGGCTGAGCGCGACGGTAGTAATGAGGGCGGCCTGACACTCAGCCGCGAGCACATCGTCACCATCAACCAATATGCCAATTTTGTTTTTGGTCTGCCCAAGACCCCACAAACCGTTGAGCAATGGCTGGGCTACAAGACCATCGATGAGCCTGAGCTGAAGCCCTCGGCCATGTCCAGCCTGTTTGAGGGTCTGCGTCGTCATGCCAACGCCTGGACAACACTGTCAGATCGCAGCAAGCGGCTCTCGAGCGAACTGGCAACCACCGCCAACTTGATCGATGTCGTTGGCGAGGAAATTGTTGCAGAGTGCAGTCGCCTGAGATTTCTGAAACCGCAAATGACCTGGGAGCAAGTGGCGCTCGCGAGGCCGGTCAAACTGGGCGCCGAGGACCAGAAAGCCGTCACGCAACTGGTCGAGTACATGCAAATCCTCAACGACGATGTCAGGAACTATGCCAAGCGTGTAGACGGTGTAAAGAAAGACAGCGAAGCCTTCAGGGACACCGTTAAAAAGGAGTTGCTGCCTGCAGTCGGCAACAAGGACAAGGCGCTAAAACGCAAGAAACAAGACGGGCTGGTTGAAGCGTTGCGCACTGAACTCAAAGCCCTCGACGTCGAGATCGGCGAACTTAAAAAAGAATACGACAGGTACCTCTCCAACGGACTGAGCAGCCTCGCTGGGGGGCCGCTTGGGGCTATTGTCGGCGGTGCGATCTATGGCGCCAAAGCAGAATCTGCGCGTAAGCAACGTAAAAAGTTAGAACAACAGCGCAGGGGGGTCGCAGCGAAACTGAAGGCCCGTGTGAATCTGGAAGGCCGGCTCAAGGAAATGACCCAGTTTGTGGATGATCTGGACGTGCGTCTTAACGATGTCCTGACCTCAGCCTCCCATTTGCAGACAGTCTGGGAGCGTGTCGAGGTCTACATCACCAGCTCCATCGAAGAGCTCGGAAAGATCACAGATGGCCAGCGGCTGGCGATCTTTCTGATCTTTTTCAAACGATTCCTCCGGCAGTGGAAGGAAATCGAGCGCACTTCGCTGCAACTGACAGCGGTTTTCGACAATGCCGCATCGGCACGCTAATTCATTAAAGGACTATTACCATGAATGCCAAGGTTTCTTATCTGTCGCCTGCCAGCCAGCAACCCGTACTGGACGACATTCTCTCGACGACCCGTGTTTTCCTGCTTGAGTGGCAGCAGGGCAACCTGAAGCCCTTGCCGACGTTGTATGAATCGATTGAGCGACATGCCAAGTTTCTGGACAGCATTACCAAGCGAATGGCAACTCAAGCCCTGCGGATGGAGGCAGAGCTGCATGCAAGCGGGTTAGAGGATATCGTCGATGCGCTTGAGGACATCGGCGAAGACCCTGAGCTTCTGTTCATTGCCCAGGAAACTATCAATAAAGTGCTGTCGAATCTGACGATTCAAATCAGTGGCGTAAAGAATGCCTCTACGGAGTTGTCGGCTTTGTCTGCCCCCAACGCCTCCCGCGACGAAGCCCGTTTATTCAGGCAGCAGATGGAACTGGAAACGACCAGTGTCGCCTTGAAAGCCGAAATAGACGCCGAGTCGTCCAAGATCGAGGCACTGCATACCGCCCTCAAAGCGCTGGAAGCTATCGATATCGAGGTCAAGTTCGACGGCCTGATTCCAACGCCCGAGCAATTGGCTGCGCTGGCAGTGCCCGGTGGGCAGATCGCCTTACTGAGTGAGGCCGCAGCCCAGGCCCTGAAAAACCTGGAGAAAACGCTTGGGCAGTTGTCTGCTGACCTCAATTACAGCCGACTGCAGGCACAGCGTCGGCAATTGACACTCGGACTCAGAACGCTGCAGCGGGACCTTGCCGCCAATAGCCGAACCCTGGCGACATGCCGTCAACAGCTCAAGGCGCTGGAAAATGTGCCTAGGCTCGTCGCGCAACGTAAGGCCTGCCTGATTGCCTTGAATGCGCTGAGCATGGCGTTGGGGAGTTTCTACAACCTGCTGAAGAACGCCAAGTACAAGGGAATCGAAGACCTGCGTGCTATCGATGCGTTTTTGAAGACGCTCCTGGCTTATCAGCGCAGCATGATCAAGCAGATCAGCAATGCATTTTGATTCGTGATCAATAGCCTGACTGCCATTCATCAGAGCGGCGGTCAGGCTTACGGAGTTAATGCTCATGGAACAAAGGATGCTGATGCCGATGGGGAGCGCTGCACGGGCGATGGAAGTGCGAGTGGCAGCGCTCTTCAAACAGGCGCGAAGCGGCGTGGGTGATCTAAAAGCCTCTGTTGCGCAGCTGGATGCCTATGTCCGCAGGGTTCACGATTTACCTCAAGGACGATTGTCGCGTTGGGTGAGCTATTCGTATGTCTCTGAGCCAGTCCTGAATATTGGTAATTTGGAACGGCTGATCGCTAGGCTGTCCTACAGGAGTGGTTTTTGGTGGTCCTTGCGTGAGCGTGGAAGTGCGCTGAGTCAGGCATTGGTCGGGCATACCCAAACGGTCACGCAGCGGAGTGCAGAAATACAGAACATTGCGTCTCGGCTCGAGATGGCGAACGGTCATGCAGATAGACGGGAGGCGTTGTCTGGCGAAAAGGATTTGGCACTCAGTCCCAGGGATTTGACGCGTGTGGAAACAATGGTTGCGTACGTGCTCAGTCTTCGGAGGGAGGTCGAGGCCTTTGACATCCATCTCACTGAATACATGTCAGGTATCGAGGACTTTCGCGAAACGCACCGGCGTGAATTACAACCCGACCTGGATAGGGTGATCAAAGCGCTTGATACGGTTGAGGTGCGCAAGTGCACGCTGAGATTCGAGCCGTTTTGGACAAACTGTCGGAAAGCGACTTTTGAAGAAGAAGATCGCGAGCAGCTTAGGGCTTTGTTTGGCGTGCGTGATCTACAGCTGGCTGGCGTGCATGGCAATATTGAAAAACTTCATACGGCTTGGCAAGCGATAGGCACGTATGTCGAAAGTGCACACAATCATTTGAGCAAAGTGAAACGCCAGCGAGAGCTGGCGCTTTTCATGGTGTACTTCAAAATATTCTTGGGACAGTGGAAACAGGTTGCCGTGCACGCGCAGCGATTGCGTGAGGCTTTTGCCTGAAAAACAGAGGGGCCGTGGCCCCTCTGTTCAATCAAGCGAACAACACTTTCGCCACGTCGGCATAGCGCTTGGCGAAATGCACAGTCAGCCCTTCACGTAGATAGTCCGGCAGCTCTTCGAAGTCGCCGCGGTTGGCCTCTGGCAGGATCAGTTCGAAGATCTTCTGTCGCCGTGCGGCGATTACCTTCTCACGGACCCCACCAATCGGTAGCACCTGCCCGGTGAGTGTCAGTTCACCGGTCATGGCCACGCCTTTTTTCGGCGCCTGGTCCCGGGCGAGCGATAACAGGGCGCTTGCCATGGTGATGCCGGCGCTCGGCCCATCCTTGGGCGTGGCGCCCTCGGGTACGTGCAAGTGAATGAAGGCTTCGTTGAAAAAGCTCGGGTCGCCACCGTACTGCTTCAGGTTCGAGCTGACATAGCTGTAGGCGATCTCGGCCGATTCCTTCATCACATCGCCCAGCTTGCCGGTGAGCTTGAAGCCACGGTTGAGGGTGTGGATACGGGTGGCTTCGATCGGCAAGGTGGCCCCGCCCATGCTGGTCCAGGCAAGGCCGGTGATCACGCCCTTGCCAGCGAGCACCTGCTCGCTGCGGAACACCGGCATACCGAGTGCCGCTTCCAAGTCCTTGGTGCCGATCTTGAGCTTGGCCTGCGGCGTCTCGAGCAGCTTGACCACTGCCTTGCGCACCAGTTTGCCCAGCTGTTTTTCCAGTTGGCGCACCCCGGCCTCGCGTGCATACCCCTCGATCACCATGCGCAGAGCGCTGTCGCTGATGCTCAGGCTGGATTTAGCGACTCCGGCCTTGGCCAGTTGCTTGGGCCATAGATGGCGCTTGGCGATCGCCAGTTTCTCTTCGGTGATGTAGCCGGAGAGGCGGATCACTTCCATGCGGTCGAGCAGTGGGCCGGGGATCGAGTCCAAGGTGTTGGCGGTGCAAACGAACAGCACTTTGGACAAGTCCAGGCGCAGGTCCAGGTAGTGGTCGAGGAAGTCGACGTTCTGTTCGGGGTCGAGGGTTTCGAGCAGCGCCGAGGCCGGGTCGCCTTGGTAGCTCTGGCCCATCTTGTCGATCTCGTCGAGCATGATCACCGGGTTCATCACCTCGACGTCCTTCAGGGCCTGCACCAGCTTGCCCGGCTGGGCGCCGATATAGGTGCGTCGGTGGCCCTTGATCTCCGCCTCGTCGCGCATGCCGCCGACGCTGAAGCGGAAGAACGGCCGGCCGAGGCTTTCGGCGATGGACTTGCCGATACTGGTCTTGCCCACACCGGGCGGGCCGACCAGCAGGACAATGGAGCCGCTGATTTCGCCTTTCCAGGCCCCAACGGCAAGGAACTCCAGGATCCGATCCTTGATGTCGTCCAGCCCGGCGTGATGCTGGTCGAGGACTTTGCGCGCATGGGTGAGGTCAAGCTTGTCTTGGCCGTAAACGCCCCAGGGCAGTGCGGTGGCCCAGTCCAGATAGTTGCGGGTGACGGCGTATTCCGGCGAACCGGTCTCGAGGATCGACAGCTTGTTCATTTCCTCGTCGATGCGCTTTTTCGCCTGCTCCGGCAGGGTCTTGCCTTCCAGGCGCTGCTGGAACTGCTCCAGGTCGGCGCTACGGTCGTCTTTGGTCAGGCCCAGCTCCTGCTGGATGACCTTGAGCTGTTCCTTGAGGAAGAACTCGCGCTGGTGTTCGCCAATCTGCCGGTTGACCTCGGCGGAGATCTCGTTTTGCAGACGCGCGACCTCGACCTCCTTGCGCAGCATCGGCAGGACTTTTTCCATGCGCTTGAGCATTGGCACACAGTCGAGCACTTCCTGCAACTGCGCGCCGGTAGCCGAGGTCAGCGCGGCGGCGAAGTCGGTCAAGGGCGATGGGTCGTTTGGGCTGAAGCGGTTGAGGTAGTTCTTAAGCTCTTCGCTGTACAACGGATTGAGCGGCAACAGCTCCTTGATCGCATTGATCAGGGCCATGCCATAGGCCTTCACCTCGTCGGTGGGTTCGGCGGGTTGATGCGGGTAGTCCACTTCCACCAAGTAGGGCGGGCGATGGTGCTTGAGCCAGGTCCGGATGCGCACCCGGGTCAGGCCCTGGGCGACGAACTGCAGCTTGCCGTTCTCGCGGCTGGCGTGGTGGACCTTGACCAAGGTGCCGTACTGCGGCAGGGACGAGGTGTCGAAATGACGATGGTCTTCTGGCGGCTCGTCCAGGAAGAACAGGGCCAGGGAGTGGTGCGGAGTCTTGGCGACCAGATCCAGGGTTTCTGCCCAAGGTTCTTCATTGACGATCACCGGCAGGACCTGGGCCGGGAAGAACGGGCGGTTGTGGATCGGGATCACATAGACCTTGTCCGGCAGTTGTTGGCCGGGCAGGGCAAGGTGGTGGCCGGGGGTGGCCTTGGCGTGGAGATGTTCGACTGTTTCGTGTTCGTCTGGATGGTCCGGTAGATCTTGCTGGTCGCTCATGGGGCACCTGCGCAAATGACTATGGTGCTTAGATGGGGCGGGGGGGGATGGGTTTCAAGCTTTGAGCTTCGAGCTGCAAGCTGCAAGAAAAAAGCGGGGCCTCGTAGGCCCCGCTTTCTTTTGTCGCTTGCCGCTTAGTCGGCGAGCTTGTAGGCGATGATGTAGTCGCCCATCTTGGTGCCCAGCGAGCCGTGGCCGCCAGCGGTGACCAGCACGTACTGCTTGCCATCCTTGCCGGTGTAGGTCATTGGCGTGGCTTGGCCACCCGCTGGCAGGCGGGCTTTCCACAGCTCCTTGCCGTTGTGCACGTCATAAGCGCGCAGGTACTGGTCCAGGGTGCCGCTGAGGAAGCCTACGCCACCTGCGGTGACGATCGAGCCACCCATGCTCGGTACGCCGACCGGCAGGCCGATCGGTACTGGAGTGCTGTCGCGGGTGGTGCCGTTCTTGTGCTTCCAGATCACTTTGTTGGTGAACAGGTCGATCGCCGCGACGTAACCCCAGGCCGGCGCCTGGCACGGTACGCCCAAAGGCGACATGAACGGATGCATGATCACCGCGTAGGGCGCACCGGTGTTCGGTTGCACGCCGCTGGTCTCGCTCTCGCGCTTGCTGCCGGCGGCGACTTGCTCGCGGGGCACCATCTTCGAGACGAACGCCATGTAGTTCGGCGAGGTGAACAGCACCTGGCGAACTGGGTCGACCGACACGCTACCCCAGTTGAACACGCCAACGTTGCCTGGGTAAACCAGCGAGCCCTGCTCGGACGGCGGGGTGTACTGGCCCTCGTAGCGCAGGCTGCGGAACTGGATACGGCAGAGCATCTGATCGAACGGCGTTGCGCCCCACATGGCCTTTTCGGTCAGCTCGGGGCCGAGCAGGTTGAGGTCCGAACGTGCCTGGGTCGGTGCGGTGTGATCGCCTTTGACGGCGCCTTGGGGGACCGGAATCTCACGGATCGGCACGATCGGCGTGCCGTCGCGACGGTCTAGCACATACAGGCTGCCTTGCTTGGTCGGCACGATGACCGCGGGCTTGATGCCATCGTCGGTTTTCAGGTGCACCAGGGTCGGCTGGCTGCCCACGTCCATATCCCACAGGTCGTGGTGGGTGAACTGGTAGTTCCAGCGCACTTTGCCGGTGGCCAGGTCCAGGGCGACGATACCGGCGCTGTACTTCTCGGCGCCTGGAGTACGGTCGGCGCCCCACTGGTCGGGGGTCTGGTTGCCCAGCGGCAGGTAGATCATCCCCAGGTCTTCGTCGACGCTGGCGATCGACCACATGTTGGCCGAGTTGCGGCTGTAGGTCTGGCCGGCGGCGAGTGGCTTTGTGTCCTCTGGGTTGTTGCTGTCCCAGTTCCACACCAGGTGGCCGTCGTGCACGTCGTACGCGCGGATCACGCCGGACGGCTCATTGGTCGACTCGTTGTCGGTGACGTGACCGCCAATGATCACCAGCTCGCGGGTGACCGCCGCTGGCGAGGTGGAGTAGTACCCGCCGGCGGTGAAGGGCCCAAGGCCGGTGGTCAGGTCGATCACGCCCTGGTTGGCGAAGCCTTCGCAGACCTTGCCATTGTCGGCGTTGATGGCGATCAGGCGGGCGTCGGCGGTCGGCAGGTACAGGCGGCGCGGGCAGGTCTGGGCCACGATCTGGCCTGCGTCGGAGATCTTTGGCGCAGGCTTGCCGTCGCGGCTGACGTAGCGGTTTTCGTCATAGTACGAAACGCCGCGGCAGGTCATGTGGGCAAAGCCCTTGAGCGAGCCGGTAGGGCTCTTGATCTGCGGGTCGAAGCGCCAGATCTCGGCACCGGTGTCCGGATCCAAGGCCAGCAGCTTGCTGTGAGCGGTGCACGCATAGAGCATGCCGTTGACCTTCAGCGGCGTGTTCTGGTTGGTCAGCTCTACCGGATCGTCATCGGTCGGCAGGTCACCGGTGCGGATGCGCCAGGCTTCTTCCAGTCGGTAGGCATTCTGCGGGGTGATCTGGCGCAGCGGCGAGTAGCGGTCGCCGTGTTCTGTACGGCCGTAGGCCTGCCATTCGCCGTCCGGCATGTCGGGGGCTGCGCTGCCCATTTCGCTGTTGTCGCGATTGAGCGTGCCGAAGGTCTCGCCCGGGTGTGTGAACTGGCTGCCCAGGGCGCTGGCGCCGGCGGCGACCACCGCGACGCTGAGCAGCGCGGTGTTGATTTTCGACGACGGGCCGATCAGCGGACGACGTGCCCACGGCAGCAGCAGGACGACCCCGACGGCGAACCAGATCGCCAGACGTGGCACCAGTTGCCACCAGTCCAGGCCGACTTCCCACAGTGCCCAGATCGTGCTGCCCAACAGCACCAAGCCATACAGGCCCAAAGCGATGCGGCGCATGGCCAGCAGGAGGATGCCGGACAGGGCAAAGCCAATGCCGGCGATAAGGTAGTACAGGGATCCTCCCAGCTGGCTCAGCTTGATGCCGCCTGCCAGCAGGGCCAGGCCCATCAGCAACAGCAGCACGCCCAGAAGGCGCGGTAGCCAGCGGGTTCCATTCTTGGCACCGTCAGTGCTCATCGTATGTTCTCCGTAGGTCGAAGGGGTGGGTTAGAAACTGCTCTGAATTTTCAGGCCGCCGATCAGGGCGGCGTCGACCTGCGACACACCGCCTGGATGGCGGATGTATTGCAGGTTGGGTCGTACGGTGAGCCAATCGGCCAGGTGAATGCCGTAGTAGAGCTCGGCGCTGTATTCGGTGTCCTGGACGGGCAGGTAGCCAGGGTTGTCGTAATCGTCCAGGCCGGCGGCCTGGTTGATGAGGCGGGCATTCTTGCGATAGCCGGGATTGACGTGCACGCGGGCGAGGGCGAAACCGATGTCGTCCTTGGCGCGGGCATCGAAGGGCCCTTTGTACACCACACCTGCCTGAACATAGTTGTCGATGGCATTGGTCTTCTTGTCGTGCATCGTGGCATTGGCGAACAGGCTCAAGCCGCGGGAGTGGTCCGAGGCCAGCGACGTCACTTGCTGCTGGGCTCCGAGCCAGAAGCCATGCTTGCTCGAGCTGCTGCGATAGGCCTGGCCGCTCAAGGCAGCCGGCTGGCCGTTGCTGTCCTTCAGAACATCCTGTGCCTTGGCATTACTGTAGTAGTAGCCAGCGCGATATTCCCCTTCAAAGCCATTGACCCGCGGGCTCCACACCAGTTCGATCGGCATGACCGCGCCCTGGGTACCGCTGCCGCTGAGCTTGAAGCCGTTACCGCTTTCAAGGTTCGAGGGGTTCTGTTCGAAGACGCCGACCTGGGCGTACAGCGAGTCGTTGAGGTTGTAGCGAACGCGCAGGGCCCACTGGCTGACGGGCCAGTTGTACCAGATGCCACCCACCCAGTTGCCCACCTGGGAGCCGCAGAAGGCCAGGTTCTGGAAGTCGCAAGGGAAGCTGTTGAAGTCCTCGCCTTCACCGAAGCGCCCGAATTTCACATCCAGGGCGCCATCGAAGTACTTCTGCTTGATCCACATCTGCGTCAGCCGCCAGGTCTGGCCGCGGCCCCAGACTTCCTGGGCCGAGGTGAAGCCGCCGACCCGGGGGTCGTTGATCCGGTCGTTGCTGATGTTCTGGCCATGGCGTTCGGTGATCGCCAGCTTGAACTCGGCATCCTGCCAGCCAAGGATCTTTTCCAGATCAAGGTGGCTGGCGAAGGTGAACTGGTCGCTGTAGCGCGCGGTACGGTCGTGGTCATAGCCGCCGTGCAGGTTGCTGCCCATCTCGCCGGTGTAGCCGAGGGTGAAGTCGTAGCCTTTTTCCAGCAATTCGGTGCGGGTGCCACCCCAGTCGCCAAGCATCCACGGGGAGTCGCTGGCGAACAGCTCATGGGCTGCGCTGGTGGACGACAACCCGCCCAGAACAGTGGCGAGGGCGAAGCTGGAAAAACGGGTTTTGGGCAGTTGGAGCATGAGATAGCGCTATCTTTTGATTATTGAAAAAACGGCAAGCGCATCGAAGGGCGGGCCCTTCAATGGAGATGGCTGCAAGGTTCGTGGATGAAGCGTTTCAGCGTGCGGCGTGGAGGATATAGGGGAAGTTGTAAGAAAAAAAGACAAATTGTCGCAGCGGATTGTTGCTCAGAGAGTAATAGTTGGGGCAGTTGGGCAGCCTTTTGTAGGCTTCGCCAGCTCCCGCGCCACCGAGGGAACTGGCTTGTCCTGGCTCCGGACCATCGCGATTGGGCCCATGGCGCCGCCAGAATGCTTAGAACGAGGTGCGCAATCCCACCTGTACACTGCGTCCAGGCGCTGGTGCGATGTCTCGCAGGATCGAACTGGCATAGCGCACGGTCTGGTCGTTCAGGTTTTCTCCGCGCACGAATACCAGCCAGTCGCTCTGAGCGATATCGAAGCGGTAGCCCAGACTGGCGCCGAGGGTGGTGTAGCCGTCGGTACTGGTCTCGTTGGCGGGTTTGCGGTGCTGCGAGGCCGCGTGCTGCACGTCGACCCGCGCTTGCCAGCGATCCCGTTCCCAGAGCAAACCGCTGTTCAGGCGTAGCGGCGCGATACGCGGCAGAGGCTCACCGCTGTCAAGGTTCTTGGCGCGGGTGTAATCGCCTGAGAGCTCCAGTGCGAAGCTGCCGTAGCGGTTTTCGGCCAACTGCCAGCGGTCTTGGGCTTCGATGCCATAGAACCGGGCGCGCACGCCTTGGTACAGGTATTCGGGCAGTTCGCCATGGTCGTGATCGTGATCGTGATCATCATGATCGTGGTGGTGGCCTTCGCGCAGGTTGCCGGTGCCGATCAGGCCGATGTAGTTGCGAAAATGGCTGTAGAACACGCCCACGCTGCCCTTGTGGGTGCCATTGTCGAAGCGCAGGGCCAGGTCGGTGGAAACGGCTTTTTCCTTGTTCAGGTTCGGGTCGCCCACTTCGAAGGCGCCCGTGGCTACGTGTGCGCCGTTGGCGTACAACTCGTAGAAGGTCGGGGCGCGCTCGGTGTAGGCGAGGTTCGCGGCCAGCGACCAGACCGGGTCGAGTTGGTACACCGCGCCGGACGAGAGACTTGCGGAAGTGAAGCTTTCCGAGTTGTCGGCACTGGCAAAGGTGGCGTTGCCCTTGGCATCCGGATCGATGCGGGTGTGTTCCAGACGCGCGCCGAGGCTCAGGTTCAAGCGCTCGCTGGTCTGCCATTGTTCGAGCATGAACAGCGCCAGGCTGTCAGTGTCGGTGTGGGGAACGAACGCTTCTTCGCCCAGGGCGGAGAATTCGTTGCGGCTGATTTGCGCGCCCAGGACGCCCTCGACGGGGCCGAAGGGCTGGTGGCGTGCTTCGACCCGCGCCTCGTAGCCTTTGTTCTTGAACGTGGTGTGAACTTCGCCGCTTTCGATCTCGCGGTGCTGGTAATCGGTGTAGCCCGCATCGACTTTGATCGAGCTGAACGGGCCTTCGAGGTCGCGCAGCTCGCTGGCAAAACCATAGTGATCTTGCTGCATGTCCAGGCGGACCCCGGGCTCTGCGACCGAGCCGTAGTTACTGTCGTAGCGACTGTAAGAAAGGCCGGTGTAGCCGTGGTCCCAATGGTACGCACCGCCGATGGCGCCGCCATCCTGGCGTCCGTCGCTATTTTCCAGTCGATGACGGCTGCCGGGCTCATCGCTGTCGCGCACTTTCGAGCTGCGGGCATAGCCTGGGATACGCAGGTCGTTGAACTGGCGGCTGTTGGCGTCCAGGTGCAAGGCGAAAGCCCCATTGCCGGCCTCCAGCTTGCCGGCTCTGCTGCGGGTGGTGTCGGCGCCGCCGTAGCGCAGCTCGCCGGCGCCGTGGATCCCCTCGATGGGCGAGTCGGGAATGCGGTTGTCGAAGGTGTTGACCACACCGCCGATGGCATTGCCGCCATAGAGCAGGGCGGCCGGGCCGCGGACGATTTCGATGCGTTCGACGTTGACCGGATCCAGCGGGACGGCGTGGTCATAGGACAGCGATGAAGCATCCAGTGCGCCCACGCCGTTGCGCAGGATGCGGATCCGGTCGCCATCCAGGCCGCGGATCACCGGGCGACTAGCGCCGGGGCCGAACCAGGTCGAAGCGACGCCGGGCTGTTTGTTGAGGGTCTCGCCCAAGCTGCCTTGCTGTTGATGCAGCAGGTCGTCGCCTTGTAGCACCGTGTTGGGGGCGGCGAATTGGCGATTGCCCAAGGGGTTGGCGGTGATGACCTGAGGTTCTAGTTCCACGGCCTGGCTGGGCATGGAGGCCAGCCAGAGGGCGACAGCGAGGGGGGAGAGGCGCAGAGACATGTGACGCATGGGGGTGTGACGTTCCTTGGCAGAGAGCTTTATTGTTACAATATAACATCTCTATTGCAGCACAAGGGTTCACGCTTTGGCCAGTGCTTCGTGCAAATGCGACTCGCAACGCCGAATCAGCGCCGCCTGTCACTACACTCGTGTAAGGTGCGCATCTTTACCCGCGGGAGCACAGGCATGAGCACGGCCCAACACAACGCGCTGCACGGCAAGACGCTGGAGCAGATCCTCACCGAGCTGGTGGCCCACTACCAATGGCAAGGCCTGGCCGAGCGCATCGACATTCGTTGCTTCAAGAGCAACCCGACCATCAAGTCGAGCCTGACCTTCCTGCGCAAGACGCCCTGGGCGCGGGAGAAGGTCGAGCAGCTCTACGTGAAACTCCAGCGGGCTGGCTGATGCCGCGTCATCCCTGGCTGACTTTCGCCGCGTGGCTCGGCTGGACGGGCCTGGCGATACAGGTCTACCTGGTGCTGTGGGCCCGCTGGGAGGAGCAGGCTAGCCTGATCGGCGGTCTGGTGAATGTGTTTGGTTACTTCACGGTGCTGACCAATACCCTGGTCGCGACAGTGCTTAGCTATGCGGCGTTTGGCCGGGCGTCGAGTGCGCAGCGGTTCTTCCTTTCGCCCGTGGTGGGTTCCGGCATCACCGCGAGCATCGTGCTGGTCGCGCTCGCCTATAGCGTGCTGCTGCGCCATCTGTGGCAACCCCAGGGCTGGCAATGGGTGGCCGATGAATTGCTGCACGATGTGATGCCGCTGGTATGCGTGCTGTATTGGTGGCGTGAGGTGCCCAAGGGCAGCTTGCGGCTGTGGCACTTGGCGGCGTGGACCCTGTACCCGGCAATGTATTTTGCCTATGCCTTGTGGCGGGGGCGGGAAATCGGCGTTTATGCGTACCCGTTCATCGATGTCGCGACTCTTGGCTATGGGCAGGTGCTGCTCAATGCCTTGGGCGTGCTTGTGGGATTCTGGGGGATCGGGTTGGTGTTGGTCGGGGTGGATCGCTGGCGGGGGCGTCGGTTGACGCAGGCCTATTGAGGCAGTGTCGGCCCGTTCGCGCGTAACCCTGCTCCCACAGGTACAGCGGTGGTCCCTATAGCACCGAAGTACCTGCGCAACCGGGTTTACCTGCGAAGAGGACGCTACAGAGCAAGCCAGTTGTACCTGCAATGCATGAGCTGCAGAACATCATTCGTCATCGACACTGCCGTCCTGGCGCCAGTAGGCCGCAGCTTTCAGCGCATCGTCCTTCACACCTTTTTCCAGCAGCAATGCCTTGGCCTGGCGGGTCAGGGTCTTTTCCAACGCAACCCAGGCGTACAGCGCACCGGGCGGCAGCGCCAGTTGCTCGAGCATGGCCAACAGGTCGTCCTGGTGGCGATGCACCCAGATCACCTCGACGTGCGCCTTGCTCGGCAATGGCTGCTGCTCCTGCTCGTCTTCGATCTGGATCAGCGCCAGCACCCGGCGGCCAGCAGGCAATTCTTCGAGACGTCGACCGATGGCGGGGATCGCGGTTTCGTCGCCAATCAGCAGGTAGCTGTCGAATAGGTCCGGCACCACCATCGAGGCGCGTGGGCCGGCGATGTCCAGGGTTTGGCCCGGTGCAGCCTGCGCCGCCCAGGTGGACGCTGGGCCATCGCCGTGCAGCACGAAATCGATATCCAATTCATTGGCCACCAGGTCGATGCGTCGGGGCGTGTACTCGCGCATGGTCGGACGAGCGCCACCATCGCGACCGAGATTGCGGGCGTCGATGGCCTGTTGCTCTTCGGGGGAGAGGGCGAACAGCAGCTTGATGTGATCATCGCTGCCCATGCTGGTGAAGCCTTGCAGTTCTGGGCCGCCCAAGGTGATGCGGCGCATGCGCGGGGTCAGGTCGGTGACCCGCAGCACCTGCAGGCGGCGTTGGCGGATCTCATGGTTGACGCGATGGATGGTATCGCTCATGGGGTGTTCTCCGTAACAGCCTCGGTGGGGCCTGAGGCGATGGCCTTGGCAGTGTCGTTGAGCAGGGTGCGTACCCGCTCGATCTCCTCGAGCGTCCAGCGACCGCTATGCATGTGCAGGGCGTGACGCAGGTTACCGACTGCTTCGTGGATCTCTGGCGGGCGATCGTGCCCACGCAGGGCGCGTTTGCTGACTTCGATGCGCATACGCACGCCATCGAGTGCCACCGCCTGCTCGGCCAAGGCCTCACGCCCCGCTTCGGTGATGACGTAGAGGCGCTTGCTGCCCTGGACCTGGCCGGTGATCAGCTCGGCTTCTTCGAGAAAATTCAGGGTCGGGTAGATGACCCCCGGGCTTGGGGTATAGCTGCCGTCGAACAGGCTTTCGATCTGGCGGATCAGGTCATAACCGTGACCGGGCTGCTCGGCCAGCATCGACAGCATCAACAGCTTCAGATCGCCAGGGGCGAAGACCCGCGGGCCACGCTCGCCCCGGGCGGGGCGGCGTTCGAAGGGGTCGTGTGGGACGTGGTCGCGCATGGAGAGTCGGCTCCGTGTGTTTCGATATATCGAAAGATATTACTCAAGATATATCTAAACACAAGCGCCAAAATGCGGATGATTCTTATCTGTATTTTCGATGAGTCGTTGCATCACGGCGTATGCATCGCCACCTCCGGGGCCTTGCATTCGGTGGCGCTGCCCGGCTCCAGATACGGCATGAGAATCGGCGCCATCCCCTTGAGCACCTGCACCGGCAAGGCCGAGGTAAACGTGAACGCCTCGGCCGAACGCCCCGGGACGAAGGCGGTCAGGGTGCCGAAGTGGTTCTCGCCGAGGAAGAACACGAACGTGGCGGTACGGTTGAGCGAGCGCGAACCGATCAGGCGGCCCCCAGCACCGAAGCTTTCGATGCGGTTGTCGCCGGTGCCGGTCTTGCCGCCCATCACCAGCGACGTGCCGTCATGCAGCTTGAAGCTGCCGGAGATCCGCCGCGCTGTGCCGGCATCCACCACCTGCGACATCGCGCCCTTCAGGGCCCTGGCCACTTCCACCGGAAGGATCCGCTGGCCGCGGTCCGGGTCGCTGATCAGCTTGGTTTCGTAGGGGGTGTTGGCGGCAAAGTGCAGGGTGTCGATGCGCAAGGTCGGCAGGCGAACGCCGTCGTTCTGGATGATTCCGACCAGCTCGGAGAGTGCGGCCGGGCGATCACCGGAACTGCCAATGGCGGTGGCCAGCGACGGCACCAGATGATCGAACGGATAGCCCACGCGCTTCCAGCGTTGGTGAATATCCAGGAAGGCTTCGATCTCGACCATGGTCCGGATGCGGCTGTCGCGGGCGCCCTGATGGCGGCTCTTGAACAGCCAGCTGTAGACCTCCTGGCGCTCGAATCGGCTGGCGTTGACCATCTCGGTGAGCGAGGCACCGGGGTTCTTGAGCAGATAGCCCAGCAGCCACAGGTCCAACGGGTGCACTTTGGCGATGTAGCCCTGATCGGGCAGGTCGTACTTGCCGGGCCCATAGGCCTCGTACATCTCCGACAGACGACCATCGGTGAGCTTGGCCAGGGCCTTCTTGTCGTTGGCGCTATGGGCGCGGACGAAGGCGTTGAAGGTTTCCTGTCCGGCCTCCGGGAACAGGTAGCGGTGCACGGCGGCCAGGCGCTGCGGGGTGACGCGCATGCTGTCGAGGAAGGTGTCCAGGCGCTGCTGGGAGGTCTTGCGCTGGTACTTTTTCCAGAACCGCATCAGGTAGTTGGTGCCTTCTTTGTCGGCAAAACGCGCCAGGTATTCCTGGCGCCGTGGGTCGGAATCGTCCTTGAGCAGCGGCTCGCGGTTGAACGGCTGCTGATAGGTGACATAGCGCACCAAGTCGCGCATCAGGCGGATGAACGGCAGGTTGATCGACTCGCGCAGGGCGATCTTGAGGGTCGGGTTTCGGCTGTTGTCTTCCTTGCGGAAGTTGTTGAACACGTGCATGCCGCCGCCGGTGAAGAAGGCTTCGCCGGTGTTGGCCGAGTACTTGCGCTCCAGTGCTGCGTCGAGCATGGCATCCAGGCTCTGGTCCTTGGGGTTCTGCATCAGCCATTCGAGCGACCATTGAGTGATGCGGTCGAGCTCGGCCACCGGGACCTTCTTGAGCTCCGCGGCAGGCTTGCCGGCGTACTTGTCGTGGAGTTCGGCGATGATTTCCAAGTAGGTGGTCAGTACCCGCAGCTTGGCTGTGGAGCCCAACTCCAGCTTGCTGCCTTCGTTGATATCGAAGGGCTGGTCGGTGCTGTCGGTCTGCACCCGTACCCGCGAGCCATCGGCGGTGCGCTCGAACAAGGTGAAGCTGTAGCGCACCTGGTCGGTGGTTTTGGTCGTGAGCAGGCGTTCGCCGATCAGGCCCATCTGGGCTGCGAACTCAGGGTCGGAAAGGTTTTTCAGGTACTGGCTGACCTGCATCTGCAAGTCGGCCTGCAAGGTGCTGGTGGCCGAGACGTCGAGACGGTCGAGGTCGTAAAGCGGCCGGTTGAGCATGGCTGCCAGGCGGTTGCGGGCCAGGCTGATACCCTTGTTGGTAATGATCGGCACGATGGTCGGCTGGGCCACCCAGTCGCGGTACACCGCCTTGCTGGCCAAGGCGGCATCGGCCAGGGGACGGTCGATCACACCATTGGCGGCGAGCACGCGAATGTGCGCGTCAGTGAGCTCGGCCAGCTCCACCCGGCCCTTGGTCAGGTAATGGGAGGGCCGGCGCTGGGCGATCATCAACGACAGTACCTGGCGCAAGGCCAGGCCGCGCGCTGTCATGGAGTCCGGGTCGGTGGCGGTACCGGCCAGTGCCTGGTTGACCTGGTCGAAATCGGCGCCATACCAGACCCGCAGCCCTTCGGCCATGCCGTGAACCTCACCGTGGCCCGGCACGGCCGACAGCGGCACGCTGTTGAGGTAGTCGCGCACGATGCGTTCACGCGCCACCGTGGTATCCGGCCCGCCTTGGTAGGCGCGCACGCTGGCGGAAATCATCTGGCGGATCTTCTCGGAGCCGGACACGGTCAAGCCGTCGGGGGAGTGGCGATACTTTTCCAACTGCGTGGCCAAGGTACTGCCGCCAGCCGACTGGCCGGGCAGGGCAAGGTATTTGGCCACCTGGCTGTAGGCGGCCTTGGCAAAGCGCGGCCAGTCCACCGCCGGGTTATTGCGTGGGTCTTGCGGGTCGAGCAGGTCGCGGTTTTCGATGAACAGCAGGCTTTTGACGATGATCGGCGGGATCGAGGCGAAATCCGGGTACAGGTGCTGCGGGTAGTTGTAGTGGTACAGATCCTGGCCGCGGCAGTCGGTAATCGACAGGCCGGCCTGGATCTTCTCCACGTAGGGAACGAACAGGCCGTGCTCGACGTAGTTCATCAGCGCCGGCGAGAAGCGCACTTGCTGGCTGATCAGGTAGTCGCGCTTGAGCAGTCGTGGCAGGAACTCGCCCAGTGCGCTGTAGCCCAGACGCTTGTCGAACGGGCCGTCGCCCGGGTAGATGATCGCATCGCTCGGGCCAGGCTCCAGGGAGTAGGTGAGGGTGCCGGCCAGACGGCTGAATTCCCTGGATTGCAGCTTGGAGGTGCGCATTTCGTCGTAAGCGGCGAAGCCGATGACGATGGCAGCGAGCAGCACGATGAGCACGATGAGCCGCCACCATAGGCGACGCTGGCGGGGAGTCTTTGGTAGTGGCGCTTCAGCCGGAGAGGTTTCGGGTGCTTCCGTTCTGGTTGGTTCCGATTGCCACAGTGCGCCCATAGTCTTCAATCCGGCCAGGTACTTTTCGTCTTGCTTGTCTGAAGCTTAGACGTTAGGCGGGGTTGGTGAAAAAATTGTAAGAAGCCTCGCAAGCTGGAGTCGGAATATCCGCCTTTGGTGCAGCTTCCATTCTGCGGCAATGTTGCTATGGTAGCCGCCCCATTCTCCTCGAGAGGGGGGCGAGAGGGATTTCTCTCTTCCGCGTAAGGGATTTTGGTCCAGAACTCTCTCCAAATTTCCCTGTTTATATAGTGAAAAGCCCTGCGGGCGGATTCCTATACTGCTCGACCCCTTCGTCCGCCGGATTCGGTGGACAGGCGGGCCCACAAGGCTCACTTGGCAAGACGACGCCACGCCCATCGGCATGGCCGGCGCTGCACGAAGGTCATATCCAATAACAAAATGAGGTTGTATTGCTATGCCAGTCGGCAACCACCCTGCCCATGGTGAGACCGCCCAGGGCGGCCCACTCAAGCGCGAGCTGGGCGAACGGCACATCCGTCTGATGGCGCTGGGCGCCTGTATCGGTGTAGGCCTGTTCCTCGGTTCGGCCAAGGCCATCGAAATGGCCGGTCCTGCGATCATGCTTTCCTACATCATCGGTGGCCTGGCCATCCTGGTGATCATGCGCGCGCTCGGCGAAATGGCCGTTCACAACCCTGTCGCCGGCTCCTTCAGCCGCTATGCCCAGGATTACCTCGGCCCGCTGGCGGGCTTCTTGACCGGCTGGAACTACTGGTTCCTGTGGCTGGTAACCTGCGTGGCGGAAATCACGGCCGTGGCCATCTACATGGGCATCTGGTTCCCTGACGTACCCCGCTGGATCTGGGCCTTGGCAGCACTGGGCAGCATGGGAGCGATCAACCTGATCGCGGTCAAGGCGTTCGGCGAGTTCGAGTTCTGGTTTGCCCTGATCAAGATCGTCACGATCATTGCCATGGTCCTGGGCGGCATCGGCATCATCGCCTTCGGTTTCGGCAACGATGGCGTGGCGATGGGCATCTCCAACCTGTGGAGCAACGGTGGCTTCATGCCCAACGGGGTGACCGGCGTGCTGATGTCGCTGCAGATGGTCATGTTCGCCTACCTGGGCGTCGAGATGATCGGCCTGACTGCCGGTGAAGCACGCAACCCGCAAAAGACCATTCCCCAAGCCATCGGCTCGGTGTTCTGGCGCATCCTGCTGTTCTATGTGGGCGCGTTGTTCGTGATCCTGTCGATCTACCCGTGGAACGAAATCGGCAGCCAAGGCAGCCCGTTCGTGATGACCTTCGAGCGTCTGGGCATCAAGACTGCCGCTGGCATCATCAACTTCGTGGTGATCACTGCGGCGTTGTCCTCCTGTAACGGCGGCATCTTCAGCACTGGGCGCATGCTCTACAGCCTGGCGCAAAATGGTCAGGCTCCTGCGGCTTTCGCCCGTACCTCCAAGAGCGGCGTGCCGCGCAATGCGCTGCTGTTGTCGATCGGCGCGTTGCTGCTGGGCGTGCTGGCCAACTACCTGGTACCTGAGAAGGTGTTCGTCTGGGTGACTTCGATCGCCACCTTCGGTGCGATCTGGACCTGGGTGATGATCCTGCTGGCCCAGCTCAAGTTCCGCGCCGGTCTCTCCACCGCTGAGCGTCAGGGTCTGAAGTACCGCATGTGGCTGTGGCCGCTGAGCTCCTACCTGGCCTTGGCCTTCCTGGTGCTGGTGGTCGGCCTGATGGCCTACTTCGAGGACACTCGCGTGGCCCTGTACATCGGCCCGGCGTTCCTGGTGTTGCTGACCGTGCTGTACTACGCGTTCCGCCTGGCTCCGAAAGAGACGCAGGGCGTGACAAGTACCGCCTCCTGACGAACGAAGCCCCGGCCAGCGCCGGGGCTTTGTTTTTCGACTGTGCTGAGCGTCAATGACCTGTGGAACTGACCGTTGCCCTGTTGCTGGCTGGCAAACGCGCACGCCGCTGACGGCGAAGCAGACCTTCTGCCAATACCATCAGGCTCACGCCCAGCAGCGCCAGATCCTTGATCAGAAAGCTGCCGGCGCGGTTGAGCCAAGGGAAACCACCTGACGCGACCTCCCAGATCGGCACGGCAAGCATGATCGACAGCGTCGTGGCGAAGGTGAGCGCGCAAAGCCCTCCACCGGCAATGGCGGCTTTGGTCGACCATCGGCTGGCCAAGACCAGCACGGCGGCCAATATTTCCACTACCCCCAGCAAGTAGGATGTCCCTGCCACGCCAAACACGGCATACAACCAGCTCAGCCAAGGTGTCTGGCTGATGAGCGGTTTGAGGGCTTGTACTTCGATCGATGTGAATTTGAGCAGGCCGATCATCAACATCGGCATGACAACGCCCAGCACGGCGATCTGCCTGGCGAGCGCCAGCAGACGCTGAGACCTGGAGACCGAGCAGGTTTCTGGAAAGTTTGGATTGTTGGTCGACGACATGATGTGCACTCCTGAATGAGAGGCATCGAGCATGTCGGGCATTGATTAACGACTATTTAATGGGGGGGTAGGAGGCGGCTCGGCGCATTGTAGGACATTGCTCTAAATCACCCGATGTGCCTGGCCCAGCGCAGGCACATCAAATGGCAAGGCCTTCAGGCGGCGACCTCGGTGTGCGGCTCGAAACTGTCTGCCCGGGCCATCTGCCACATGCGCGAATAGAACTGCCCGTTCACCTCGCCGGTGAGCAATTCGCCCGGCTTGAGGAACACATGCATCTGCGAGAACAGTTTGATTTCGGTGGCGGAGATGCGCCGAACCAAGTGCTTGGCCTCCAGCTGCGCCGGATGCTCCAGGCCTGCCGCAGCCAGCATTTCGGCCAACGCGCGCAGCGTGTTGTGGTGGAAGTTGAGTACCCGCTGGGCTTTGTCCGGCACTACCAGGGCACGCTGACGCAGGGCATCCTGGGTGGCCACACCGGTGGGGCATTTGTTGGTGTGGCAGCTCTGGGACTGGATGCAGCCAATGGCGAACATGAAACCTCGGGCCGCATTGGCCCAGTCGGCGCCGATGGCCAGCACGCTGGCGATGTCGAAGGCGCTGACGATCTTGCCGCTGGCGCCGAGCTTGATCTTGTCGCGCAGGTTCAGTCCCACCAACGTGTTGTGCACGAACAGCAAGCCCTCGCGCAGCGGCACGCCCATATGGTCGGTGAACTCCACAGGTGCAGCACCTGTGCCGCCTTCCTTGCCGTCGACGACGATGAAGTCCGGCAGGATGCCGGTCTCGAGCATGGCCTTGGCGATGCCCATGAACTCCCAAGGGTGGCCCAGGCAGAACTTGAAGCCCACCGGCTTGCCGCCGGACAGCTCACGTAAGCGGGCGATGAACTGCATCATCTCGATGGGCGTGGAGAAGGCGCTGTGGCGTGAAGGCGAGATGCAGTCCTCACCCATCAGGACGCCGCGGGTCGCAGCAATCTCTTCGGTGACCTTGTGCTTGGGCAGGATGCCGCCATGGCCGGGCTTGGCGCCCTGGCTCATCTTGATCTCGATCATGCGCACTTGCGGGTTGCGCGCCTGCTCGGCGAAACGTTCGGGGTCGAAGCGTCCGTCCGGGGTGCGGCAACCGAAGTAGCCTGAGCCCAGCTCCCAGACCAGGTCGCCGCCATTTTCGCGGTGGTAAGGGCTGATGCTGCCTTCGCCGGTGTCGTGGGCGAAGTTGCCCAGCTTGGCGCCCTGATTCAGGGCGCGGATGGCGTTGGCGCTGAGCGAGCCGAAGCTCATGGCCGAGATATTGAAGATGGATGCCGAGTACGGCTGGCTGCACTGCGGGCCGCCGACCACCACGCGAAAGCTCGATGGGTCCGCCAAGGGCGCCGGGCGCATGGAATGGCCGATGAATTCGAAGCCCGATTCATAGACGTCGATCAGCGTACCGAAGGGTTTGTCGGACGCTTCGTTCTTGGCGCGGGCGTAGACCAGCGAGCGCTGGGCCCGGGAGAAGGGCAGGGCATCGCTGTCGGCTTCTAGCAGGTACTGGCGGATTTCCGGGCGAATGGCCTCGACCAAGTAGCGGATGTTGCCAAGGATCGGGTAGTTGCGCCGCACCGCGTGGCGCTGCTGCAGCAGGTCGAACAGGCCGATCAGGCTGAGCACGCCGGTGGTCAGGGTGAAGGGCCACAACCATTCGTGGTGCAGGAAGGGCAGGCTGGCCAAGGTGAACAGCACACAGGCGGCGAAAAAGGCATAGCGGCTGAGAAGTGACAGGCTCATACGGGGTCCTTGCGATGGCTCGGTCAGGCTCAGGGGCCTGGGTCAAACCCCGACCTTAGCCCCATTGCGTGGCGTATTGCCAGTCGATGGCCCGCTGTACACATGAAAGATTGGTCATGCTCAAGGGCCACTGCACGACCCTGCGCAGGCTTGGCCAGTTCTCACAAGGCTTTGTGGCATGCAATCGGCAGATGCCTGCGAAAGGGTGCGAAGCGGCTTCAGGGCCTGTCACGCAACAACTGCTGTCGCCAGCTCTCATGTTCTGTGGTCGGCGCTTCCAGCAGGAACTCATAACGCCCCGCCACCCGGGTCGCCACCGGCACGCCATCGCGGTACAGCAGCCGATTGCCACCCGCCGCGGCCACTTTGTTTCCTGGCAGCAACGTTCCCAGCAGGTTCAGCGGGTCGCAGGCGCTGACCATCACCCGCTCGCCTTGTGGCGTGCGCTTTCGTACCTGGCGCAGCAAACCGACCGCCTCGGGCAGGGCGAATTGCTCTCCGGCCAGCCCGGCGATGAAGCGTCCACCGCGGATCTCCCCGCGTGCCTCCAGGCGATGATAGCAACGCAGCAAATCACGCCAGGGCGGTAGCACGTCGCTTTCACGTTCCAGCAATCGCCAACAGATCACCCCGTATCGGCGCAGTAGCGTACGGGCGATGTGTTCCAGGCGCTGCTCTGGTTCCTGCGTCTGGCTGCTTCGGCGCAGCAGTGCCCAGCGCCCGGCGTGGGCCATGCTGCTCGAAAGCGGCGGATGGCCGCGGCGACTGTTGCGTGAACTGCGCTTGGCTGCGGGAGCGATCAGGCTGCGCAGGCCGGTGAAGCTGTCCGCACTGATCAGGCCTGCGCCCACCAATTGCTGCAGGGCTGTTTCGAGTTCGCTGGGTAGCAGATGCGTTTCTTGAGCCAGCTCATCGAAGAACAAAGCACCTTGTTCTTGGAGTGTCTGATACACACGTTGTGCCCTGGGGCTGAGTGTGTCGGGCGCCGGAGCGGGGGCCAGGCTGCGCCATAGACCGAGGTGCTCGCGGGGCAACAGTACTAGCGGTGTGCTCGACAGCGTGCTGGCGGAGACGGTCGATGCCAGTCGGCTCCAGGCCCACTGGCCGCTGCGACAGGCATCGTCTAGCCAGTGCGGGCTGTAGTCCTTGATGCGGGCAGGCAGCAGCTCCGCCTCCCAGGCTCCGGCCGCACTCGGAAAACCTTGCAGTTGATCGAGCACCAAGGCCACTGCCTGCGGGCCTTGCACGCGCTCGCTGGTCGTCACGTGCTGCCAGTCGAACAGAAAGCGCATGAAATCTTGCAGGGTGACCGGCTCGATCTCCCGGCGCAGGCGCTTGACCGTGTAGCGATGGATACGCGCGAGCAGATGCCGCTCGCACCACTGCTGGGTGTGCTGGCCAGGGCTGAAATGCCCGCGCAGTACGTAGCCTTCGACCTCCAGGCGGGCAAGGGCCTGTTCGATATCGCTGCTGGGCAGGCCCAGGGGCGCGGCGATTTGCGCCACGGTCAATGGGCCAAAACCGCTCAGACGCGAGCGCAGCAGTTCGGTCAGCGCGCTGTCTGGCTCGATCGGGTGGTCGAAGCCTGGCAACAGCTCGAATGCGGGCTCCAGGTGGGCGTGCGGATAACACGCCAGCACCAGGTTCTGGCGTTCGCGGGCAAGCCACAGGTTGTGCTCGCCGTGGTGCAGTCGGCAGGCGCGACCGGCGTCTGCCAATTGTCCAAGAAGGTCAGCCCACGATGCGTTGGCCTGCACCTCGGCCTGGCTGATGGCACCCAGGCTCATCAAGGCTTCGTGCATTTCGTCGGCATTGCTCGGTTGCGGCCAGGCTTCGGCCTGCACGGCGGCGATGGCGTCGATGTCCAGCGCACCCAGATCGTCGCTGCCCTGGACTTCGTTCCAGCGGCGGTTGAGCACCGCCTGGGTGCGGCGCTCCTCCAGAGGCGCATCGTCCAAGAAGGTGTAAGGCCGGGCATTGAGGATGGCCGAGGCCAGCGGTGATGGCGCGGGCAGATCGCGGGCAAGCAGGCGTATCTGCCCGCTTTCCATGCGCCGCAGCAGGGCCAGCCAGCCCTCGCTGTCCATGGCTTCGTGCAGGCAGTCGTCCAAGGTCTGCTGCACCAGCGGGTGGTCGGGGATCTGCCGCTCGCCCGCGATGTTTTCGAGGCATGCAATCTGGTCGGGGAACACGGCGGCGATCAGGTCTTCGCTTTTCATCCGCTGGATCTGCGGCGCCACCTTGCGTCCACCGACATAGCGTGGCAAGGCCAGGGCCACGCCAGCGTTCCAGCGCCAGCGCACGCCGAACAGCGGTGCGTCGAGCAAGGCCTGGATCAGGATCGGCTCGGCGCTTGTGCTGGACAGATACCGCCAGACATCGTCCAGCGCGAAGCTATGGCTGGTCGACAGCGACAGCACGATGGCGTCTTCACTGGCCGCGGCCTGCAGTTCGAAGTTGAACGTGCGGCAGAAGCGCTTGCGCAGGGCCAGGCCCCATGCCCGGTTGATACGGCTGCCGTAGGGCGAATGGATGATCAGTTGGGTGCCGCCGGATTCGTCGAAGAAACGCTCCATGACTAGGGTTTGCTGGGAAGGCAGGGCGCCAAACACCTGCCAGGTGCGGCCGAGGTAGTCGAGCAGTTGGCTGGCGCAGGCTTCGTCCAGCGCTAAGGCGTCCTGGAGCCAGGCCAACACCGGGGCAAAGTCGCCGCCGCTGGCCTGCAGGCGTTCATCGATTCGCGCCTGCAGACGGGCAACGGCAGCGGACAGCTCATCGCTGCGCCCCGGTGCTTCACCGAGCCAGAATGGAATGGTCGGGGGCAGGCCGTGGGCGTCTTCGACCCGTACCCGACCAGGCTCGACCCGCAAGATGCGATAGGACGCGTTGCCTAGCTGGAAGATGTCGCCGGCGATGCTTTCCACCGCGAAGTCTTCATTGACGCTGCCGATGTTAAGCGACTGCGGCTCGAGCAACACCGAGTAGTCGGCGGTGTCCGGAATGGTCCCGCCACTGGTCAGGGCGGTCAGCTGGCTGCCCCGGCGTCCGCGCAAGGTGGCGCTGACCGCATCGCGGTGCAGGTAGGCACTGCGTATACCCTGGCGTCCGTTGTAGCCCTCGGCGAGCATGCGCAGCAATGCCTGGTAATGGTCCTGGTCCAGGGCGCTGTAAGGCGTGGCCTGGCGCAGGCAGTCGTAAAGCGCCAGTTCCGACCAAGGCTGGTTGGCCACTTCAGCGACGATCTGCTGGGCCAATACGTCCAGCGGCGCCTTGGGAATGTGCAGCTCATCGAGCTCGCCGTGATGAATGCTGTCGAGCAAGGCCACGCATTCGATCAGATCGTCTCGCGAGGTCGGGAACAGCCGCCCCTTGGGCACCCCTTCCACCTGGTGGCCGGAGCGCCCGACCCGTTGCAGGAAGGCTGAAATCGAGCCGGGCGAGGCGATCTGGCATACCAGCTCAACCTCGCCGATGTCGATGCCCAGCTCCAGCGAGGCGGTGGCCACCAGCACCTGCAGCTCGCCCGCCTTCAGACGCTGTTCGGCGGCGAGGCGGTACTCCTTGGCCAGGCTACCGTGGTGCGCGGCCACTGCAGTCTGACCCAGGCGTTCGCCCAGGTGACGGGTCAAGCGTTCGGCCAGGCGCCGGGTGTTGACGAAGACCAACGTGGTGCGGTGTTCGCGGGCGAGCGTGGCGATGCGGTCATAGACCAAGTCCCACACATCGGTGGCCATCACTGCCCCCAGCGGGACCGGTGGCACTTCTATGGCAAGGTCGCGGCGGCGGGCATGGCCGACGTCGACGATAGCGCACGGGCGCTGGTGACCGACCAGAAACTGCGCCACCCGCTCCACGGGACGCTGCGTAGCGGACAGGCCGATGCGCCGCAGGGGGCGTCCACACAGCGCTTGCAGGCGCTCCAGGGTCAAGGCCAGATGGCAGCCGCGCTTGTTGCCGGCCAAGGCGTGGATCTCGTCGACGATGACCGTGTGCACGCTGGCCAGGCCCTCGCGGCCAGAGGCCGAGCCCAGCAGCACGTAGAGTGACTCGGGGGTGGTCACCAGGATGTGCGGCGCCTGCTTGCGCATGGCGGCGCGTTCCTTTTGCGGGGTGTCGCCGGTACGCACTTGGGTGGTGATGCGTGGCGCCTGTAGGCCTTGGTCCTGCAAAGCCTGGCTGATGCCCGCCAGCGGTACGTCCAGGTTGAGACGGATGTCGTTGGACAGCGCCTTGAGCGGCGATACATAGACCACCTGGGTCTGCGCGGGCAGTTCACCGCCCTGTGCCAGGCCCTGGCAAAACAGCTCATCGAGCACGGCAAGGAAGGCGCTCAACGTCTTGCCCGAGCCGGTAGGGGCGGCGAGCAGCATCGACTGGCCGCCGTGGATCAGCGGCCAGGCTCGGGCCTGGGCGTCGGTCACGGTGGCGAAGTGTTGCCGGAACCAAGTGCCGACGGCGGGGTGGAACAGGTCGAGCACCGGATGGTGCTGGGCGGGAAGGTTCATGTGTCGTTTATGGAGGGTGAGGCGGCCATTGGCAAGGGGCCGTTCGTCATGAACTTAGCGGTTCCTTGTCCATACCCTGCGCCCGTGGGATCCTTGCTGCCTTTTTACCTGTAAGCGAGTTCCCATGTCCCAGATCATCCGCATCGCCGCCGCCCTGCTGATCGACCCGCAAGGTCGTACCCTGCTCGTACGCAAGCGCGGCACCCAGGCCTTCATGCAGCCTGGTGGCAAGATCGATGCCGGTGAGTCGCCCCAAGCGGCGCTGGTGCGTGAGCTGCATGAGGAGTTGGGGCTGCGGCTGGACCCCGCACAAGCGGTCTATCTGGGTCAGTTCAGCGCACCGGCTGCCAACGAGCCAGGCTTCGAAGTCCTGGCCGAGCTGTTTCGGGTCGACAGCGCCGAGGACGTCGCCCCGGCGGCAGAAATAGAAGAAGTGGTCTGGCTGGCCGCTGACCAGATCACGGATCTAGAGTTGGCGCCCCTGACCCGCGACCTGATCCTGCCGCTCTACCGCCAGGCGGTCAGCGCACCGCGCTGACACCATCGAGGGTAGAGAAGGACGTGTCCTTGGCCGTCAGCAGGAAGTCGCGCATGTAAGGCGCATCGAGCATGTCGGTGCGCACTGCCGCGTGCAGGGTGGCGAACAGGCCCTTCTCACCCAGGCGTTTGCCTTTCACATAGCCGCGCGAGCTGTATTCGTGCAGTGCCCAGTGCGGGATACCGCACACACCACGGCCACTGGCCACCAATTGCATCATCATCACCGTCAGCTCCGAGGTGCGCACCGCGGCGGGCTCGATGTCGGCCGGTTCCAGAAAACGGGTGAAGATGTCCAGGCGATCACGCTCCACGGGATAGGTGATCAAGGTCTGGTCGAGCAAGTCCTGGGGCACGATGTAGGGCTTGTTGGCCAACGGATGCTGGTTGGCGACCGCGAGCATGGCTTCGTAGGTAAACAGCGGCACGTAGGTGATCCCTGGCAGATCCACAGGGTCGGAAGTCACCACCAGGTCCAGGTCGCCGCGGGCCAAGGCTGGCAGTGGGGCGAAGGCAAAGCCTGAAGCCAGGTCCAGCTCCACCTCAGGCCACGCATCGCGGAACTGGTCGATGGTCGGCATCAGCCATTGAAAACAGCTGTGGCACTCGATGGCCATGTGCAGGCGGCCTGCGGTACCACCGGCCAGCCGGGCGATGTCTCGTTCGGCGCCGCGCAGCAGGGGCAGGGTGGCATCGGCCAGTTGCAGCAGGCGAAGGCCCGCGCTGGTGAAGCGGATCGGTTTGGTCTTGCGCACGAACAGTGCCATTCCCAAGCGTTCTTCCAGCTCCTTGAATTGGTGTGATAGGGCCGACTGGGTCAGGTGCAGGCGTTCGGCGGCCTCTACCAGGCTGTCGGCTTCGCGCAGGGCATGAAGGGTTTTCAGGTGACGGATTTCCAGCACGGCGGCTCCGAGGGCATTCATGGGGGTAACAACGAGTGTTGTTGAGTTTCCCTCATGTTGAGCGCGTTGTCGACGCGGGAAAAAGAAGGGCACCTGAACAGGTGCCCACAATAGCTAGAAGTGCGGTGAGAGGTGTTTCTGAGCCTGGGCACGACTCAGGTCGCCGCGCCAGATGGCCTCTACATGGCTGATTTGCCATTCCCGGCCCAGATAGCGTTGGGCCGGTGTCTTCAGGTGCGCCTTGACGAAGTCGTCGAACGCAGGTGTTGGCTTGTTGAAATGCACATGGGCGTACCACAGAACCTTGGTCAGGTCCTGGCGCTTATCGATCACTTTGAATTCCTGCAGGAAGTCTCGACGTCCATCGGGAAGCCGCTTGAGCTCGACCAAGGCGCCCACTTTCTCGATCTTCACGACATCCTGCTCAACCAGGTAGTCGAGCTGCGCACCCTTGGGCTCCTGAGTCTTCACGATCTGTTCGATACGCAGGGTCCGGCCGCGTTCGACAAGACGCTCGGAAGCCTCGCGTAGGCGGGGCAACGAAGGGTCGTTGGAATCGAGCTGGGTGATCCTGCTGACAATATCATCAAGGTCTGCTGCCTTGAACTGCATCAGGTCTTGCAGGCTTGCCCCGTCCATGTCCTGTGCTGCGTACTGCTCGATCTGACGCTTGAAGGCCTCTAGCGCGCCGAGCTGGCGATTCGCTTCAGCCTGCAGTTCCTTGAGGGTTGCCTTGCGTAAGTGCCTCAGGTCGGTGGGGGCCGGGTTGGTGAGGACGAACTTGCCGGAGGCGTCCTGTCGATAGGTTTCTGTGCGGCCGTTCGCGCCTGTGACGTGGTAGGTGTTGGCCTGTTGCCGGTCACGGGTGCCGATCAGGTAATCGTCCTGCACGGTTTCGAATACCCGTGGTTGGTTGGGTCCCTGAGCGGGGCGTTGTGGTTGCTGGTGGGGATCTGGCTGCGTGGCGCTCTCCTGCAGCTTTCTGGCATAGGGCATATAGGCATCGAGCTTGGCTTCCAGGCGTTTGACTCGGGAAAGGTCCAAGTAGTCGGTGTAGCTGAGCTTCCAGTACCTCAAACTGCTTTTGAATTGCCCTATCAGGTCGATCGATCTGGCGACGATGACGCGGCGTTGACGGTTGCTGGCCTGCACATTAGGCAGTTCATGCAGAAGATAGAGGGCACGATCCAGATCCGCTTGTGGCGCTGCCATCAGAACGCGGAGATTGAACCAGCCGCCATCGGGGGAATGTACGGGTTTGAGCAACAGGTCTTGCAGTTGGGAGATCTCCATGTAGTCCAGAACAGGGTCTGTCAGCCTCTGCATACCGGCATCTATGGTGGCGATATTCTTATG
Source organism: Pseudomonas sp. CK-NBRI-02 (assembly GCF_008124495.1). Lineage (NCBI taxonomy): Bacteria > Pseudomonadati > Pseudomonadota > Gammaproteobacteria > Pseudomonadales > Pseudomonadaceae > Pseudomonas > Pseudomonas sp. CK-NBRI-02. The sequence goes on along the minus strand of NZ_VSJH01000039.1, from coordinate 94,200 downwards.
ACGCGGCTGGGTGTTCGTGATTGCATTACGCCATGTGCGTAGCGTTTGTATGTGTTGGCGAAACTCGTCCAGTTCTGCCAGCGCCTTGACACGCTGGGTGCTCATTTGTTGGCGAATGACCAAGTACTCCTGGAGTTTGACCTGGAACAGCGAGCTCTCCATTTCAGGACGCAGCTCAAACGCTTTTGCGTGGCTCGCCTGCCTGAGATTGCCCAGTTCGTCCAGTATTTCCAGGTAGCGCAACTGACTGACCTCGATCAGCCGGTAGTGACCGTCAACGATCATTATTGCCGCCTCATTCGCGTCAGCCGTGCTATTGGCTCTGACGCGCCCGGACGATACTTCTTCCAGACTCAGGCAGTCCGCATGGAGGCGTTTGGCCTCCTTGATGCACGCTTTGAGCTCGGCGATCAGATCGGTATCGCGAAAATGTACCGATAGCGAAGGCTCCATACGATGCTTGAGCGCTTCAGCCCTAGCTTGCAACAAGTTCCACTCGCGCGGAATGCTCTCACGAAGGCGGTTATGCAGCCGGTAGGCCCGGTCGCGCCACCAGCGAGGCAGTTGTTCTCTGATGAAGGCGGGCCATATGGGGTCCAGTGTGTCGGCAAGATGGCCCAATGCCTGACCACCGCCTGCGCCTCCACCCAGGCGGTGGACGCCGTACAGGGCAAAGTGCGTGTCCCAGTTACCCGTGTCATCAAGCGCGATTGCCCGTTTGAATGCGCTGCCGGTGTCGCCGGTCAGTTCCCAGGTATGACTGGTCTCGTCCCACCGTACCTTGTACTGGTGGCCCTGCACCACGATGTAGTTGCCTTGGGAATGACGGTAAATGCCTCGGTAACGGCCCTCATTGGCCGGAGAGAGTCCTACCAGGGAGACGGGTTCGCTGACCCGATAAGCGGCCAGTCCGGCAAACGGTTCCGGCCTGGGGGTTGGCAGGTGGGGCGATGTTGCGCCTGCTGTCGACAATCGTCCTAGTTGGTATCGCCTGGCTGAACGGCGCAGCGCGGGGACGCGGATGTCCACGCCACTGCCCAGCACATCCATGGCGACATCGATCAGGCTGGCCAGTACATTCTCGATGGCATCGAGCACATTGCCTGTCTGGCCATCGGCCAGGGCTCTAACCAGTTCCGCAGAAGCGTCGTACAGATCATAAAGACTTACCGGTAAGCCCAGGACGGGGATCAAGCCCAATGCGATCTTGAAGCCCAGCAGCAGTTTTCCAGCTTGCGCGGCGAGGTTTTCGATATGCAGGTCAAGGTTGCTTCGTGAGGTATCGCGATGTGCCTGAAGCAATTGCCCCATATGGGTATCGAGCTGCAACTGAGCAAGCGATTGGGTTGCGGGCCACTCGGCGCCAATGCCGATAATGCCGTTGAAACGATGTTGATGGGCCTGATTCAGCCGCGAAAGGTGAGCTCTTGAATTTCCTTCCAAGGCCCGGCTGACCAGATAGTCGCGCTCGCGTGCGTCCACGCTGCCCTCGAACAGGCTGAGCCGTGCCGACTCCAGATCCGGATACTGGCGTAGTGGCGCGACGGGATGGTCTGGTCGGTACAAAAGCGTGGTCTTGTGGATGCGGTCCTCGATGAACGTGATGCCTCCAAGGGTGGTGGGCTGGTCGGAGGTGTCCTTGCCTCCACTTGTCAGCCGTGCAGCCAGCAGGCGCAGGTCGAATCCGTTGGCCTGCAGGTCGGCTTGGCTGCGTGAATCGATCACTTGAGCGAACATGGCGTGGCTGGTGCTGTCCAGGTGACCGCTGGTGTGAAACAGCAGATTTTGCAGCTTGAGTATCAAGCGGTGGGGCTCGATCAGGCATTCGCGTCGGTAGGCCTGCTCGAAGTCGGTTTCATCATTGCCCCTAAAGGCATGGATGATCGCCGCCTCGTATTGCTTTGCAACGTCCAGCTCGTTGGCCAGCGTGCGCAGATAGGCGGCATCGAGCTGGCCTTGCAAGCGCTGGCGCAGGTCGTCATCGGCCGGCGTGACCTTCACATTCACAAAGCGCAGCCGGTCCTGCATCGCGTCATCGATGTGCTGCAGCAGGACAGTTTCAAGGGTGAGCGTGACACGTTCGGTACTGGGCTTGAGTGTGGATTTGACGGGCGTCCCGGGGGCTCCGCTGCCGGCGACCAAGTCTTTGCCGCTATTGGCTGTACTGACAGGCACGTCGAGTTCGATGTATTGGTCGACGAAGCCCTGGACGTCCTGCTTTAGACGTTTGTTGATCAGATTCCGGCAGAACTGTGTCCGCTCTGGCAGGTCGCGACGAATCAGGGACTGGGCCTTGCGCAACGCCGTGAGGTAGTCATGGATGAGCGTGCGCAGGGGCTGGCGTTCGTTGGCGGGTACTTTTTCCAGGCTATCGAGTGCAATACCTGCTTGGGTAATGACGTCTTGCTGCCGTTTGTGTAGAAGCAGAGCTGTTTCGCGCGCGGCGTGACGCGGCACTTGCAGACGAAGGGCAAGTGACTCTCGCAGTTGCGGCAATTGTGCAGGCATCGCGTCCAGGCCAAGACGCTCCTGCAGAGCGTCTTTTTCCTTGCGGCAGGTGGCCAGCACGCCATCGAGCGTGTGGCCGAGCGCATTCTCCGACAGTGAGGACAGACGCACAGGCAAACCCGCTTTCAGGCAAATCTCGAGCTGGCGTTGTCCTTCGCATCGCAACAGCCCGCCGTGTTCACCTAGCCAATACAACAGCAACGTCTGGGTACCATCGGTTGCGTCCAGTGCCGCCTGGACTGTGATGACCAGCGCACCGTGCAGAATGTCGGCCGGCGTTCCGTCAGTGGGCTCGCTCGTTTCGTGCAGCAGTTCGATCTGGGCGGCCACCGCTTCGGTATCTGTTTCGGTATCTGCTTCGGTACCTGTCTCGGTACCCGCCTCGGTGCAGACCGACTCCACCCAAGCCAGATGCTGGTCGTCGAGCAGCCCCAGCGCATGTTGGAACTGTGCATGGGCAAGCAGTCCATCGCGATGAGCCTCGATCAGTGGTGTGCTGGCGGTCACAGGCTGGGCGTCCGAATGCCATTTGGCCGATGAGGTCACTTGGGTAATCAATATTTGGGCCGAGTTCCTGGCTTTGGCCAAGGCGTCTTGATGCCGTTGGCACGCTTCGACTTCGCTGGCGGAGAGTGCCTCCAGCAGCGTGAGCTGTTTGTCGATCAATGCTTTGCGCAGGGTGGGGGCAAGGTCCAACCCTAGGTTGCCGAAGTCGAACAGGGTGGGCTGGGTATCCTCCGGGTCGTGTGGGTAGTCGTCATCGGGCGCTTGGGCGAACACCGGGCTGTTACGCCAGCTTTGTTCCAGTTTGTCGGCGCCGGCCAGGCTGGTGGCAGCATCGGTTTCAAGGTCCGGACCTACCCCCGTTTTCAGTGTGTCCAGCAGGTCGGCTTCGAGCTGGTCGAGCAGCGCGGTGAAGCCCAGGCCGATGCCGTCCACGGCGGTGTAGGTGATCGTTTCTTGGCCCGTAGAGGCCAGATGGGTCTCAAGCGCTTCACGCGTGGCGTAGCCCGTGAAGGCCGTTGTCTGGTCCGGCGAGTAGAGCACCTGGGGCGCTTCGCCTTCGAGGCTGATGACCAAGGCGCCGGGTTGGCTCGAGGGCACTTCGAGCTGCACCTTTTTCTGGTTGTGGATCAACCACTCTGGATTTTCCAGCAGGCCGATCACCGGCGCTCGATACTCGACGTCCAAGGTGCCTTGATCCAGCACGATATCCAGCGTGGCCAGGAAATGTGCTCGGTATTGCTGGCGGGCGAACTCACGCCGGCTCAAGGTCGTCCCTTCGGCGCGCGCGTCCCAATACGCCTGCCAGCGCTTGCTCACCGCCGTTGACAGGTCAAACACGGCGAGGCGGGCATACAGTTCGTTCGGGCGTAGCTGGGTCAGCTGGCGATTGGCGTCGGATTTGCCCTTCACCTTGACCTTGGTGTTCAGGTCCTGGGGTGGTGTCCGATGTTGATCGGCGAACACGCACAGTTGGGTCAGGTTGACGAACTGGTTATCGGACTCCAGCACCAGGCCGGTATGTTCCGGATCGCTGGCGAGTGCGCTTTGCAGCACGTCATTGACCGATTGGCGAACGCCAGGCGCAAGGCTCAGCAGACGGTTGAAGGTCTGGCGTGCCTGGCGCCACTGTGCAAGGGCACGGCGAGTCGACGGGGTATCGGCTAACAGGGCACGCGAGTCATCGTGAGGGGGCAGGTAAAATGTCGTCGTAACGGTCATGAGGATTCCATCAAACGTTCGGCCGGATTGGCCGGAATCATTGAAGGGCAACCGCGTAGGAGGGATGAGGTACTCAGATATGGCAGGACCGCCCGGCAGGGTTCACGAAACTGTCATGCTTTTGTGGCAGCGCGCCCGAACGGTTTTCATCAGACTCGCGTTCTACTGGGGATCTGCATTCTGGTGTTTCATTCATGCGGGCTTTTTTGGTTTTCTTGTTTTTGTCACTCAGCACGCCGGCGAGCTTCGCCGAAGGACGCTGCGACACGCGTGCGCCGGTACAACGGGTCGAACTGGGCGAATTGAGCCTGGTTTACCAAAGCGTGGGAGCACCGTCGGACCCTGTGTTGCTGTTGGTCATGGGGCTGGGTGGGCAATTGATCCACTGGCCCGACGATGTGGTCGAGGTCCTGTGTCGCCAAGGTTTCCGTGTCGTTCGTTATGACAACCGCGATGCCGGGCTGTCGCGTTGGAACCAGCTGCCAGCCTCGGCCAACCTGACCGTCGAGCTGTTGCGTTACAAGCTGGGGCTGCCCGTTTCGGCCCCGTATACCTTGACCGACATGGCCACCGATGGCTTGCGCCTGATGGATGAGCTGAAGGTCGAGCAATTCCATGTGCTGGGGGTGAGCATGGGCGGCATGATTGCCCAACACCTGGCGGCGATGGCGCCGGAGCGTGTGCGCAGCCTGACGCTGGTGATGTCGACCTCTGGCGCCGAGGGCCTGCCGGCGCCAAGCGCTGCATTGGTGCAACTGCTGGCCCGGCGTGATGCGCCGAATCGTGAAGTGGCCATCGAGCACCAGGCGGACCTGCTGGCTGCGCTGGGTAGCCCGACGATCACCGACGAGCGCACGGTGCTGTTGGACCAGGCGGCTGTGGCCTATGACCGGGCGTTCAATCCAGAAGGGGCTCAGCGGCAGATCATGGCCATTCTGGCCGAGCCCAGCCGGGTGGCGCTGCTCAATCAGTTGCGTGTCCCCACGCTGGTCGTGCATGGCACGGCCGATCCGCTGTTGCCGGTGATGCATGGGGTGCACCTGGCCGCGCATATCCAGGGCAGCCAGTTACGGCTGATCCCGGGGCTGGCGCACCGTTTCCAGGAGCCGTTCAAGGCGCCGCTGTTGGCGGCGGTGCTGCCTTACTTGAGCTCGCACCGCGAAGATCCGAGGCATGTGGCCGGCCTTTGACCTGTGATGCCTTTCTGGTGAGGAACCCGTACCCACAAGGATCACGAGGCGCGGCTGCTCAGTGAAAGCGCACCCACAGCGTGACCAGCACTGTCGCTGCCGCCAGCCAGGCCACCGTGGCCAGGGCCAGCGAGGCTTCCAGGCGCAGCCGGTCGACCAGAACGTACAAGGTGGCCAGGTAGACGAAGTACGGGATGATCGACCACATGCCGAACAGGATGGTGGCCTTCAGGTCCGCCAGCGACCGGCTCTTGCCCACGATGTAGTGGGCGATCAGCGCAAAGGTCGGAAACAACGGCACCAGCCCCGCGATGTAGTAGTTGCGGGTCTTGGAAAGGATTGCCAGGAGCACCACGACGGCGGCGCCCAGGCTGGCTTTGAGTATGAGGTCCACGGGCTTCCCTTGGCCTCAGCTGAGGCCGTACTTCTTCACTTTGTCGAACAGCGTGGTCTTGGCCATGCCCAGCTCCTGGCTGGCCTGGCTGAGGTTGCCGCCGGTGCGCTGTAGAGCGTCGCTGAGCAGGTTGCGCTCGAAGGCTTCCACGGCCTCGGCAAAGCCCAGGCCTTGACTGGCGCCGCTGGCGTTCTTCTTGAAGGCTGGCAGGCCAAGGGCATAGCGCTCGGCCACGTTGCGCAACTCACGCACATTGCCTGGCCAATCGTGGGCCATCAGCCGTGACAGGGTCTGGCTGTCCAGCTCCGGCACCTCACGGTCGAAGCGCAGCGCCGATTGCTCGAGAAAGTGCTCGAACAATTGCAGGATGTCCTCGCGGCGTTCGCGCAGAGGCGGCAGCTCCAGGGTGACGACGTTCAGGCGGTAGTACAAATCGCTGCGAAACTGCCCGTTCTGGCCCATGGCGTCCAGGTCCGACTTGGTCGCGGCGATCACCCGGCAGTCCACCGGAATGCTCTGGTTCGAGCCCAGGCGCTCCAGCGTGCGCTCCTGCAACACGCGCAGCAGCTTGATCTGCAGGTTGATCGGCATGCTCTCGACTTCATCGAGGAACAACGTCCCGCCATTGGCATGTTCGATCTTGCCGATGCGCCGTTTGCCGGCGCCCGTGAAGGCATTGGCCTCATGACCGAAGATCTCGCTCTCGAACAGGTTCTCCGGCAGGCCGCCGCAGTTGAGCGCCACGAAGGGCTGCCCCTGGCGACGACTGAAATCGTGCAGGCAACGGGCGACCAGTTCCTTGCCGGTGCCGGTCTCGCCTTCGATGAGCACGTTGGCTGAGGTGTCGGCCACGTTGGCGATCAGTTCGCGCAGGTTCTGCATCGCTGGCGAGCGGCCGATGATGCGGCCTTCCAGCGTGCTGTGGCCGGCCAGCTGGCGACGCAGCGCATGGACCTCGCGGGACAGGCCGCGTTGCTCCAGGGCGCGGCGGACCACATCCACCAAGCGCTCGGGGGAGAAGGGTTTCTCCATGAAGTCATAGGCGCCGTTGCGCATGGCGCCGACCGCCATGTCGATGTCGCCGTGGCCGGTGATCAGCACCACCGGCAGGCTACGGTCGCGGGCCTTGAGCCGGCCGAGCAGCTCCAGGCCATCCATGCCGGGCAGGCGGATATCGCTGACGACGATACCGGCGAAATCATCGCCGATGCGTTCCAGCGCTTGCTCGGCGCTGCCCACGCCTTCGCAGGCGATGTCTTCCAGGGCCAGAGCCTGCTGGCAGCCCAGCAGCACATGGGGGTCGTCTTCGACGATCAGGACAGTCAAGGGCACTTGGTTCATACGGTCCCTGCGTTCATAGAGGTTCTACCGAATTGCCGGTGGGCGTGACCAAGGGCAGGGCGAGCACGAAGGCGGTCCCGCCACTGGCAGGATGCTCGACGCTCAGCGAGCCCTTGGCAGCGGCGGCGAGGCTCGCCGAAAGGGTCAGGCCCAGGCCCAGGCCATGCTCGCCCGGTTTGGTGGTGAAGAAAGGTTCGAACAGGTGCTTGCGCGCCTCGGCATCGATGCCGTGACCATTATCGCGCACCCGCAGGCGGTATTTGTCGCCCTGCAGCTCGCCCTCGAGCCAAAGCTGCGGTGTGGGCTGGTGGGTCATGGCGTCCAGGGCGTTGCCGACCAGGTTGACCAGGATCTGCTCCAGGCGTGTCTGGTCGATGGCCAGTTGCTGGTCCTCGAATTGGCTGTGCAGCTGTAGCTTGCAGCCGGCGATGCGGTTGGCCAGCACCTGCAAGGAGGCATCGATGGCCTTGCTCAACGAGGCCTGGCCACTGTCATCGCCACGCCTTGCGAAGGAGCGCAGGCTAGCGGTGATACGGCCCATGCGGTCGATCAAGTCGTTCATGGTGCGCAGATTGGTGCTGGCCGTTTCCAGGGCCCCGCGTTCCAGGAAGCGCACAGTATTGCCAGACAACGTGCGCAGCGCCGCCAGAGGCTGGTTCAACTCGTGGGCGATGCTGGTGGACATTTGCCCGATGGCCGCCAGTTTGCCGGCCTGGACCAGTTCGTCCTGGGCGTGGCGCAGGGTCTGCTCGGCGTGCCGACGTTCGCGGATCTGCCCCTTGAGCCGCTCGTTGCTGGCGCGCAGATCAGCGGTACGCTCGGTGATGCGTCGCTCCAGTTGGCTGTTGGCCTCTTCGAGGGCTTCGCGGGCGGCCAGGCGGGTGGCGATCACCTTGCGGCGCTCGTTCCAGGCGATCGCCAGGATGGTCAGCAGGGCGAAGGCCACACCCACCAGGATGCCCTGGACCATGGACTCACGGTGCAGGTCCTGCAGGGGCGTGAGCAAGGTGAAGTGCCAGGGGGTGTCCACCAGGCGCCGGGTCTGGGCCAGGTAGGCCATTTCACGGGGCTTGCCCTGGCCGATTTCGCTGTTGGCAGGGAAGGTGAGTTTTTCCACGCCCTCGGACAGGGTTTCCCGGGCCAGTGGTTGCAATTCGTTGAGCGGCCACCAGTAGTACTGCAGGCTGCGCGCCAGGCGTTCCTTGATCTGCGGGGTCAGCGGGCGCACCGACTTGAGCCGGCGGGCCGGGTCGCTGGAAAGAATGATGATGCCATTCTCATCGCTGACGAAGGCTTCCAGGCGGGCGCGTTGCCAGCGTTCTTCTAGGGTGTCCAGGCGCACCTTGATCACCGCCACGCCGATGATCTTGCCGTGCTCTTCCAGCCCATGGGCCAGGTAGTAGCCTGCTTCGCCAGTGGTGCTGCCGATGCCGTAGAAGCGGCCAGGCTCGCCGCGCACGGCATCCTGGAAGTAGGCGCGGAACGACAAGTCCTCGCCAAGGAAGGAGTCGGCGTCGCGCCAGTTGCTGGTGGCCTGGACGCGACCGGTGGTGTCCAGGACGAAGATGGCCCGGCTACGGCTGCGCCGGTTCAGGCCTTCGAGGTATTCGTTGACGGTCTGGCGGTAGCCGCCATCGGGGTCGGTGAGCAGTTTCGAGACGCTGTCTTCGAGTTCCAGCAGGCTCGGCAGGTAGGTGTATTTGCTGATCTCGCTCTCGACGGTGCGTGCGTGGAGCTCGAGCTGGCGTTCGCCGTTCTCGCTCAAGGCGCGGATGCCGTTGCTCTCGCTGATCAGGTAGCCGGCCATCCCCAGGCCGACCATCAGCAAAATGATCAGGGGTGGTAGCAGCAATTGACGGATCAGGCGGGATTTCACGGCAGGCTGGGCAGGGCGAAGGAGCGAGGGGTCGCATTTCATCACAGTGGCCTTGTCACGACCAGCGTCCGCTGCCCGGATCGCCGGGCAGCGGCATGGCCGACTCAGTGCTGCAGGATCTTGCTGAGGAAGTGCTGGGTGCGCTCGTGGCGGCCTTCGGGGTTGCCGAAGAAGTCTTCCTTCTGGCAGTCCTCGATGATGCTGCCCTTGTCCATGAAGATCACCCGGTTGGCCACCTTGCGAGCGAAGCCCATCTCGTGGGTCACGCACATCATGGTCATGCCTTCATGGGCCAGTTCGACCATCACGTCCAGCACCTCGTTGACCATTTCCGGATCCAGCGCCGAGGTCGGTTCGTCGAACAGCATGACGATCGGGTCCATCGACAGCGCACGGGCGATCGCCACACGCTGCTGCTGGCCGCCGGAGAGCTGGCCAGGATGCTTCTTGGCGTGGGCGCCCAGGCCTACGCGGTCGAGCAGGGCCAGACCTTTCTTGGTGGCTTCGGCCTCACTGCGGCCCAGAACCTTGCGCTGGGCGATGGTCAGGTTCTCGGTGATCGACAGGTGCGGGAACAGCTCGAAGTGCTGGAACACCATGCCGACGCGCGAACGCAGCTTGGGCAGGTTGGTCTTCGGGTCGGCGATGGAGGTGCCGTCGACCACGATGTCACCCTTCTGGAAGGGCTCCAGGGCATTGACGCACTTGATCAGCGTGGACTTGCCCGAGCCGGATGGCCCGCAGACCACCACCACTTCACCTTTCTTGACCTCGGTGCTGCAGTCGGTCAGCACCTGGAAGTCCCCGTACCACTTGTTGACGTTCTTGATGGAAATCATACGGTGATCCTTTTTTGCAGGCGCTTGACCAGCCACGAAGCGGAGAAGCTGATGAGGAAGTACACGACCCCGGCGAAGATCAGGAACTCATGGGAGCGCCCGATGATGTCGCCGTTGGAGCGTGCCGAGTTGAGGAAATCCACCAGGCCCACGGTGTAGACCAGCGAGGTGTCCTGGAACAGGATGATGCTCTGCTGCAGCAGCAGAGGGGTCATCTTGCGAAACGCCTGGGGCAGGATGATCAGGCGCATGGTCTGGCCGTAGGTCATGCCCAGTGCCTGCGCGGCGCCCATCTGGCCCTTGGAGATCGACTGCACGCCGGCCCGCACGATCTCGCAGAAGTAGGCGGCCTCGAACATCATGAACGCCACCACACAGGAGGTGAAGGCGCCGACCGGGGTGTCCTCTCCGGTGATCCAGCGCAGCACGAACGGGACTGCCAGGTAGAACCAGGTGATCACCAGCAGCAGCGGGATGGAGCGGAAGTAGTTGACGTAGGCGCCGGCCAGATTCGACAGCAGCTTGCTCGATGACAGGCGCATCAGCGCCAGGATCGTACCCAGCACGATACCGCCGACCACGCCCATGACCATCAGTTGCAGGGTCATCACCATGCCTTCCCAGAGGGCCGGCAGGGCGGGGATGATTTCGCTGAAATCCATGTCCATTTACTTGCCCCCCACGGAGATCAGGCCAGGTACCGAGACTTTCTTCTCGATGAAACGCATGAACAGCATCAGCCCCATGTTCAGGGTGAAATAGATCAAGGTGGCCAGCGTGAATGCTTCGAACAGGTTCGCGGAGAACTCGGCGGTCTGCTTGGTCTGGGCCAGCAGTTCCATCAGGCCGATCAGCGACGCCACGGAGGAGTTCTTGAACACGTTCAAAAATTCCGAGGTGAGCGGCGGGATGATGATCCGGTAGGCCTGGGGCAGCAGCACGTTCATGTAGATCTGCGGCAGGCTGAAGCCCAGCGCCCGGCCAGCCGATTCCTGACCGCGAGGCAGGGCCTGGATGCCGGTGCGTACCTGCTCGCAGACCCGCGCGGCGGTGAACAGGCCCAGGCAGATGACCACGCTGATGAGGGCGGAGGTGGTCGGGTTGAGGTCTTGCTTGAACCACTCCTGCAGCCCTTCAGGCAGCAGGTCCGGCACCAGGAAGTACCAGATGAACAGCTGCACCAACAGCGGCACGTTGCGGAACAGTTCCACATAGGCGGTGGCGATCCCCGATACCACACGGTTCGGCACGGTGCGCATCACGCCGAGCAGCGAGCCCAGCAGCAAGGCGATGATCCAGGCGGTCACGGCAATGGCGATGGTCCAGCCCAGACCGGTGATATACCAGTCCAGGTAGGTTTCGCTGCCCACGCCGGTGGACTTGAAGAATACGCCCCAGTCCCAGTTGTAATTCATCGGGATTTCCCCTCAGACGGTTGTTTCACGGGCACCTTCGAGCAACCGAGGGCGGCGAGCGCCCTCGGTTGAAAGGTTAGACACTAATGAGTGGCCTGTCGGGTTGATTGCTGCTCGGGTCGAGCAGTAGGCCACTGGCTGGGGATCAGGACTTCTTCTCGTCCGCCGCCTTGTCGGTCGGCTCGGCGATCAGCTTTTTCAGCTCTTCGCTCATCGGGAAGTTCAGGTTCAGGCCTTTTGGCGGAATCGGCTGCTGGAACCACTTCTCGTAGCTCTTGTTGACCGCGCCAGACTTGAAGTACGCCACGATGGCGTCATCGACCGCTTTCTTGAAGGCGTCGTCACCCTTGCGCACCATGCAGCCGTAGATCTCGTAGGACTGCGGGGTGCCGGTGATGACCCAGTCGGCAGGCTTGCGCGCCTTGGCCATTTCGCCGGCGAGCAGGGCGTCGTCCATCATGAAGGCCACGGCGCGGCCGCTTTCGAGCATGTTGAAGGCTTCGCCGTGGTCTTTTGCGGAGATCACGTTCATCTTCATCTGCTTGTCGGCGTTCATCGCCTTGAGGATGCGTTCGGAGGTGGTACCGGCGGTGGTCACCACGTTCTTGCCGGCCAGGTCCGGGAAGTCCTTGTAGGCTGGCTGACCGTCCTTGACCTTGGTCAGCAGGCGGGTGCCGACTTCGAAGATGCCGACCGAGAAGCCGACCTGCTGCTGGCGCTCGACGTTGTTGGTGGTGGAGCCGCATTCAAGGTCCACGGTGCCGTTCTGCACCAGCGGGATGCGGGTCTGGGAGGTGACCAGGTTGTAGCGGACCTTGATGTCCGTACCCAGTTGCTTTTTCAGCGCGTCGACGACGGCCAGCTGGATGTCGTGGGAATAGCCCACAGGCTCTGGCTTGCCGGCCAGGTAGGAAAATGGAATGGAGGAGTCGCGGTGGCCCAGGGTGATGGTGCCCGAATCCTTGATCTTCTTCAGGGTGCCGGTCAGTTCTTCGGCCATGACAGGCGATGCGATGACAGCGGCCGCGATGGCGGCGCCCAGCAATTGACGAACGATGCGCATCAAATTTTCCTCGACGTGTTTGTTTTTTTTATGGAGCCGTTGGCGGACTCTTCGTTCCACGAATACAGCAGCAAACGTGGTGCATTCGGCTACCAAGTGTAGAGCATGAGTCGTGCCAAGCCCTGCTGTCGATCATATCGCCGCGAAATTACTGGTTTTGGGGCTTTTTTTTACCGTTTTTTGCCAGAGCAGACGTGCGGATTTCCGAATGAATACCCTCTGCGTGTTCGGAAATCCGAATGAGGGGGCTGGGTAGTACTCCGGTACTGCGCCACCGGGGCAAGCAATTGATGAGATCGAGCTTTTCAACTGCTCGAGATTGCACATGCCTGATTCCGCTCCATCTGACGATTCCATCGACACCTTGTTCGCGCAACAGATACCAAGCTGGTTGCGCCGTGAGGACGGCCACCTGCACAGCATCGATCGCCTGCGTGCGTTTCACAAGGCATTGCTCAGGCAAGAGCGTGCGGTAGCTGCCTTGCGCCCGGTGCTGGCGCAGATTCCTTCGATCGAGGCGTTCGCCGAGCCGCTTTTACGTGAAAAGCTGGTGCAACTGGGTGAAGCGGCTCCTGACGTCAGGCACAGCCAGGTGTGTATCTGGCGGCGTCCGGTCATGCCGTCCTTTGCTTTAATACTTTCGACGCGCCAGTTCGTTCCATCATCGACACAAAGCCTATTGGCCGCTGCGCTGCACAACTTTCATCTGGTCGAGACCCGGCCTTCCGACACTCGCAAAGGGTATCTGCGCACGCGTTCGGGTAAGCGGATGGCCTTGGGGTTTCATGCCTTTGCCGGGCGCTGCCGAGAGCTGGACATCGGCGCGAAGTACCAGGAAAAACTCAAGGCGGTTCTCAAACCCAAAGACGGCGCTGACGCCGTGTATCGCCTGTTCCAGGAAAACCAGCAGGCGCACCTTGAGGTCGCCGTGCGCTCGGCGCAGCTCAAGGGCGAGCTGGATGAGCACAGCTTCCAGTGCATGCTGGCCTTGATGGCGTTTCCGTCAATCGTGCCGGCAACCTCGTCCAACGTGGAGCTTCGGCACCTGTATTTATTGGGCGTACCCGTTCATGGCGTGGTCTGCGCAGCGGCCAGTGCGGCTGACGGTGGGGCGTTGCAAGGTGTGATCGTCTGGGTGCCCAATGATCCGGATTGTCCGGTGAAGCGTTTTGATTCCTGGCAGGCGGTCTACGACGGGCTGGCCAGGCGTTTGGTCAGCCGTCGTTATCGGCAGTTTTTTGCCCGATTCGTCAGCGAGGCCGACCGCGTCAAGTTCTTCACCCGTCTGGCCGAGCAGTCCAAGGGCTGGACGCACGAACGGTTGGCGACATTGACCGGCGGACATAAGCCGATCATTGCAAAAAAGGACAAATCGATAGGAGAGCGGTTGAGAGTCTTTCTGGCTGACTCGCAGATAGACAAGATTTTCGACGATGCACGTGTGCTCGCTGTGCCGACAGGTCAGGAAGACGAAAACGATCGTAACGAACGGCTAAGCGGTTACGAGTCCTTGGGCCTGAATGTACTCAATATCGCTTCGCTGTTCGTTCCGGTATTGGGGGAGGCATTGCTGCCTGTGGCCCTGGTGCAGATCGCCAGCGAGTTCTATGAAGGTTACGAGGATTGGAACCTGGGCGATCGTCAGGGAGCTATCGCCCATGTGTTTGGGGTGGCCGAGAACATGGTCGCTGGAGCGCTGCTGGCTAAAGGGGTATCGGTGGCGGTAAAGGCGCTCAAGCCAGTGGCATTCGTCGATAAGCTCAGCCTGGTTCGCACCCGTCAGGGCAAGGTGAAGCTGTTCGACGGCTCGCTCGAGGGTTACCGGCTAGACCCCGCCAGCCACAATGCTCAAACCCCGCAAGAACAATGGTTGCTGCATGACGACAATCAGCTCTACCGGCTGCAGACCGAGCGTGGCGGGCGCCTGCGTCATCCCACGCGTGCTGATATGTACACGCCGCGTATAGAAGACAACGGAGCAGGGGGCTGGCGCCACGAATTCGAGCAGCCGCGGACCTGGAGCGGTGCCGGTACCTTGGTTCGGCGGCTGAGCGGGCGCTTGTCTGACCTTTCCGATGAAACGGCAAAGCATTTGTTGCAGGCGACCGGTTACAGCGAGGCGCAGATACGCCGATTGCACCTCGAAAACCAGGGGGCGCCTGCGCGATTGCTCGATGCGCTGGAGCGCCATCAACTGCATCAGCAGCATGCTCATCTGGGGGGCGCTGAGCTCGAGGCGCTGTTCAAGGAGCGCGAACCCATGGCCGGTCCAGCGCAAAGCAAATTGCTGCGGGATTTTCCGGGGTTGTCGCTTCGTTGTGCGCGGGAAATCTGTGCCCAGGCCACTGGCGCCGAAATCACCCGCCTGGAGAGCAGCGAGCGAGTGCCGTTGGCATTGGCCGAACGTGCTCGATGGTATCTGCGCGAGAGCCGTCTCGACCGCGCCTGCGCCGGGCTGCGCCTGTTCAGGGCGACCAATGCCGACACCCAGCGTCTGGCGCTTGAGTTGATCGAGTTGCTGGCGCCCTGGCCTGCGGATTTGCGGATCGAGATTCGCGAAGGCTCGATCGAGGGACCGCTGCTGGCCAAACAGGGCAAGGCGCAGGCTGCCAGGCGGAGGTCGATCATCCGTTCAGGTAATCGATACGCGCTCCAGGGGCACAAAGGCGAGCAGGATTTGATGTCGTTGTTGTTCGGCCTGTTGAGCGACGGGCAAAAACGTACGTTGGGTATTGCGGGAAAGCAGGTCGACGCCCTGGAAAATCGCTTGGCAGCGTATGCCAGCGAGTCGCGTGATCGGGTTGCCAAGTGCCTTGGTATGGGCGATGCGAAGGCCCTACGTGCCCCGCTGCGCTTCGGCGATGGGCAGGCGGGGTATGCACTCAGCGGAAGAGGGGCTGTCGATGGATCGGCCATCGTGCGAGGCATCCATCGGATTTTCCCGACGTTGAGCGCCCTGCAGCTCGATGCCTACATTCGTGAGCTGCGCACCCGTCATTTGGGGTTGTACGAGCACTTTTCGATGTTGTCGCTGCATCTGGAGCAGTTGCGCACGGGGCTGGAGGCTTGGCGCAACGAGGCCAGCGGGCTGTTCACTCGTCTGCGTCGTCGTCGGGTCGCCGACCAGATCAGGCGTAGCTGGCGACGCAAGATCGTCAATGAAGATGGCTCCTACGTCCTGGTGATCGACGGAGAGCGGGTCGGCGGGCTACCGACCTTGCCTGAAGGGGTGAGGTTCGATCACGTCGAGCGGCTGGTTCTGCGCAACATGGAACTGTCCGACATCGAGGCGGATTTTCTGCACCGCTTCGCCAATGTGCGTGAGCTCGATCTGAGGGGCAACCGCCTTGGCCGCGTGCCTCAGGGCCTGGAATACCTTGGGCAGCTCAGGTGGCTCGATCTGTCGCGTAATCACATCGTCATGGATGAAGCCGGGGAACACTGTCTGCGCGGCCTGGTGCGCCTTCAGCATCTCAACCTCAGCCATAATGGCGAACTCGGCCGCGCGCCGGACCTGAGCCACCTGCGCCACCTGCGCGAGATGCGCTTGCGGGCGACGGGGTTGATGGCGTTGCCGGAGCGACTCCCACTGGCTGCACTGGTGGATTTGCGCAGCAATCGTATTCAGTTGCTGCAGCGTGACAACCACAGGCTTCGCCACCGACTCGAGCGGGTGCTGCTGCACGATAATCCGCCCTCGCACAGCGGCAGCGAAGGGTCCTCCAGCTCGGGCGATGTGTCGTTGGCGCCGGTGAGGGCGATCGCGGGCGAGGATGTCCAGGAGAATCCCGGTTACCAGCATGCTGTCGTCGACGCTTCGCTGCGCGCGCGGTGGCTGGATGAGGGAGCGGATGAACAGAGCCTGCGCAGGCAGGCACTCTGGGAGACGTTGCAGGAGGAGCCTGGTTCGGCATCGTTGTTCCAGTTTCTGGCTGACTTTGCCAGCTCGCGGGATTTCACGAGGAATCCGCAGCGCTTTCGCGCCCGCATCTGGTCATTGCTGCAAGCGTGTGCCGAGCGTGAGCCCTTGCGCCAGCGGCTGTTCATGATGATGGATGGCCCCCGCGGCTGTGATGACAGATTGTTGCTGACGCTGCGTCACGCCGAAGAGGCCGTGCTTGCCGAACAGGCCATTCTCGGCGTTGCGAAGGATCAGGTGGAAAGCACCTTGCTTGGCCTGGCACGTCCATTTTTCCGACTGGATGAGATCGACCAGATCGCCACGGAACACGTCGCCCGGCTGGAGTCTGAACGGGAAATGCAACTTGCCCTGGGGCAAGAGACGGGGGTGGTGGATCCGGTTGAGACGGAGCTGGCTTACCGGGTCGCGCTCTATGAATGGATCGGTCTGCCGCTGCAAAAGGACTGGATGCATTTTGGGCGTTTTTCCAGGCTTACCAAGCACGACGTGGAAATCGCTCAAGCGCGGGTGCTCTCGCTGGAAAATGATGACGCCTTTATCGACTCGCTCGCTCAACGCCCGTTCTGGGCGCACTACGTCAGGGAACACTACGCGCAGCGCTTCGAGGCGGTGCATCAGGCGTCTTGGGGAGAGCTGGATTCGCTCGACGATAAGCTGGCTGCGGACCAGATCACAGAAGGGGAATACGCAAGACGGCTGAAGGAGATGGCTGATGAGTTCAACCGGGCCGAACGTGAGCTGGTGAAGGCGCTGGCCCGGGAGGTCTACATGCGCGCCAAGCCATAGGCTGGCTGTCAGCCCCCTGGCTGCGCGGGCGCCATGCCAGGGGGCTTGATTGAGGGTCAGGCTGCCTGCTCGGCGGCTCGGTTGGAGTGGGCGCGGTGCAGGTAATCGGCCAGTGCCTGCTTTTCAGCCGGGCTGGTGAACAGCCCCAGCTTGGTCCGGCGCCAGAGGATGTCATCGGCTTGCACCGCCCATTCCTGGGCGATCAAATAGTCCACTTCACGGCTGAACAAGCCGCCACCGATTGGTTGGCCCAAGTCCTCGGGCCCACTCACGCCTTCGATCAGGCGCCATACCCGGCTGCCATAGGTCACTGCCCAACGCTTGGCGATATCCACCGGCAGCCAGCCGTGGCGGGCCAATACCGCATCGACCAGCGCCTGAACCGTCGTCATGTTTTCACCGCCTGGGAGTGGGGCGGTGGCCGTCCAGCTATCACGCATCTGGGTGAAGAATGGCTTGAGTTCGCCCATGGCCGATTCGGCCAGCTTACGGTACGTGGTGAGCTTGCCGCCAAAGACCGACAGCAGAGGTGCCTGGCCGTCGCTGGCCGACAGCGCCAAGGTGTAGTCGCGGGTGACGGCCGACGGATTGTCGGATTCGTCGTTGCACAGCGGGCGTACGCCGGAATAGGTGTGCAGGATATCGGCGCGGCTGAGCTGATGGTTGAAATGCTCGTTGACGATCTTGAGCAAGTAGTCGGTTTCCATCTCGGTGATGGCTACCTTGGCTGGGTCGGCGCTGTACTCACGGTCGGTGGTGCCGATCAGGGTGAAGCGCTCCAAGTACGGGATGGCGAAGACGATGCGTTGGTCTTCGTTCTGCAGGATGTAGGCGTGTTCGCCTTCGTACAGACGCGGAACGATGATGTGGCTGCCCTGGATCAGGCGGATGCCGTAAGGCGCGTCGAGCTTGAGATCGTCCTTGATGAAGCTGGCTACCCAAGGCCCGGCGGCGTTGACCAAGGCGCGGGCGCGGATGGTGCGCTGGCTGCCGTCGGCCTGTTGCAGTGCCACCTCCCACACCCCATCGACGCGCTCTGCGCGCAGGCAGCGGGTATGGGTATGAATGTGCGCGCCTTTTTCACGGGCAGCCATGGCATTGAGCACCACCAGACGGGCGTCGTCCACGGCGCAATCGGCGTACTCGAAACCTCGGGTAATGACGGGCTTGAGCGGATTGCCAGCGCCGAAGCGCAGGCTGCGAGAGGCCCCCAGGCGCTTGCGCTTGCCTAGGTGATCGTAGAGGAACAGGCCCGCGCGGATCATCCAGGCTGGACGCAGGTGTGGGCGGTGGGGCAGGACGAAACGCATGGGTTTGACGATATGCGGTGCCTTGGCCAGCAACACCTCGCGCTCTGCCAGGGCCTCACGGACCAGACGGAACTCATAGTGCTCCAAGTAGCGCAGGCCGCCATGAATCAACTTGCTACTGGCCGAGGACGTATGGCTGGCCAGGTCGTCTTTTTCGCAAAGGAACACCTTCAGGCCGCGTCCCGCTGCGTCGGCGGCGATGCCCACGCCATTGATGCCTCCCCCGATCACAGCGAGGTCGTAACAATCGGCGAGGGGCGGCTGGGACGAAGCGGGCTGGGACACGGCAAGGCCTCCTGGGGGCGCAGTTCACATCGAAAGTGAACATTGATGTTCATTATCGAAAATACTAGCGCAACGAATAGCCGTTATCCAGTCAGTCTCTATAGAAAAAACTGATCAGAGAACAAGAAAATGAACGATAGCGAACATAGAAGGCGCCGTATTCGGCGCATGCGAGCACTGGGGGTGGGCCGGTGAGGACCTGACCTGTAATGGGCTGCAAGGCAGCCCAGGATCTGCTGGATTCCGACGGCCCGGATCAGACGACTTCTAGGCGAATCTTGTGCTGGTTGAGCAATTGGGTGAGGGCGGGGGTTGGGGGCTGGTCGGTCACCAGGCAGTCGACCAGGCTGATCGAACCCAGGCGAACCATGGCATTGCGGCCGAACTTGCTCGAGTCGGCAGCCAGGATGACCTGACGGGCATTGTTGATGATCGCCTGGGAAACCCGTACTTCCTGATAGTCGAAATCGAGCAGGCTGCCATCTTCGTCGATGCCACTGATGCCGACCAGGGCGAAGTCGACCTTGAACTGGTTGATGAAGTCGACGCTTGCCTGGCCCACGACCCCGCCGTCGCGGCGCACGGTGCCGCCAGCCACCAGGACTTCGAAATCGTCCTTGGCGCCGAGTATCGCGGCCACATGCAGATTGTTGGTGATGACCTTGAGATGGTTGTGATTGAGCAGGGCGCGGGCGATCGACTCGGTGGTCGTGCCGATATTGATGAACAGTGAGGCATGATCGGGAATCTGCCGGGCCACGGCTTCGGCGATGCGTTGCTTCTCATCGCGCATCTGGTCTGCACGCATGGCGTAGGCGGTGTTCTCGATGCTCGAATCGTAGGCTGCGCCGCCGTGGTAGCGTCGCAGCAGGTTGCCCTCGGCGAGCTGGTTGATGTCACGGCGGATGGTTTGTGGGGTGACGACGAACAGCTGCGCCATTTCTTCGATGCTGACGTAACCGCGCTCGCGCACCAGTTCGAGGATTTGTTGTTGGCGGGGAGGCAGATTCATGGGCGGTCCTTTGGGGCTGCCGGACAAATTCTGCAATGAAACCAAAGGCGGCTATAAGCTACAAGCTACAAGTTACAAGCCATAAGAAAAAGCAGCGTTCGGTTGGCCGACGTGCCTATGCTTGCAGCTTGCAGCTTGCAGCTTGCAGCTTGCAGCTTGCAGCTTGCAGCTTGCAGCCTACTCTTCCCAGTCGCGGGTGCGCTCCACAGCCTTTTGCCAGCCTTTGTAGAGCTTTTCTTTCTGCGCTTCTTCCAGTTGTGGGCTGAACTCGCGCTCGATGATGGCCTTGTCCCGCAGTTCGTCCAGTCCGCTCCAGAAACCACAGGCCAGGCCTGCCAGGTAGGCTGCGCCCAGGGCTGTGGTTTCGCGCATTTTCGGTCGTTCGACGCAGGTGCCGAGGATATCGGCCTGGAACTGCATGAGGAAGTTATTAGCCACTGCGCCCCCATCGACGCGCAGTTCGCTCAGGCGCTGGCCGCAATCTTGCTGCATGGCATCGAGCACGTCGCGGGTCTGGAAGGCGATCGATTCCAGGGCTGCCCGGATGATGTGATCGACCTTGACACCGCGGGTCAGCCCGAACAGCGCGCCACGGGCATAGGGGTCCCAATAGGGGGCGCCGAGGCCGGTGAAGGCGGGTACCAGATAGACGCCATTGCTGTCCTTGACCTTGCTGGCGAAGTATTCGGTGTCATAGGCATCGTTGACGATCTTCAGCTCGTCGCGCAGCCACTGCACGGTGGAGCCGCCGTTGAACACCGCGCCTTCCAGGGCATAGGCCACTTCCCCCCGCGGGCCGCAGGCGATGGTGGTGAGTAGGCCGTGGGACGACTTCACCGCCTGCTTGCCGGTATTCATCAGCAGGAAGCAGCCCGTGCCGTAGGTGTTCTTGGCCTGACCGGGTTCGACGCACATCTGGCCGAACAGGGCCGATTGCTGGTCGCCGGCGATACCGGCAATGGCGATGCCGCTTTTGGTGTGACCATAGACCTCGGACGATGGGCGTACCTGGGGCAGCATCTGGCGAGGAATACCCAGGATCTGCAGCAGTTGGTCGTCCCATTGCAGGGTATGGATGTTGAACATCAGGGTGCGCGAGGCGTTGGTGTAATCGGTGACATGGACCTTGCCGCCCGAGAATTTCCAGATCAGCCAGGTATCGATGGTGCCGAACAGCAGTTCGCCCCGTTCGGCACGCTCACGGACACCTTCGACGTTGTCGAGGATCCATTTGAGCTTGGTGCCGGAGAAATAGGGGTCGGTGACCAGCCCGGTGGTTTCGCGGATGTACGCCTCATGGCCTTCGCGTTTGAGCTGCTCGCAGATCTCGGTGCTGCGCCGGCACTGCCAGACGATGGCGTTGTACACGGGGCGGCCGGTTTCCTTGTCCCAGACCACAGTGGTTTCACGCTGGTTGGTGATGCCCAGCGCGGCCACCTGGGCATGGCTGATGCCAGCCTGGGCCAGCGCCTCGACCATGGTCGCGCTCTGGGTGGCGAAGATTTCCATCGGGTCGTGCTCGACCCAGCCAGCCTGGGGGTAGTGCTGGGCGAACTCGCGCTGCGAGGTGCCGACCACGTTAGCGTCGCGGTCGAAGATGATGGCCCGCGAACTGGTGGTGCCCTGGTCCAGGGCGATGATGTAGTTCTTGTCCTGGGTATCTGTCATGTCGGTGGCCTTGCACAAAATTGGGGGAAGTCAGGGCTGGTCGGGCAATTGGCCCGGCGGCGGCATCAGGAGACCTGGGTCTTGCCCTGAGGATTATCGTCTGTTTGTAGGTTCGCGGGTTGCACCGTCGGCAAATTGCGGGCGATCAGGCCCCGGTACAGGGCGGCGCCCAGGCAGGCGCCCAGGATCGGTGCGAACACCGGAACCAAAAAGTAGGGGATGTCACGCCCGCCGGTGAAGGCGATTTGGCCCCAGCCAGCCAGGAAGGTCATCAGCTTGGGCCCGAAATCCCGAGCCGGATTCATGGCAAAGCCGGTGAGCGGGCCCATGGCGCTGCCGATCACTGCGATCAGCAAGCCAATCAAGAGCGGTGCCATGGCGCCTCGGGGCAAGCCGTTGTTGTCGTCGGTCAGCGCCATGATCACGGCCATGAGAATGGCGGTAATCACTACTTCGACCACTACGGCCTGGGCAATGGACAGAGACGGGTGTGGATAGGTGGAGAACACCGAGGCCAGCTCCAGACTGGCCTGGCTGCCACGAACCATCGCGTGGGTCTGTTCGAATTCGAAGAACAGGTTGCTGTACAGCGTGTAGACCAGCGCTGCGGCACAGAAGGCGCCACAGACTTGGGCGAGGATGTAGAAGGGCAGTTTGCGCTTGTCGAAATCGGCGAACAGGCTCAAGGCAATGCTCACGGCGGGGTTCAAGTGAGCCCCTGAAATGCCGGCGGTGAGGTAGATCGCCATGCTGACGCCAATGCCCCAGATGATGCTGATCTCCCAGAGGCCGAAACTGGCACCCGCGACCTTGAGAGCGGCGACGCAACCGGTACCGAAGAAGATGAGCAAGGCGGTGCCGAGGAACTCGGCCAGGCATTGGCTTGAAAGGGTGGGTTGTCGTAGAGCAGTCGTCATGTGAAACCTCGTTTCTTGTTGTTGTGAGGCACTGGGCGCTCGACAAAAGGCTCGGTGTCTATCCCCATAAACCCCGGGCGAATGTAGGAAACGCACCTTTAAAGGGCGCCATTTATTCAAAAACGAAAAAATATAGACAAGAAACGCTGATGTCAAAGGTCGAAAGTGAACCGTCATTCACAATCTGACTGCCTGTATCAAGCGTGAATCCGCGAGCCAGACACGGTGGAGCTCGGTTCGCTGGTCGCTCTGTGGGATTTGCCCTAAAGTAGCCGGCGACTTGCCATCGACTGGAGCCGTACATGACCCCCGCCCTCGATCTTTTGAAGAAGGCGCGTGCCGAACACCGCGTGCACAGCTACGAACATGACCCCAAGGCGGCCTCCTACGGCTTGGAGGCCGCAGAGAAGCTAGGGCTCGACCCGCAGCGGGTGTTCAAGACCCTGTTGGCCAGCAGTGAAAAAGGTGAATTGCTGGTGGCAGTGGTGCCCGTGGGAGGTACGCTGGATTTGAAGGCGTTGGCCCATGCGGCAGGGGTGAAGAAGTGTGAGATGGCCGACCCGGTGGCGGCGCAGCGTGTCACGGGCTACCTGGTGGGTGGGATCAGCCCGCTGGGCCAGAAGAAGCGCCTGCGTACTTTCATCGACGATTCTGCGCAGCAGTTCGAGAGCATCCATGTGAGCGCCGGGCGACGCGGGCTTGAGGTGGAGCTGGCGGCGGCGGTGCTGGCCGAGCACACCCAAGGGAAGTTCGCCGGGATCGGGCGAGGCTGAACCCTAGCGGATTGGATGGAGGGAAGCAGGTGCTCCGGACAATCAGGAATGGGCCGCCCAGCGGCCCTTGTCGGGTGGCTCAGGTTGCCGAGCTGTATCGGCGAACCCCGTTCTCCTGACGTGGCAACTGCGCCGCCACGCTGCCTGGTACCGGGAAAAGTACCAGGTGATCTGCTGCCACGCTGATGCCGACATCCTGACCGACCTGATGGTCGATATGGCTCGGGAAGATCGCCTCGAGCTGGCTACCGGTGGGCAGCTGCAGGCGATACAGCGTCGACGCGCCGAGGAAGCTTTTGCCGATGATGGTTGCCCGCAAATCGCTGTCCGGCGCGTGGATGATGTCATCCGGACGCAACAGTACGTCCACCGAGCTGCCCAGCGCCATGGTGTAGGCACGATTGCCGCGCAACTCACCCAGTTCGGTATTGACCGCATCATGGCTGCTCATCTGGCCACGGATGAAGTAGCCCTGGCCGATGAAGCTGGCGACGAACGGCGTCTGCGGTTCGTGATAGAGGTTGTAAGGGGTATCCCACTGCTCCAGGCGGCCTTCTTTGAACACGCCCACGTGATCGCTCACGGCGAAGGCTTCCTCCTGATCGTGGGTAACCAGGATGGCGCTGGTGCCGCGGCTCTTGAGGATATCGCGCACCTCATGGCTCAGGCGCCGGCGCAGCTCCACGTCCAGGTTGGAGAAGGGCTCGTCAAGCAGCAACAACTGGGGTTCCGGCGCCAAAGCCCGGGCTAGGGCGACCCGTTGCTGCTGGCCGCCGGACAGCTCGTGGGGGTAACGACTACCCAGGCCGCTGAGCTTGACCAGCTCCAGCATTTCGTCGACCACCTCGCCCTGACGGGGATGCTTCCCGATACCGAAGGCGATGTTCTGCGCGACGGTCAAATGGGGGAACAGTGCATAGTCCTGAAATACCATGCCAATGCGGCGTTTCTCCGGCGCCAGGGTGAAGCCTGCGCGGGAGATGACCTCGCCGGCCAGCTGGATCTCGCCCTCATGCACCGGCTCGAAACCGGCGATGGCGCGCAGTGTGGTGGTCTTGCCGCAGCCTGAAGACCCCAGCAGGCAACCGATGTCGCCTGCATTGAGGTGCAGATTTAGGTTCTGGACGATGCGCTGGTCGCCATAGCCACAGGCCAGGTTGCGCAGGTTAAGCAGTAGCGGATGACTCATGCGTGGTGGTAAGCCGGTTCTACAAGGAATTCCAGAAGGGCCTTCTGCGCATGCAGGCGGTTTTCAGCCTGGTCCCAGGCGACCGAACGTGGGTCGTCGAGCAGGTCCTGGCTGATTTCCTCGCCACGGTGGGCGGGCAGGCAATGCATGAACAGGGCGTCGGGTGCCGCCAGGTCGAGCAGTTCGCGGGTGACCTGGTAGGGCGCGAAATGCGCCAGGCGCCGTGCAGTTTCCTCCTCCTGGCCCATGGAAGTCCAGACATCGGTGGTCACAAGGTGTGCACCGCGCACGGCTTCTTTGGGGTCGCGGACGATGGTCACGCGATCGCCACCCAGTTGGAGGAAGCGCGGATCGGGCTCATAGCCTTCCGGGCAGGCGATGCGCAGTTGGAAGTCGAATTGGTGGGCGGCTTCGATATAGGAGTTGCACATGTTGAAGCCATCGCCGATCCAGGCCACGGTCTTGCCCTGGATCGAGCCGCGGTGCTCGAGGAAGGTCTGCATGTCGGCCAGCAACTGGCACGGGTGCGACTCGTCGGACAGGGCGTTGATCACCGGGACGCGCGAATAAGCGGCGAATTCGGTCAGGGTGCTGTGGGCGTGGGTGCGGATCATCACCACGTCAAGCATGCTCGACAGGACGATGGCGCTGTCGCTGATCGGCTCGCCACGACCCAGTTGGGTGTCACGCGGCGAAAGGAAGATCGCCTGGCCGCCCAGTTGGATCATGCCAGCCTCGAAGGAGACACGGGTACGGGTCGAGGATTTTTCGAAGATCATCCCCAGTACGCGATTCTTCAGTGGCTCGAACAGCACGCCTCGTTTGCGCAGATCCTTCAGCTCGATGCCTCGGCGGATCACACCGAGCAATTCGTCGGTGGTGAAATCCAGCAGGGAGAGAAAGTGCCTAGCGCTCATGATTGACTACCTTATCTGCAACGGTTTGCAGGTCGACCGTATGGTTTTGTTGACAACGGGAGTGACCTGCGGCGTAAGCCGCACGAGGCGGACGGAATAGGGGAAGGCGCAATACTATAATTAAATGTCGCCTCAAACCAAGAGGGGAAACAGCTGCTCTATTACTGCGGGTGTCATAACCCTTTGTAGGGCTGCTGTTTTTTATTTTCTACAGGGGTTGTACACGGCTTGCCGGCGGTTTGGCAAACCCCTTGTCGCGAATCGCGTGCCACAGGTCGGAGGATGTTCAAAGCATTGCGCGGCGTCGATACCTATGTGAAGGCCGCTGTGGTGCCGGCAAGGCCGAGCATGCTGCTCGGCTTTCCGTTACAATGCGTCACCGTGCCGACGATTGCGTCGGAAAGTTCAGCCGAGGTGCTTCATGGATATCATCGAAACAATCAAAGAGCAGATCGCCAACAACACCATTCTGCTTTACATGAAAGGCTCGCCGAATGCCCCGCAGTGCGGCTTCTCGGCGCGCGCTGCGCAGGCCGTGATGGGTTGTGGCGAGAAGTTTGCCTACGTCGACATCCTGCAGAACCCGGAAATCCGCGCCAACCTGCCCAAGTACGCCAACTGGCCAACCTTCCCGCAACTGTGGGTCGGTGGTGAGCTGGTCGGCGGCAGCGACATCATGCTCGAAATGTTCGAGAAGGGTGAGCTGCAAACCTTGATCAAGGAAGCCGCCGCCAAGGCCAAGGCCTCCGAAGCCTGATCTTGCCGCCAGCCCCGCGATAGAGCAATCCGGCGGGGCTGACAAGGTTTGACAGGTATGAAAAAGCCCCGCATATGGCGGGGCTTTTTCGTTGCTGGCGAAACTTATTCTTCGCCCATCTGCGATTGCAGGTAGTTCTCGATACCAATTTTTTCGATCAGACCCAATTGGGTTTCCAGCCAATCGATGTGTTCTTCCTCGGACTCGAGGATATCCTCGAGCAGGTCGCGAGAGCCGAAGTCGCCTGCGGTCTCGCAGTGGGCGATCGCAGCCTTAAGGTCGGCCAAGCCCTTCTGCTCGATCTTCAGATCGCATTCGAGCATTTCCTTGGTGTGTTCGCCGATCAGCAACTTGCCCAGGTCCTGAACGTTGGGGATGCCTTCGAGGAAGAGAATACGCTTGATCAGTTTATCAGCGTGCTTCATCTCATCGATGGACTCCTTGTACTCGTGCTTGCCGAGTTTGTTCAGGCCCCAGTCTTCATACATACGTGCGTGCAGGAAGTACTGGTTGATTGCGACCAGCTCGTTTCCGAGGATCTTGTTGAGATGCTGGATGACGCTTACGTCGCCTTTCATGTCGGGTTCCTGCCCTTGTTGAAGTGTGTCAATACAAGAAGTCTGATCCCGCCAACGGCCTCTGTCAAACCTAAGTAATTGAATAGTAAGTGAAAATTAATAGAAATAAGAATGTTTGTGAACCGCGTTAGGACGCTAACTTCTTGAATTCTGGGCATAAAAAAACCGGACACTGGGTCCGGTTCTTCTTGATTGGGTGTGTTCAGGCCGCGTTGAATTCAACAGGGTAGGGCAGGGCAGCGTGCTGGGTGGCCTGAAGTTCAGTCAACGTCTCGCGAACGACCTGCTTGGCAAGGCAGGCGCATTTGCCGCACTGGCTGGCCACGTTGGTGGCGGCTCGGACTTCCTTGTAGCTGCAGCATCCTTCATAGATCGCATCGCGGATCTGTCCGTCGGTGACGCCGACACAAAGACACACATACATAGGGGAGACCATCGCTGGTTAGGCTCGATGGGTTGGAGCTTAATGGTAATGAGAATGCGTGTCAAAGAACTTTCGGTAAGCGTCCGTCTAGAGCGACCGGTGGTTGGATTCGGCCTGTCACCAGAAGCCGTGTATGATGGGCGACCTTTGCTGGATGCCGGGCGGCCCGCCCACCCAGGCATCGGTATTTCACCACCCTCAGGAGATCACGAATGAGCGTACTCGTTGGTAAACAAGCCCCTGACTTCACCGTTCCAGCTGTGCTGGGCAACGGCGAGATCGTCGACAGCTTCAACCTGGCTTCGGCCATCAAAGGCAAGTACGGCCTGGTATTCTTCTACCCGCTGGACTTCACCTTTGTCTGCCCGTCCGAGCTGATCGCCCTGGACCACCGCATCCCTGACTTCCAGGCGCGCGGCGTGGAAGTGATCGGCGTGTCGATCGACTCGCACTTCACCCACAACGCCTGGCGTAACACCCCAGTCGACAAAGGCGGCATCGGCCAGGTCAAGTACACCTTGGCAGCTGACATCGCCCACGACATCTGCAAGGCTTACGACGTCGAATCCGAAGGCGGCGTGGCCTTCCGTGGCGCCTTCCTGATCGACAAGAACGGCGTTGTCCGTTCGCAGATCGTCAACGACCTGCCTCTGGGCCGTAACATGGACGAATTGCTGCGCCTGGTCGATGCTCTGCAATTCCACGAAGAGCACGGCGAAGTGTGCCCGGCCAACTGGAAGAAAGGCGACAAAGGCATGACCGCTTCGCCAGAGGGCGTTGCTGCCTACCTGAGCGAGAACGCTGGCAAGCTGTAATTGCCAAGCGCATAAAAAAACCGGCCTTCGTGGCCGGTTTTTTTATGCGTCGGATTTGAGCTCAATCGTTGAAGTCGCGCCAGCCGCCCATTTCCTTCCAGCGGTTGACGATGCCGCAGAACAGCTCGGCGGTCTTCTCCGTATCGTAGCGGGCCGAGTGGGCCTCGCGGCCGTCGAAGTCGATGTCGGCGCTCTGGCAGGCCCGTGCGAGTACGGTCTGGCCGTAGGCCAGGCCCGCCAGAGTGGCCGTGTCGAAGCTGGAGAATGGGTGGAACGGATTGCGCTTGAGGTCGGTGCGCGCCACCGCGGCATTAAGGAAGTTCAGGTCGAAGCTGCTGTTGTGCCCGACCAGGATAGCCCGTTTGCAGCCATTGGCCTTCAACGCCTTGCGCACGCCGCGGAAGATGTCGGTGAGCGCCGTTTCCTCGCTCACCGCCATGCGCAGCGGATGGTCCAGCTTGATGCCAGTGAATTCCAGGGCTGCCGGCTCGATGTTGGCCCCTTCGAAAGGCTCGACCCGATAGAAGTAGGTGTGCTCCGGGAACAGGAAGCCCTTTTCGTCCATGCCGATGGTGACTGCGGCGATTTCCAGCAAGGCATCGGTCGCACTATTGAAACCGCCGGTTTCAACGTCCACCACGACGGGCAGGTAACCGCGGAAACGCTCGGCCATCGGATGGCGAGCGCCGCTGCCTTGACCTTCCTGGTCTTCTTCGTAGAACGCTTCGCTCACGCCTGACCCTCCAGCAGACGCCAGCGCAGCTTCTCGCCTGCGCGCAGGGGGATCACGGTATTGTCGCCCAGTGGCAGGCTGTCCGGGGCAGTCCACTCCTCGCGTACCAGGGTAATGGTGTCGGTGTTCGCTGGCAGGCCATAGAAGGCCGGGCCGTGGAGGCTGGCGAAGCCTTCGAGCTTGTCCAGCGCATTACGTTGCTCGAACGCCTCGGCATACAGCTCGATGGCGGCATAGGCGGTGTAGCAGCCGGCGCAACCGCAGGCGGCTTCCTTGGCATGACGGGCGTGCGGTGCCGAGTCGGTCCCCAGGAAGAACTTGCTGTTGCCGCTGGTGGCCGCATCCAGCAAGGCCACCTGGTGGGTGTTGCGCTTGAGGATCGGCAGGCAGTAGAAGTGCGGACGGATACCGCCCACCAGCATGTGGTTGCGGTTGTACAGCAAATGCTGGGCAGTGATGGTCGCGCCGACGTTGGCCGGGGCCTGCAGGACGAACTGCGCGGCATCGGCGGTGGTGATGTGCTCGAACACCACTTTCAGGGTCGGGAAACGCTCGACCAGGCGAACCAGGTGCTCGTCGATGAAGCGCTTCTCACGGTCGAACACATCGACCTCGGGGCGGGTCACCTCTCCGTGCACCAGCAGCGGCATGCCGGTCTCGGCCAGGGCTTCGAGCGCTGGTGTGATGTTGTCCAGGCTGGTCACCCCCGAGTCGGAGTTGGTCGTGGCGCCGGCCGGGTACATTTTGGCGGCATACACGAATCCGCTGGCCTTGGCCGCGCGGATGTCCTCGGCGCTGGTTCGGTCGGTGAGGTACAGCACCATCAAAGGCTCGAATCGGCTGCCGGCCGGACGTGCGGCCAGGATGCGCTCACGATACGCTCCGGCCTCGGTGGCAGTGCGGACCGGTGGGACGAGATTGGGCATGATGATGGCGCGGGCGAAGGTGCGCGCCACGTCGCCAACGGTGTGGGGCAGGACGGCACCATCGCGCAGATGGATGTGCCAGTCGTCGGGGCGCAGGAGGGTCAGGCGATCGGACATTGGGGATTCCAGGCGGGTCGAACTCGTGTGCCAATGCTACCGGAAAACCCTCGTTCGAGCACGGCTATCAAGTTTTCCTGCCAGCGTCCGATAGCTTGCAGGTAAGCCGTCAGAATCAATGGAGCCGCCCGTGCGCCAGCGTTACCTAGCCCTGTTCATCCTGTTTGCCAGCCTGCCGGCCGGGGCATTGACCTTCCAGACTCGCGTGGAGAACGTTACCTGGAACGTCGAAGGGGATCAGTTCGAGTGCCGCCTTGTCCAGCCGATCGACGGTTTCGGTAGTGGCGAGTTCGTGCGTCGGGCCGGTGAGCAGCCGATCTTCCAATTGCGTTCGGACACCAACGCACTGGGAGCCGGCGGTGCGACTTTGCTGGCGGCAGCGGCGCCTTGGCAACCAGGTCGCGGTGATATCAATCTCGGCTCAGTGCGCATGGGCCGCACGGGGGTGTTGTTCACCTCGTCCCAGGGCCAGGCCAGCCGACTGATCAATGGCCTGCTCGATGGTCGCAGCACGGTGGTGCGCAACTACACGGGCGAAGCTGGCAGGCCCATGGAAGTGCGTGTGCTGCCTGTGAGTTTCGCCAAGGCTTACAGCGACTACCAGGTGTGCGCCAGCAAATTGCTGCCAATGAACTTCGACCAGATTCGCCAGACGCAGGTGAGCTTCCCCCGTGGGATCGAGCTGGACAGTGCTGCCAGGGCGCGACTGGATGTGATCCTCGATTACCTCAAGGCCGACCCTTCGGTGAATCACATCGAGCTCGATGGCCATTCCGACAACAGCGGCAATCGGCTGACCAACCGCGACACGTCGAGGCGCCGGGCCCTGGCGGTCGCCGATTACCTCAAGGCCCATGGTGTGCCCCAGGAGCAGATCACCGTGCGCTTCCACGGCGAGCGATACCCGCTCGCGCGCAACAACAGTGCCGCCAACCGGGCGCGCAACCGCCGGGTGAGCATCCAGCTGGATCGCGTCGCGCCGGTGGAAAAACCCGTGGAAGCCCCCACCGACAAGCCCGCTGGCCAACCGCCAGCGACGCCTCCCGCCACCGCCCCAGCGACCCCGGCTGCTGCCGTGGCTGGCCCACGCACGGGTAAAGCTGTCTGAATGCGACCGCTGGTCGCGGTCTTGACTGTTCCTGTCGCTTTGTCGTCACAAGCTGTCGCCCCATTGTAAATATTTCAATGGGGCCGGTAGAATCAACCGCTTTCCGTACAACCCCGTGGAGTGATGGCATGGCGGACGTAAAAAAGGTCGTACTGGCGTATTCCGGCGGCCTTGATACTTCGGTGATTCTCAAGTGGCTGCAGGATACCTACAACTGCGAAGTGGTGACTTTCACCGCTGACCTGGGGCAGGGCGAAGAGGTCGAACCGGCCCGCGCCAAGGCTCAGGCGATGGGCGTGAAAGAAATCTACATCGATGACCTGCGCGAAGAATTCGTGCGTGATTTCGTTTTCCCGATGTTCCGCGCCAACACCGTCTACGAAGGCGAGTACCTGCTGGGTACGTCCATCGCCCGTCCGCTGATCGCCAAGCGTCTGATCGAAATCGCCAACGAAACCGGCGCCGATGCCATTTCCCACGGTGCCACCGGCAAGGGTAACGACCAAGTGCGCTTCGAGCTGGGCGCCTATGCGCTCAAACCAGGCGTAAAGGTCATTGCACCCTGGCGTGAGTGGGATCTGCTGTCCCGCGAGAAGCTGATGGACTACGCCGAAAAGCACGGCATTCCGATCGAGCGCCACGGCAAGAAGAAATCGCCGTACTCGATGGACGCCAACCTGCTGCACATCTCCTACGAAGGCGGTGTCCTGGAAGATACCTGGACCGAGCACGAGGAAGACATGTGGCGCTGGAGCGTGTCTCCGGAAAACGCCCCGGATCAGCCTACCTACATCGAGCTGACCTACCGCAATGGTGACATCGTCGCCATCGACGGCGTCGAAATGACCCCCGCCACCGTACTGGCCGAGCTTAACCGTATCGGCGGTGCCAACGGCATCGGTCGCCTGGACATCGTCGAGAACCGCTACGTGGGCATGAAGTCCCGCGGTTGCTACGAAACCCCTGGCGGCACCATCATGCTCAAGGCTCACCGTGCCATCGAGTCGATCACCCTGGACCGCGAAGTCGCTCACCTGAAAGATGAGCTGATGCCGAAGTATGCCAGCCTGATCTACACCGGCTATTGGTGGAGCCCGGAGCGTCTGATGCTGCAGCAGATGATCGACGCTTCCCAGGTCAACGTTAACGGTGTCGTTCGCCTGAAACTGTACAAGGGCAACGTGATTGTCGTAGGGCGCAAGTCGGACGATTCGTTGTTCGATGCCAACATCGCGACCTTCGAGGAAGATGGCGGTGCCTACAACCAGGCCGATGCCGCGGGCTTCATCAAGCTCAACGCCCTGCGTATGCGCATTGCAGCCAACAAGGGCCGTTCGCTGCTCTGATCTTTGCGAGCGCCTCGAAAACCCCGGCCGTGTGCCGGGGTTTTTTTTGCCTGGATTTCAGGGCTGCTCACGTTTTTCGTTTGTGCCCTCGACATTGATCGAGAGATGGATGCGAACACCGGTCTCGAGGTTTTCGAGAACCCAACTGCGAGGGAGCGTATGAGGTTGGTTGAGAGCACGCAGAATGTGGGGTTCGACGATCTTGCGCGTGTCTGGGCCGGAAAGGGTGATGCTCAGGGGCTGTTCTGGCGAGACGTGTTCAGGAGGGGATGAAAGGGAACTCTGAGGGTCGGTCTTTTCTGCCGTCTCCGGTAGGGGAGGTTGATACAAAGATTGATTGTTGAAGTTCAAGGTCAGGAAAAACAGCATAGTCAGGAAGAAGGGAAAGCCTACCAGGAACCACGTGTAGATTTCCTGACTGTTCTCACTGAGAAAAGGCAACGTCGCCAGCGCAGAAGCTTCGATGATGCCTGCAAAGATGGCGATGATAGCCAAGGGGCTGATGGAGTCTGTTTGCATGGTGCTTGCCCACGAATGTTTGCCTATCTCTCGCCTGTTTTGAGCCTGATGAAAAGATAGAGCTGTTTCCCGTGGAAGCGACATGACGCTTTCATGTCATCTGCATTTTTCTAAAGTTACCCCGCCTGAATCGAGAATTCCTTCAAGTTAGAAGCGTTATGGAAGTGGGGTTTTATATTGCTTATTGTTAGTTTTATAGGCGGCGCCTGGGTGCAAAAGTTTTAAGTAACTAGGCTTGTAGGAAAATTCTTTAATTTATGTAGGGGCTCTCTCTGCTTGGTGATGAGCGGCAATTCGCTGCGCCATAAGGCAGTCAGCTCGGTTATCGTAATGCTTTGGAGTTGTAATAGTGAACCAATGGATGCCGCATGAATAAAGTGCTTATCGTGGATGATCATCCGGTAATTCGTCTGGCCGTACGCATGCTGATGGAACGGCACGGGTACGACGTGGTGGCGGAAACCGACAATGGTGTGGATGCCTTGCAATTGATCCGGGAGCACCTTCCGGACATCGTGATACTCGATATAGGTATTCCGAAGCTGGATGGGCTGGAAGTCATCGGCCGTATGGCATGCATCAGTCCAGGCAGCAAAGTGTTAGTACTGACCTCGCAGGCGGCGGGACATTTTTCGATGCGTTGCATGCAGGCCGGTGCTGCCGGGTATGTGTGCAAGCAGCAAGACCTGACGGAGTTGCTCAGTGCGATCAAGGCCGTGTTGTCTGGATACAGCTATTTCCCCAATCAGGCGCTGCACAAAGCTCGTGGATGCGTGAAGGGCGGCAGCGAGGAGGAAATGGTCCAGCGCCTCTCCGGCAGAGAGGTGATGGTGTTGAAGGAGCTGGCCAGCGGCAAGAGCAACAAAGAAATCGCCGACAGCATGTTCCTCAGCAACAAGACGGTGAGCACTTACAAGACGCGTCTATTACTCAAGCTCAATGCCCATTCGCTGGTCGACCTCATCGAGCTCGCCCAGCGCCATGGCTTATCCCGTCCCTGAAACACGAAGCCTCGGCAAGGGAGGCTATCTAGGATATCCGACCCGTCATAGGTCGTAATCAAAATCGGCGAGTTGCTTTTGCAAACGCCGCTCCTCGAGAAGGTTGTCGATGGTGCGGCGCTTGCTCAAATTGGTCTTTGCAGGTTCCACCTGAGGCTCTGCGTCGTCTTCCGAGGTGGAAAATTCATCGTCGATTGACAGCTCGTCTTTATCGGTACTCATGAGTCACTCCAAGCCAAGGGGCCGTTGGCCGTCCTTATAGCGAGAAACCCGATTCCGGTAAAAAAGATTTTTTCAATCGTGTAGAACCCTTTCTTTCTATTGCATCAATCGTCAGAAGTCTTGTGTTTGTACTCGCACAAGTCTTCGATTCGACAGCTGCCACAGCGAGGCTTGCGCGCCTGGCATACATAGCGACCATGAAGGATCAACCAGTGATGAGCGTCGAGCAGGTAGTCTCGGGGCACGAACTTCATGAGTTTCTTTTCTACCTCCAGCACCGTCTTGCCAGGGGCGATGCCGGTGCGGTTGCTGACCCGGAAAATATGCGTATCAACCGCCATGGCGGGCTGACGGAAAGCGGTATTGAGCACTACGTTCGCGGTTTTGCGACCCACACCCGGCAGTGCTTCCAAAGCTTCACGAGTTTGTGGCACTTCGCTGCCGTGGTGCTCAATCAGCAAGCGACAGGTTTCGATGACATTCTTGGCTTTGCTGTTGTAGAGGCCGATGGTCTTGATGTATTCGCTAAGCCCTTCGACACCCAGTGCGTAGATCGCCTCGGGGGTATTGGCCACCGGATACAGGCGAGCGGTGGCCTTGTTGACGCTGACGTCCGTTGCCTGGGCGGACAGGATTACGGCGATCAGCAATTCGAAGG
This sequence comes from Pseudomonas sp. CK-NBRI-02, assembly GCF_008124495.1. Taxonomy (NCBI): domain Bacteria; kingdom Pseudomonadati; phylum Pseudomonadota; class Gammaproteobacteria; order Pseudomonadales; family Pseudomonadaceae; genus Pseudomonas; species Pseudomonas sp. CK-NBRI-02. The sequence goes on along the minus strand of NZ_VSJH01000039.1, from coordinate 59,866 downwards.
GCGTAGTGTAGGCCAGTTCGGTTTTCGGATCGGGATTGTCTTCGTGCAGCCTGCGAAAGATCTCCAGGCGTTTGGCAGCATTCATGGGCTCAACGGCTTCCTTGACAACGTGAGGGGGCAGCCCCCGGATGCAGGCGATTGTACAGGGCCAGCAGCAGGCCAAGCAGCATCAACCCCCCAGGCACAAGGCCCGCCAAATGAAGACCTGGCCCTGTTGCCAGCCATTGACGACAGGCGCCAAGCAGTACGCATAGCATTGACAGAGCGCTCATGTGAACCGCGAGATAGCGCCACCGCCCCGTGGTGGGGAGCAGGTAATCCACCGCGAGGCTCTGCACGCTCAGCAAGACCGGGTAATGGCCGAGCGCCAGGGCCAGGGGTAGCGCCCAAGCGTTCAAACTTAATTGCAGGCAACTGGCCAAACCGGCGAGCAGCAGCAGGCTGGCCAGCAAACGGGGGAGGCCAGCCAGAGTTTTGCGCAGAGGGATCATCAAGACCTGATGAGTGATGATCATCCCGGCCGCGCAAAGGCCGATCATTATCCCTTGCGCCAGGGTCGAGGTCGCACCGACCAACGACACCACGCTCACCCCCAGCAATCCGAACCTATTCATGTGCACTTTCCTCCAGCAATGCGGTTCGATGGGTGTCGAAATAGCGCAATGCGTCCTGCAGGGCGTCGATTACCGCGCGTGAGGTGACGGTAGCGCCTGCCAGCTGGTCGAAGTCCCCTTGATCACGTTTCAATGCCCATCGGCTGGTCTGGGCGTGGCCTGAAAATTGCTCCAACCAGTGCACCGCAGGGTCGATCAGCCGCGCCCCCAGTCCAGGGCTTTCCTGTTGTTCCAGTACTCGGATGCCCAGCAGACGCCCATCGGGAGCGATCGCGATTGCCAAGATTATCGGGCCGGCATAACCCTGGACCTGACTGCGCAGCAAGATGGCGCTTGGGCTTGCGCCCAATGTGGCACGGTAGCCGGCGAGTAACTCGCTATGGGGCAGACGGGTATCGCGCAGGGCGAGGGGCGCTTGCAGGGGCTGGTTGTCATAGCTGCTGTCAGGAAGCACCGAAAGCCATTGACGGCTTTGCAGCTGTTGCTCGGCTTGCTTGATGGCCGAGAGCGTCCAATGCCTCCAGATCAATGTCATGCCCAGTGACAAGGCGCCGACCACGACAAACAACAGGACACCACGCGCTATACGGTTCATGGGGCGGCCTGCGTGAGACGTGCGGCGTATCGTTCCAGAGCCGGCACGGCAAGGTTCATCAGCAAGATGGCGAACGCGGTACCGTCGGGGTAGCTACCCCAGGTTCGGATCAAGTAGATGAGCAGCCCAGTGCCGAAACCGAACAGTAGCCGCGCCGGAGGACTCTTGGGGCCTGACACAGGCTCAGTGGCGATGAAGAATGCGGCCAGCATGGTCGAGCCGGAAAACCAGTGCAGCAGCGGCGAGCCATTGGAGTCGGAACCTGATCCGTTCCAGCACAGCAGGCTGAACAGGAACAATCCGCCGAGCAAGCCTGCCGGCGTGTGCCAACTGATGACCTTGCGCTGAAGCAGAAACAGCCCGCCCACCAAAAAACCGACATTCACCCATTCGCTGCTTCGACCTCCAATCGCGCCGAATCCAGGGTGCTGGGCGAACAGTTCATCGATGGTCAGGCTGCGATTGTGGCGCAGGCCATCGAGCACTGTCGGGGTAGCCCAGGCGTCGATATTTCCGGTGCTGGCCCAAAGGCTGTGCAGGCTTTCCATGAGCCCGGGCGAGTGGCCCGGCCATTGGTTCATCTGTAGGGGGAAGCTCAGGAGCACGAAGGCATAACCGACCATCGCGGGGTTGAAGGGGTTGCGGCCGACCCCGCCAAAAGCGTGCTTGCCAACGCCGATGGCGACGCTTGTGGCGATGACCGGCAACCACCAAGGCGCATGGGGGGGGAGTGAGGCGGCCAGCAGTACGGCGGTTACCAATGCGCTTGCATCGGCCAACGCCGGTTGCGCAGGTTGGCTGCGCAGGGCCAGGAGTAACGCTTCGCAGGCCAGCGCAGTGCTTGCGCAAAACAGCAAGTTGAACAGTACGCCCCAGCCGTGCAGCCAAAGCAGCCCTAGCAAGCCTGGCACACAGGCCAGCAGCACTTGGCCCATGGCGCTGCGCAAGCGCGGATCAGGCGCGGGCATGATCCGCCCCGGCCTGAAGGGCGTCGAAGTGCTGTTGGGCTTCTTTGGCGGCTTTTTCCAGTAGGTTTAACTGGGCGTGCTGCGCCTCGTTCGGTGCGGCGCCGAATGCGCTGCGGGCTTTGTTCAGTTGCGCGCGGCTCATGGCCGCTGCGATCTTGGCTTGCTTGAGGGCGGCATCGTTGTGGGCGGCCTTTTGTGCCTTGACCCGTTCGATAGCGGCTTTGATCGGGTCGGATGCGTCGCCACTGGCGGTCGGATTGCTCGCAGCACGCTGGCTGCGTGCCATACGTTCGGCCTGGCGACGTGCTTCCTCGCGCTGCAGTCGGGCATTGCGTTGTTCGTGGCGATGACGGGCGTGGTCACGACGTTTGGCGCGGGCATCGAGTTGTTCGGCAGTGTGAGCCAGGCCGCCGACGATAGGTACGATCTTGTCGGGCAGGGGCAGCAGGTCGATACAATCGACCGGGCAAGGCGCCAGGCAGAGGTCACAGCCGGTGCACTCGCTGGCGATGACCGTGTGCATCAGCTTGGCAGCGCCGACGATGGCATCCACTGGGCACGCCTGGATGCATTTGGTGCAACCGATACATTCGGCCTCGCGAATAAAGGCGACTTGGGGCGGTGCGTTACCACGCCCGGTGTCCAGTGCAATGACCGGCACCTTGAGCAGGTTGGCAAGGGCGGCGATGGTTTCGTCGCCGCCGGGTGGGCATTTGTTGATCGCTTCGCCCGCGGCCAGCCCTTCGGCATAGGGCCGGCAACCGGCATGGCCGCACTTGCCGCATTGGGTTTGCGGCAGCAGGGCATCGATGCGTTGAATCAGACTCATTGTGTAAATAATCCGTTGAAACCGGAAAATGCCATGGTCATCACTCCGGCTCCGATCAGGTCGATGGGAAGGCCACGCAAAGCACTGGGGAGGTCTGAATGATCGCTGCGCTGGCGCAGGTCATCGAACAATGCCAGGGCAAGCCAGAAGCCCAATCCACCGAATACGCCCCATCCCCACACCGCCAACCATCGATCATTCGCATGGATGACCTGTAGCAGCAAGCCTAGCACCAGGGCGTTGCAGAGCAGCCAGGGCAGCAGGTTCTGCAATGGCCAGGTCGGCTGTATCCGCTGGAGCGCATTGGCGATGCCCCAGCCCAGTAACAGCGACAGCGGTAGGAACAGGAACAATTGCAGGTCCTGCAGGCCCAACGCATTCAACACTTGATCATGCAAAAGCTTTCCAAGCGGCAGGCCCAAAAGCATGAGTAAGGCTATGGATGCGCCGAGCAAGTGAATCCGCAGGCGAGAGACCGGCGTCCTATGCAAGATCAGGTGATTGATCAACGCAGCGCTGACCAGAACCAAGACGTAGTCGTTCATGGGGATGCCGATGGCCGGGGCTGCCGTCATTATCCGGTAGGCGGCCGGGGATGGAAATGCCCCGGCACTGGGCCGGGGCAGAAACGCGGACGCTTACTTGATGCGCTGGCCAGGCTTGGCGCCGCTGTCAGGGCTGAGCAGGTAGATCTCTTCGCCACCCGGGCCGGCCGCCATGACCATGCCTTCGGACACGCCAAAGCGCATTTTCCGTGGCTTGAGGTTGGCGATCATCATGGTCAGACGGCCTTCGAGCTTGGCTGGGTCAGGATAGGCCGATTTGATACCGGAGAACACGTTGCGACGCTCGTCGCCAATGTCCAGGGTCAGGCGCAGGAGCTTGTCGGCCCCTTCAACGGCCTCAGCTTTGACGATCAGCGCCACGCGCAGATCGACCGCGGCAAAAGTGTCGAACTCGATTTCTGGCGACAGCGGGTCTTTGGTCAGCTCACCGTTGCCTGCCGGGACCGGGGATTGGGTGGCAGCCAGGTCTTCCTTGCTGGCGGCGACCATGGCTTCGACCTTAGCAGGCTCGATGCGATTCATCAGTGCCTTGAATGGGTTGAGCTTGTGGTTTTCCAGGCGCGACAGGTGGTCATTCCAGGTCAGCGGCGCGACGTTGAGGAAGGCCTCGGCATCGGCAGCCAGCAGCGGCAGCACAGGCTTGAGGAAGATCACCAGTTGGCGGAACAGGTTGATCCCCTGGGCGCAGATGGCCTGGACCTCGTCCTGCTTGCCTTCCTGCTTGGCCAGGGACCAGGGGGCCTTGTCGGCAATCCAAGCGTTGGCGCGGTCGGCCAGTGCCATGATTTCACGCATGGCGCGGGAGAAATCACGGTTCTCGTAAGCTTCGGCGATCGACGGCGCAGCCGCGAGGAAGGCCTCGCTCAGTTCGGGTGCGGCATCGCCGGCGACCAGGACGCCCTCGTTGCCCTTGTGCACGAAGCCTGCGCAGCGGCTGGCGATGTTGACCACTTTGCCGACCAGGTCGGAGTTGACCTTCTGCACGAAGTCGTCGAGGTTCAAGTCCAGGTCGTCGACGCCACGGCCCAGCTTGGAGGCGTAGTAGTAGCGCAGGTACTCGGGGGCCAGGTGGTCCAGGTAGGTACGCGCCTTGATGAAGGTGCCGCGCGACTTGGACATCTTCGCGCCGTTGACGGTCAGGTAACCGTGCACGTTGATGCCGGTCGGCTTGCGGAAGCCCGCGCCTTCGAGCATGGCCGGCCAGAACAGGGCGTGGAAGTTGACGATGTCCTTGCCGATGAAGTGGTACAGCTCGGCCTTGGAGTCTTCTTTCCAGAACGCGTCGAAGTCCAGTTCCGGACGACGCGCGCAGAGGTTCTTGAAACTGGCCATGTAGCCGATCGGCGCATCCAGCCAGACGTAGAAGTACTTGCCGGGTTCGCCTGGAATCTCGAAGCCGAAGTACGGCGCATCACGGGAGATGTCCCACTCCTGAAGGCCCGAATCCAACCACTCGGCGAGTTTGTTCGAGACCGCTTCCTGCAGGGTGCCGCTGCGGGTCCACTGCTGCAGCATGGCCTGGAAATCCGGGAGCTTGAAGAAGAAGTGCTGGGAGTCGCGCAGCTCCGGCGTGGCGCCGGAGATTGCCGATTTTGGGTTCTTCAACTCGGTGGGTGCGTAGGTGGCGCCGCATTTTTCGCAGTTGTCGCCGTACTGGTCTTCGGCCGCGCACTTGGGGCAGGTGCCCTTGATGAAGCGGTCGGCCAGGAACATGCCCTTCTCGGGGTCGTAATACTGGGTGACCGAACGGGTGGCGATGTGGCCGGCGTCGCGCAGGCGGGTGTAGATCAGGCTCGACAGCTCGCGGTTTTCTTCGCAGTGGGTCGAATGGAAGTTGTCGAAGTCGACCAGGAAGTCGGCGAAGTCGCTGCTGTGCTCGGCCTGGACATTGGCGATCAGTTGTTCGGGTGTGATGCCTTCCTTTTCGGCGCGCAGCATGATGGCCGAGCCGTGGGCGTCGTCGGCGCAGACATAGATGCACTGGTTGCCGCGCAGCTTCTGGAAGCGCACCCACATGTCCGTCTGGATGTACTCGAGCATATGGCCAAGGTGGATTGAACCGTTGGCATAGGGCAGGGCGCTGGTGACGAGAATCTGGCGTGGCTCGGACATGGTGGCTCGGCTACTTAATCTGGCGACAGGATGGAAAAATAAAGATGATCGGCAACTATAAAGGGCTGACGAATATATTTCACCCCAAGGACGCATCTGCTGACGATTGACGGGTTAGCATAGGCACCTGTTCGATCTAAAGCCTGCCAATGGGAGCCTCCATGAGTGCCGTCACACGTGCCGCCGTCGAAGGCGTGCTTCGCCAGTACACCGACCCCTATCTGAACCAGGATCCGGTCAGCGCCGGTTGCGTGCGCGCTATCGATATCCAGGGCGGCCAGGTCAATGTGCAGTTGCAGTTGGGCTATGCGGCCGGGCTGTTCAAGAATGGCTGGGCGCAGGTGCTGGGCACGGCCATCGAGAACCTGGACGGCGTCACGGCCGCACAAGTGTCCGTCGAGTGCGTGGTCGTGGCGCACAAGGCCCAGGCTCAGGTCCCGGCCATGGCCAACGTCAAAAACATCATCGCCGTGGCCTCGGGCAAGGGCGGGGTGGGCAAGTCCACCACCGCTGCCAACTTGGCCCTGGCCCTGGCCCGCGAAGGCGCCCGGGTCGGCATCCTGGACGCCGATATCTATGGCCCGAGCCAAGGTGTCATGTTCGGTATCGCGGAGGGCACCCGCCCTCAGATCCGCGAGCAGAAGTGGTTCGTGCCGATCAAGGCGCACGGCGTGGAAGTCATGTCGATGGCCTTCCTCACTGATGACAATACCCCGATGGTCTGGCGCGGCCCGATGGTCTCCGGCGCGCTGCTGCAACTGGTGACCCAGACTGCCTGGGATAACCTGGACTATCTGGTGATCGACATGCCGCCTGGCACCGGCGACATCCAGTTGACTCTGGCGCAGAAAGTGCCGGTGGCAGGTTCCGTGATCGTTACCACCCCGCAGGATCTGGCGCTGCTGGATGCGAAGAAAGGCGTGGAGATGTTCCGCAAGGTGAACATTCCGGTGCTGGGTGTGGTGGAAAACATGGCCGTGCACATCTGCTCGAATTGTGGTCATGCCGAGCATTTGTTCGGCGAGGGGGGCGGGGAGAAGCTCGCCGCTCAGTATGGCGTCGACCTGCTGGCCTCGCTGCCCCTGTCGATGTTGATCCGCGAGCAGGCCGACAACGGCAAGCCGACCGCCATTGCCGAGCCGGAAAGCCAGATCGCCATGGTCTACCAGGAACTGGCTCGCCAGGTAGGGGCGCGGATCGTGCTGCAGGAAGCTGCGGCGCCTGCGATGCCGAACATCACCATCAGCGAGGACTGACCCGCAGGACCGACAGGTTTGCTTCACGGGTAAACCCGCTCCCGCCGCTGTGGTAGCGGGTTCAATCCGCGAAGAAGCCTGCAAATTTCTGCGTCAGGCATAAAAAAACCCGCCATATGGCGGGTTTTTTTGAAGCGCGAAAGAAGGATTAACCTTCGATGCGAACTTCTTCAGCCTGCATACCTTTCTGGCCGCGGGTAGCGACGAAAGTAACAGCCTGGCCTTCTTTCAGGGTTTTGAAGCCGTCAGCCTGGATGGCCTTGAAGTGTACGAACAGATCGTCACCCGACTGAGGGGTGATGAAGCCGTAGCCCTTCTCATCGTTGAACCACTTGACGGTACCGGATTGGCGGTTGGACATGGTATGTCTCCTTGGACAAAGTAGATTTCGGCACAGGAACACCCTGGCCGGGACTGAGTGCAAAGAGAGCGGAAAATTCAGCGATGGGCCGATAGGAATCGTGCATCAAACAGAGATTCTCGGTGTCACGTGCAGCACAGTGGCGCCACCTTAACCCACTTTCCCCGACCTGCCAATGGTCAATGACGGCTTTGTCGAAAATCGGATCGGCGGCGGCTGCAGCTCCCGTCCGGCGCGGGATTGCGGGATGGAACTTTGCCGTAGCCGCCGGGACCGGTAAGATGCGCGTCTCGTTTTTCACCTAGCACTTTCAGGACACTCCCGCCATGAGCATCAAATCGGACAAGTGGATTCGCCGCATGGCGCAGGAACACGGCATGATCGAACCGTTCGTCGAGCGCCAGGTGCGCGGCGGCGAGGACAGCCGAGTCATTTCCTTCGGCGTGTCCAGCTACGGCTACGACGTGCGCTGCGCCGATGAATTCAAGGTCTTCACCAACATCAATTCGGCCACTGTCGACCCGAAAAACTTCGACGCCGGCAGCTTCGTCGACGTCAAGAGCGACGTGTGCATCATTCCTCCGAACTCCTTCGCCCTGGCCCGCACCGTCGAGTACTTCCGCATTCCGCGCAATGTGCTGACCATCTGCCTGGGCAAGAGCACCTACGCGCGTTGCGGCATCATCGTCAACGTCACGCCGCTGGAACCGGAGTGGGAGGGTCACGTGACCCTGGAGTTCTCCAATACCACCACCTTGCCGGCGAAGATCTATGCCAATGAAGGCGTGGCGCAGATGCTCTTCCTCGAATCCGATGAGGAGTGCGAAGTGTCCTACAAGGATCGCGGTGGTAAATACCAAGGGCAGCGCGGCGTCACCCTGCCACGCACCTGAGGCGACGAGCGCGGGGAATTCCTCGCCCGCCAGGCACTCCAATGGCTAGAACGATCCGGTGCGCATGACGCGCATCGGGCATCGCCGGGAGCCGCCAATGAAACTTCACCCCGCAATCAGTGCGAAGCTCGCCGTCCTGCAGCCCAACCAGATAGGGCTGCTGGCTTGGTCATTGCTGGCGCACCCTTCAACGCCCGTACAAGCCGGTGGCGTACCCCATCAGCCCGACCCCGACACACCTCAGCCCCCGGATCCTGGCGAGTCGCCACCCATGGAGCCGGGAGAGCCGACCTTGCCTGACGAACCACCTCCTTCGCCGGTGGCCTGAGGGCCAGCCAGCACGACGGGCTCAGTTGGCCAGCAGGTAACCGCTGCGACAGACCTGCTCGCCCGCCACGTGGGCGACGACCATGCCCGCTGTGGCCATGCGCCTGACGCTGCGTGCATAAAGGAGGCCAGGCTGGGTATTGCGCACCGCGGTCACCCGGTCGTTCAGCGGATCGATGACCTCCGCGATCAGCTCGCCCGCCTCCAGGTATTGGCCGGGTGTCGCGTGGAAGACCAACAGCCCGCCCAACGGCGCCACCACAGGCTCCACGGCGGCCAGCGGCGTTGCCGGGTAGGCCAATGGCGGCAGGCCGGGCGCTTCTCCCGAAATCACCCCAGCATGGGTCAGGAAATTGAGTATCCCTTGGCAATCCTGAGTGGCCAGGTCGTGGCTGACATCTGCCTGCCCGCGTAGCTCGACAGTCACAGAGAAACTGCCCAGAGGGATGGGGAACTGCTTGCCAAAACGTTGCTGTAACTGCCACCACACCAGGCTGAAGCATTCATCGAAAGACTGGCCGCCGGAGTCCGTGGCCAGCAGGCTGGCCTGCACGCCCAGATAGCGGGCCAGCGGCTCTACCTGATCCCAGGCCTCCGGTGTGGTGTACAGATGCTCCACGGCCTCGAAGTCGCAATGCAGGTCCAAAACCATATCGGCATCGCACGCCAGGCGTTGCAGGGTCAGGCGCTGGGATTGCAGTGGGGTGCGCGCGGGATGCGCATCCAGGCCCCGGCGCAGGTACTCGCGGATCAGGGCCAGGTTGTGCGAAGGATCATGGGTCAGATGGCCCTCGATCTGATCGCCGATACTGTCGGACAAATCAACGAAGTTGCGGTTGAAGTTTTCGCCACTTTGCAGCTCGAAGCGCCCCAAGGGCGCGTCCAGGAGCACCTGTTCCAGGCCCACGGGGTTGGCCACCGGAACGAGGATGATCTCGCGTTGCAGCCGCCCGTCCTGTTCCAGCTCCAGCAAACGGCGCTTCAGGTGCCAGGCCACCAGCATGCCGGGTAGCTCGTCGGCATGCAGTGACGCCTGGATGTACACCTTGCCACCGCCGCGAGGGCCGAAGTGGAAGCTATGAAGCTGGCGGGCAATGCCCGGGACAGGGGACAGCAGGTCGTGGGTCGAATGATGCATGGTGGTCCTGGCTGAAGTGGCGAATACGGTCTGCGATGACAGTCGGCAGAAAGATAGAAGCATAACTTCTGCCATTGCGCAGCCTCCTTGCGCGGGTTTGCCCGCACTCAGGCAAGCAAGGCCTGCAAGGTGGCCAGGTCGTCGGCTTCTTGCACAGGTTTGTCATGGCGCCAGCGCAGCATGCGCGGAAAGCGCACCGCGATGCCGCTCTTGTGGCGTTTGGACAAGGCAATACCCTCGAAGCCCAGCTCGAACACCAGTGTCGGGGTCACACTGCGCACCGGGCCGAAGGTTTCCACCGTGGTCTTGCGGATAATGGCATCGACTTGCCGCATTTCTGCATCGCTCAGCCCGGAATACGCCTTGGCGAAAGGCACCAGGGTGCGTCCGGGAGTCCCCGGTGGCCCGTCCCAGACGGCAAAGGTGTAATCGCTGTACAGGCTGGCACGACGGCCATGACCGCGCTGCGCGTAGATCAACACGGCATCGACGCTGAAAGGATCGATCTTCCACTTCCACCACAGGCCCATGTCTTTGGTGCGGCCCACGCCATAGAGGGCATCGCGCTGCTTGAGCATCAGACCTTCGACGCCCAGACTGCGTGACTGCTCGCGTTGGCGGGCGAGGTCATGCCAGTCGCTGCCCTGTAGCAACGGTGACAGCAGCATCGGGGCCAGTGGGTACTGCTGCGTCAGGTGTTGCAGTTGGGCCCGACGTTCATGTTGAGGCCGGTTGCGCCAATCTTCACCCTGCCATTCGAGCAGGTCATAGGCTTGCAGCACCACCGGCGCCTCGGTGAGCAACTTCTTGCCCAGCGTCTTGCGGCCCAAGCGCTGTTGCAGCAGGGCGAAAGGTTGCACGGCGACATCGCCGGCTTGGCTGCCCGGTTTCCAGACCAGGATTTCACCATCGAGCACTACACCGTCAGGCAAAGTGGTGGCCAGGCTGTGCAGTTCCGGAAAGCGCTCGGTGACCAGTTCCTCTCCCCGCGACCATATCCACAGCTGGCCATCGCGCTTGACGACCTGTGCGCGAATGCCATCCCACTTCCACTCCGCCTGCCAGGCAGACACCGGGCCGAGCAATGTCTCGAACTGCTCGACGGAAGCCTGCAGCGCGTGGGCGAGGAAGAACGGGTAGGGCTGGCCGCCGCGTTGGCGATGTTCGTCGGCAGATTCGGCGGCGATCAGCTGCAGGTAGTCTTGCGCCGTCGGGCGGTGGCTGAGATCGGTATAGCCCACCAGGCGCTGCGCCACGCGTTTGGCATCCAGACCGGCGAGCTGGGCCAGGGCGCGGGTCACCAGCAGTTTGGACACCCCGACGCGGAAGCTGCCGGTGATAAGTTTCAGGCATAGCATCAAACCGGGTCGATCCAGCTGCGACCACAAGCCTGGCAGGCGTTGACGGATGGTTTCCGGCGGTAGGCCGCGCAGGGGCAGCAGGTGCTCCTCGACCCAAAAGGCCAGTCCCTCGTCATTGCCATGCGGGTTGTCCGGGAGCACCAGGGAAATAGTCTCTGCCAGATCGCCCACAGCCTGGTAGCTTTCTTCGAACAGCCAGTCGGGCAAGTGCGAAAGTTCAAGGGTGAGCTCGCGCAGCAGACGGGTAGGGACCATTTGCCGCGGACGGCCGCCGGCCAGGAAGTACACGGCCCAGGCTGCATCCTCGGCAGGTGCGTCTGCGAAGTAGTCGCGCAGGGCCTCGAGCTTGGCATTGCTGGATGTGGTCGCGTCCAGGCGCAGATAGAGCTCGGCGAAGGTCTTCATGTGCCAGCCTCGGTGTCGGTCTCGTCCTCGTCGCCGTATTCGGTAGCGAAGGCGCGGGCATCGAGGCCCTGTTCGTTGAGGTAGCGCACCAACACATCGACCGAGCCGTGAGTGACCATCACCCGCTCGGCGCCCGTCTGCTCGATCGCCCATAGCAGCCCCGGCCAATCGGCATGATCGGAGAGCACGAACCCGCGGTCCACGCCGCGGCGTCGTCGGGTGCCGCGCAGGCGCATCCAACCGCTGGCCAAGGCGTCACTGTAATCGCCGAAGCGCTTCATCCAACTGCTACCGGCCGCCGAAGGCGGAGCCAGCACCAGGGCCTGGCGCAGCATCGGATCGTTGCGGGGGATGTCGCCTGCATAGTGCGTCGGGGCCAGGTGCACGCCCGCTTCCCGATAGACGCGGTTCAGAGGTTCCATCGCGCCATGGACCAGAATTGGGCCGGCGTGCGGGTCCAAGCCGTGGAGGATCCGCTGGGCCTTTCCGAAGGCATAGCAGAACAGCACGCTGGTTTTGCCCTGTTCACGGTTGGCCCGCCACCAGGCATCGATCTGCGCCATCACCTCGGCCTGAGGTTGCCAGCGGTAGATTGGCAGGCCGAAAGTCGACTCACTGATGAAGGTATGGCAGCGCACCGGCTCGAACGCAGCGCAGGTGCCGTCCGGCTCGATCTTGTAATCTCCCGAGGCGACCCAGACCTCGCCTCGGTATTCCAGGCGCACCTGGCCCGAGCCGAGCACGTGGCCAGCGGGGTGAAAACTCAAGGTCACGCCCCGGTGTTCGAGGCGTTCGCCATAGGCAAGCGTCTGCAGCTGGATGTCCGGCCCCAATCGGCTGCGCAGGATGCCTGCACCGGGGGCGGCGGTCAGGTAATGGTGATTGCCGGGCCGGGCGTGATCGCCGTGGCCGTGGGTAATCACTGCGCGGTCCACCGGGCGCCACGGGTCGATGTAGAAATCACCGGGCGGGCAATAGAGGCCTTCGGGGCGGGCGATGACGAGATCCATAGGCGTGCCGGTTGGCTAAGGGCTTGTAACCTCAGAGCACGACAGGGTCACGGAAGTTCTTGGTGAAGGAACCGCGAGCGTCCAACGGCGGACGTCGCGGTTCAAAGGGGGCTTGCGATCAGCGGCCAGGGACCAGGGTGAGTCGCTGCGAGCCATAGGCGCGGGAGAAGTTCTGCTGTTGCAGCGGCAGGTTCATGAAACGGCCCTGGAACCAGGCGTCCAGGCCATCGCTGTAATGCCGGCTCGCCGGGTTCCCGGACTGGCCATTGCTCGTCAGCACCTGCAGCGGTTCGGCCTGCCCGAAATCGACGATCATGCGCGCCGATGCCGGCAGGTAGGTATCGAAGCTGCCGCCCCAGGCATAAGGCGTCAGCGCCAGGGTGCTGAAATCGCCGCCTGCGGCCATGGGGTTGCGGCTGATGGCATCACCCAGGCCATGGTAGGTCGGTGCTGGCCAGCGATACTGGTGCAGCTTGCCCCATTGCCAGGCGCGACGGTCGCTGCCCAGCTGGGCGACGCCAGCATCCACGGCCCCTGCCAGGCTACGGGCGAGAATGGCAGGCTTGTCTTCTTTTTGCGGCGTGTTGCGGTCATCCCAGAACGGGCTGTCCTCGCGGCCCAGCAAGTGGTCGGCCTGGGCCGAGTAGGAAAGCTGCGCATTGCCGATGAACGCTTGCCAGGCCGGGCTGGACTCCGGGCCCAGATCGTCGAGGAAGGTCTGGCGAGCGACCTCCTGCAGGAACAATGCATACAGCGCGGCATCGGCCGATACCGGGTTCAGGCGGCCATCGAAAGCCTTTAGCCGGGTCAGTGCTTCACGCGCTTTGTCCCGCTGGGCGGCCGGTAATGCGTCGATCGCTTGAGTGAGCGACTGGGCCATGCCGGGGGCGTCGAACATCTGCTTGAGTTTGTCTGCCAGCAGAGCGACCTGGTCGTTCTGCAGGGCCATCAGGCTACGGCTGTCGTGGCGGCCGTTGCCGGCCAGCTGGGCCAGGCGCTCGGCGCGCTCGGGGTAGTACCAGGTGTTGGACAGCTGCATCCCGTAGCCACGTGGCAGGCTGCGTTGGTTGGCATGGCCGACCCAGCCGGCGACCGGGTCCTGGTCGTAAGGGTGCAGCATTGGATCGGCGTAGCCATCCCAGTCGTAACGGCTATCCCAGCCGGGCGAGGGCAGCAGGCCCTGGCCTTCGCGGCGGTTGGGGTAGCGGCCGCTGACCTGCCAGCCGATGTGCTGCGGTTCGGCGAAGACGAAGTTCAGGGCAGCGGCGCCGACTTCACGGGTATTGTCGAAGGCCCGCTCCACCGACGATGCGCGGGTCAGGTCGAACAGCGCGTCAAGGCTGCGATCGCCTTTGAGTTGTGGCAGGTTCAGGGCCAGGCCGAGGCTGGCATTGGCCGGTTGGCTGAGCAGAGTGCCGTGGCGGGTGTCGTACATGACTTCACGCAGGGGACGTTGACCGCGGACGAAGAAGGTTTCGCTGCGTGCGCGGGCAGGTTGCCACTTGCCATCGGCCAAGTAGCTCACCTGGCTGCCCTGGTGACGCAATTGCTCCAGATACAGGTCCTGGTTGTCGGCCATCACCGCGCTGCTGCTCCAGGCCAGCTTGCCGTTGTAGCCGGCGAGGATGATGGGCAGGCCCGGCAGTGCCAGGCCTGCGACTTGATACTTGCCGGTGTGGATCTGTACCGGGGCGAGGGCCCACGTGGCGCGGCTATCGCTGGCCAACAGGCTCTTGCCGCTGCGGCTGCGTTGCGGCGACAGTGCCAGGTTGGCCGAGCCGGGGCTGCCCAGCAGGCCCAGGTCGGCGAGCTTCTGCCCTGCAGCGCCCAAGCGCTCCAGGCCTGGCAGTTGGCTCTTGAGGTTCAAACCCTTGAGCTTGTCCAGTTCGGCTTCGGCCAGTGGCTCGTCGGGAGCACCTGGCAGCAGCCAGGCGAGCTTGTCGCTGCCGACTTTCTGCGCCAGGGTCAGGGCGGTCAGTTCTTCCTGCAGGTTCACCGACTGGCTGAAGGCATACAGGCTGAAGATCAGCGCCGAGTCCTCAGGCTTCCAATACTCCGGGCGATAGCCGCTGCGGGCCAGGTCCGCAGGCAACTTGTCGCGGTAACGGAACAGATAGGCGTTGACGCCGCGGGCATAGACCTCGAAGAACCGCTTCAGGCGTGGCGAGGCGTCGGCGTAAAGCTGTCCAGCGCTTTGCTTGAGGTTGGCAGCGCGCATCAGACGATCGATGTCCAAGGCGTCAGGGCCGGCCAGTTCAGCCAGGCGCCCTTGGGCCAGCAGGCGCATGGCGACCATCTGCTCGATGCGATCGCCGGCCTGCACGTAGCCCAGGCTGAACAGGGCATCATGGAAACTGCTGCTTTCGATCAGCGGTGCGCCCATGGCGTTGCGGCGTACCGAGACATTCTGTGCCAGGCCTTTGAGCGGTTGCACACCAGTGGTCGGAGGCACGCTGTCCTGGTAGCCGCCCACCTGACAGCCGGCAAGGCCGAACATGCCGAGCACGACGGCAGCGGGGCCAAACCGAAGGCGGAAGGGGGGAAGGACGGGGGCTGCCATGACAAGGCTCCTGCAGGGCGTGGCGGGATTCGGAAAGGCGCTACGTTAGTGAGCGCGCGGTCGCCATGCAAGGTGCCTGTAGGCTTTATTTTCAGGGGGCTGCCCAGTGGTTGGCCGGACCTGAAGTTTCAAGCTTCAAGTCAAAGCAGGTCGAGGGCGAGTCTGCTTTTTCTTGTCGCTTGAAACGTGCCGCTGCCGCGGGGTCAGGCCCCGTGGCACTTCTTGAATTTCTTCTGGCTACCGCACGGGCACGGGTCGTTGCGGCCAACGTCTTTCAGAGCGTTGCGCACCGGCTCCTGATGGCCATGGTTGCAGTGCGGGCCGTGCACGTGGCCGTGGTCGTGATCATGGTGATGGTCGTGACCGTGGTTGCAGTCCGGGCCATGAACATGGGGTTGCTGGGTCATTGCAGGGTTACTCCGGTTGAAGATCGCCGGGGATTATCTCACCACTGCGCGACAAGTGCAGGTCCCGATGGATGATCAGTCCCGTGTGCAGTTCGGCTTGCAGGCGGTAGTGCAGAGGCTGCTCGCGCTTGAGCATCTTGGCCAAGGGCTTGAGCTTTTGCCACAAGTTGGTTCGGGCCGTGATCTTGAACGTGCGCTGGGCGTGGCCGCCGACGCTTCGCCACAGGCTGGCTTCATCCTGCACCAGCAACAGGTCGTTCAGGCGTACCGAGTAGTCCAGGCTGCGGATGAACAAGCGGCTGTCGTTGGGGTTTTCGACCCGCACGTGGAGAATGAACTCCTGTTGCAGCAACCGGGCCTTGACCGTCTCGACCCGGACCAGGTGCACCTGCGGTTCGCGCCATTCGTCGTCACCCCAGCTCGCACAGCCCGCCAGGAGCGTCATCAGCAATGACAGGGCAAGCAGGCGGGCCAGGGTGCTCATGGTCAGCTACCGATGTAACTGGCGCAGCACTTCTTGAACTTCTGTCCGCTGGCGCAGGGGCAAGGGTCGTTGCGTCCGGCCTTGAGTGAAACTGTCGGGTCGATGAAGTACCAACGACCACTGTTCTGAACGAAGGCAGAGCGCTCGCGGTGCTGGTGATCGCCGTGCTGGTCATGCCAGCGTGCGGTAAAGCTGACGAAGGCGTGCTCAGGCTGTCCGCCCAATACCTCGGCGTTCTCGACCTCTAGGCCAAGCCAGGTGCTCTGGGCGCTCCAGGCAGCGATCGCGGCGCGGTCCAGGCCGGCCTGCTGGGCCGGCAGGGTGGTGTCCACCAGATAGTCGACCAAGCCCAGCACATAGGCGCTGTAGCGCGAGCGCATCAGGGCCTGGGCGTCGGGCGCCGGGGTGCCGGCATGGTATCGCCCGCAACAGGCATCGAGCAGGTTGCCACTGCCGCATGGACAGACCGAGACACTCATTGAATCACCACCAGTACTTGCCGAAGTTTTCAGGGTTTGCCCAGAACTTGGCGTTGAGCCAGTCCGGGACCTGCTTGTAGTCATGTAGATCATAGGTGAACAGGCTCAATACCTGCTCGTCTCGCCGGAACTTCTCGCTGGCCGACAGCGCCAGGGCGAAGAAGTCCGTGTCCTGCCAGCCGCAGGCTTGCAGGTCGGCGAGCACTGCAACCCGGCTGGCATTGAGGTTGCGGATGCCGCCGAGCAACTGAAGGCCGGTGCGCTTGGGCAGGTGCTCCAGACAATCCACCAGTACCGCAAGGTCGAAGCGCTGGGCGGCGGCCGGTGCGGGCAGCGGGCCTGGCGGGACCACTTCGATATGCACTTGCGGATGCGCCTGGGCGAAGGCTTCCAAGGCCGGGAAGCGCGTGCCCACCAGCAGCAGACGCTGGGGTGTGAAGCGCTCGAGCAAGGCTGCCAGGGCCTGCTGTGGGGTGCGCTGGGAGAAACTGTCGGTCATTGCCAATCCTCGTTCAGGTCGTCCTAGCCTATCGGGCCGGGAGCGCTCGGCAAAGAGGCGTGGTGCCCTGTGTGGCTTATTGCTGGCAGAGAGGAAGCGGGCGGTCTTTACTCCGAAGGATCGGTCTTATGCCGATTCCCCCTAGGAGATGCGACAAAATGAGCATAGTACGCACAGCGATACCCCTGGTCCTGCTCACCAGCGTGTTGACTGGTTGTGCAGGTTTGCAAAAAACCGACTGGCCGAAGTGTGCCGCCGTCGGGGGTGTAAGTGGCGCAGCCCTCGGTGCCATCGAGAGTTCCACTTGGGCGGGTTGGGGCGCGCTGCTTGGCGGTGGCCTGGCGGCGGGCTACTGCTGGGCCCACGGCGATGGCGACGAAGATGGCGATGGCGTACCGGACAGCCGGGACAAGTGCCCTGGCACGCCACGCGGTGTACAGGTCGATGCCAACGGCTGCCCACCGGCACCGGCGCCGGTCGAGGAGGTGGTGGTACAGAAGGAAGAGGTCATCGTCATCCGCGACGTGCACTTCGAATTCGATTCCGCCCGCCTGACTGCCACCGACAAGGAGCGACTGAACACCATTGCCACCCGACTGAAGCAGGAAGCGCCCAGCGCCCGCCTGACCGTCACCGGACATACCGACAGTGTGGGTTCTGATACCTACAACCAGAAACTGTCCGAGCGCCGTGCGCATTCGGTCACCGACTATCTGGTCGAAAGCGGTGTGCCACGTAGCAGCTTCGTTGCGGTGGTAGGGGCCGGGGAGTCCCAGCCGGTTGCCGACAACGCGACGGCTGATGGCCGTGCCATGAACCGCCGCACCGAGATCAAGATCCAGCGCTGACGGCATGCGCCCATGCCTTGAGCAGTGGCATGGGCGCGTCTTTACTCGGGTGACCGGTAGAGACCGGTGACACAGGAGCATTGATCATGGGTGTTATGTCGAAGGCGGCGTTGCCGCTGGTGCTGGTTACAGGCCTGCTCGCCGGTTGTGCCACCCACAGCGATGGCAGCGCGCCCCTCAATCAAAGGACCTGGCCCCTGTGCAGCCTGCTAGGCGGGCTGGTCGGCGGCGGCCTGGGTGCCATCGAGAATTCCAGTTGGGCTGCCGGTGCCGGAGCGCTCGGCGCCATCGCCGGTGGCTTGATCTGTTACGCCCAGGACGGTGACGGGGATGGTGATGGCGTGTTCGACCGTCGCGACCGCTGCCCTGATACCCCGGCCGGGACGTCGGTCAATCACATGGGCTGCCCGTTGCCGCAGTATCCGACAACGCCACCGGCAGGCGAAGCGCCGGTGCCTGAGGTCATTACCCTGGATGACCAGGGGCAGGTGCTGTTCGCCTTCGACTCGGCACAGTTGACCGTCGAGGCCCAGCAACGCCTGCGCGCCTTGCTCCCTCAGCTGAGCGATCCGCAGGTGACCCGTATCAAGGTCATTGGCTTTACCGACAGCGTCGGCACCGATGCCTACAACCAGGGCCTGTCTGAGCAGCGTGCCGGCAGTGTCGCGGAGTTCCTGATCGCTCAGGGTCTGGCCGCGGACAAGGTGACCAGCCAAGGCCGCGGCGAAAGTGAGCCTGTGGCCGACAACGACACAGAAGAAGGTCGGGCTCGTAATCGACGGGTAGAACTGCACCTGAATTGACACCTCTAGCGCCTACCCTGGCATAGGTTTACTGTTGGCTGCACGGCCTGCTCGCTCGGGCCTTGCAGCCATAACAACAAATTCAGGGGGCGGGTATGAAATTCATCCTGGGCCTGGGCAAGGCCCTGACGGTGGTGTTCTGGTGGGTGGTGCTGGTGAACCTGTTCATGCCGCAACCGCTGCCGTTCAATCTGTTACTCAATGCCGCGGGGATTTTCCTGCTGAGCCTGCACTGCCTGGAAGTGCTGTTCTTCAATGCCAGCTTGCGCGGGCGTAGCCACCGTTGGTTCGATCGGCTGCAGATCCTGCTGACGGGCATTTTTCATGTCATGTCCATTCCCAAGCCCTTGGAGACGCCACGCCATGCGTAAGGTGATGTTGATGCTGGCGTTGACCAGTCCCATGGTCCAGGCCGAAAGCCTGGACGTTGCGGCCCATTCGGTGCTGCGCCTACCGAACAAAGCGAGCAGCGTGCACCTTGAGCAATTGCAGATCGCCGATTCGGCGACACTGTTGCTGCCCGCGACGCTGACGGAACTGAAGGTGGATCGTCTGGTGCTGGGGCGCGATGCGCGCATAGCCATTACCCCCGCCGAGGCCCCTTTGCGTATCGAGACCGGTGTTGCCGAGCTGGGTGACGGCAGCGAATTCAGTGCCACCGGCGCTGCCGGCACTTATGAACGCGCCGCTCGGCCTGGGCGGGATCTGGAACTCAGGCTGAACGGGTTGCAGGCGCAGCGGCTGTCGATCGATGCCCGAGGCGGCGCCGGTGCGCCAGGCTATGTCGGGCTCGATGGTGCCAACGGCAAAGCCGGCGGTTGTACCTGGGGCCAGGCTAGCCGCGGCGCCAATGGAGACGACGGTGGAAACGGGCATGATGGCGCTTCCGGTGGGCGCATTCGCCTGGCTGTGCCGGAGGGGTTCCCGCCGGAGCGTATCCAGGTTCGGCTCGATGGCGGTGCGCCGGGCAAGCCGGGTGCGGCGGGCAAGGCTGGCTTGGGCGGCGCCAGCAAGGGATGCCTTGTTTATCGAACCGACGCCGGTGCGGATGGGCGGCCAGGCGTGGAGGGGCAGCCCGGGTTGGCAGGAGCGGCTGGGGAGTTGGTCCTGGAGCGCTTATGAGTTGATTCTTGGGGCGAAGCTGGTTCAGTTCGTCCCAAGCACCTCCACTCGGCGTGCTGATGGTGGCCCGTTTGGGACGGTGGAGCGACCGTCAACCATTCAAGTTGGTGCCGCTGCGCGGCCCATCGCAGGCTTCGCCAGCGCCAGGTTCTGTGCTGTTTCGCCTTTGATGCGCGATAGTCCAGGCGCTATCAATGGCGACCTCAAGGCCGCGTGGAGGTTTATGTAGAGCTGGCGCGCAGTGCCCTTCGGCGTGAGCCGAAGTCGCGAGATGGAGGCTTGCACCGCTAGCCGGAGAAGCCCAAGCCCAACCTCAAACCAAAACCCGCGAACTGGCCACCACCACAACCAAAATCCCCAACAGCAAATTAACCCCGACCATTCGACGAATCTGCCCAAGCACGCCAGCCCCCGTCGCCCAGTCCTCAGCCGTCACTGCCGCCCGCAGCTGTGGCAGCAACAGCGCCTGAACCCGCATGAACAACGCAAACATGGCAATCCCACCCCCAATCATCACCTGGATGTAACGCGGTGCGGTCTCGAAGCCATTGAAGCGCAGGTGCAACATCCCGATACCGCTTATCGCAAGAATGACCACTGCCAGCCAGACCCATCGGAAGAACCGTCGGAAAACTTCCACCCACAACTTCAGTCGTGCAGGCCCTTCGAGGGCTGAAACCGCCGCTGGCCGCAGTACCAGCCAGGCGAAGAACATACCGCCGACCCAAACCAGGGCCGCGAGGACATGCAATGTGTAGGGCAGGGCAAAGGCAAGCATCCGGATCTCCATGCGGCATAAAGGGCAATAGCGGGGTATGATAGCCGGCCCATGTGAAACACTGAAAATTTATCCAGCCCTCCGGGCGCCTGCAGACCATGATCAGCAACGAACTCAAAGCCACCATCCAGGGCGCCTACTCGCGTTTTCTCGAAGCCAAGAGCCTAAAGCCCCGCTACGGCCAGCGCCTGATGATCGCCGAAGTGGCCAAGGTGCTCGGCGACATCGCCTGTGACGATGAAGGACGCCGTGCAGGCGAGCCCGCCGTGGTCGCGCTCGAGGCCGGTACCGGTACCGGCAAGACGGTCGCCTACAGCCTGGCCGCCATTCCCGCCGCCAAGGCTGCCGGCAAGCGGTTGGTGATCGCCACAGCAACCGTCGCCCTGCAAGAGCAGATCGTCTTCAAGGATCTGCCCGACCTGATGCGCAGCAGCGGGCTCAACTTCAGTTTCGCCCTGGCCAAGGGCCGTGGCCGCTATCTGTGCCTGTCCAAGCTCGACATCCTGTTGCAGGAGGGGCATGCCCAATCGGCCACCGCGCAGCTGTTCGAGGAAGAGGGCTTCCGCATCGAGGTCGATGAAAAGAGCCAGAAGCTGTTCAACAGCATGATCGAGCGGCTCGCCGGCAACCGTTGGGACGGCGACCGCGACAGCTGGCCCGAGGCACTCGAGGACCAGGACTGGGCCCGTCTGACCACCGACCACAGCCAATGTACGGGGCGCCACTGCCCGAACTTCCAGCAGTGCGTGTTCTACAAGGCCCGTGAGGGTATGGGCAAGGTCGATGTGATCGTCACCAACCATGACATGGTCCTGGCCGATCTGGCCCTGGGCGGCGGTGCCGTATTGCCCGATCCGCGCGATACCATTTACGTCTTTGACGAAGGCCATCACCTGCCGGACAAGGCCATTGGCCACTTCGCCCATTACTCGCGGCTGCGCTCGACCGCGGATTGGCTGGAGCAGACCGCCAAGAACCTCACCAAGCTCTTGGCTCAGCATCCTTTGCCGGGTGACCTGGGCAAGCTGATCGAACAAGTGCCGGAACTGGCGCGGGAAGTGCGTACCCAGCAACAGTTCATGTTCACCCTGTGCGAGCAGGTCGCGGATTTCCGTCCCGGTGAAGACATGGAAGGCCGGGAGCGTCCACGCTACCGCTTCGAGGGCGGTGTGGTGCCGGAGCAGATTCGCGAGGTTGGGATCGAGCTGAAGAAAGGCTTCGCCCGTCTCAATGATGTTTTCACCCGGCTGGCCGACCTGCTCAAGGAAGGCATGGACGGTGAGGTCAACATCGGTATCGCCAGTCATCAGGCCGAGGAATGGTACCCGCTGTTCGGCAGCCTGGTGACCCGTGCCCAGGGCAACTGGGAGCTATGGACCGCCTTTACCGCCGAGGACCCCGAAGACAGCCCGCCCATGGCGCGTTGGCTCACACTTGCCGAAAGTGGTGCGCTGTTCGACATCGAGGTCAACGCCAGCCCCATTCTGGCTGCTGAAATGCTGCGTCGCAGCCTGTGGAACGTCGCTCATGGCGCCTTGGTGACCTCCGCGACCCTCACTGCCTTGGGTAAATTCGATCGATTCCGCATGCGCTCGGGCCTGCCACGCGATGCGATCACCTGTGTCGTACCCAGTCCGTTCGTGCACGGCGATGCAGGCCTGTTGCGGGTCCCTGACCTGGGAGCCGACCCGCGCGACGTGCCGGGACACACTGCAGCCATCATCCGCGAACTGCCGGGCATGCTCGAGGAGGCCCGTGGCGCGTTGGTGCTGTTCTCGTCGCGCAAGCAAATGCAAGACGTGTTCGATGGCCTGGATCGAGACTGGCGCAAGCTGGTGCTCATCCAGGGCAATCTGTCCAAGCAGGAAACCCTGAACAAGCACAAGGCGCGCGTAGATGACGGCCAGCACAGTGTGCTTTTCGGCCTGGCGAGCTTTGCCGAGGGTGTCGACCTGCCCGGCGCTTACTGCGAACACGTGGTCATCGCCAAGATCCCCTTCGCCGTACCGGACGATCCGGTCGAAGCGGCCCTGGCCGAGTGGATCGAAGCCCGTGGCGGCAACCCGTTCATGGAGATCGCCGTCCCCGACGCCTCGTTGCGCTTGATCCAGGCCTGCGGTCGCCTGCTGCGTACCGAGCAGGACCGCGGGGTGATCACGTTGCTCGATCGTCGCCTGGTCACCCAGCGCTATGGCAAGGCTATCCTCAATGCGCTGCCGCCGTTCCGGCGGGAAATTTCCTGACGGTCGCGGCTCGGCTGCGACCTGCTGTTCATTACCTGTCACGGACCCATGGCCCTGAAGGAGAGCTTCAACCCTATGATCCGCCGCACCCTGCCTGCCGTTCTCGCCCTGTTGTTCAGCTCGCCCTTGCTGGCCGGGCAGCAGACGTTGTTCAGTTTCGTGCGTCCGGCAGCGGTGGTCAATGTGACTACAACCGATGCCAATATGCCGCAATACAACGCCGAGCAGACCACTGAAGGCGAGGTGCTGCGGCGCGTGGTGTTCAACCCAGTGCAGCAGCCGACCTTGCGCCTGAGCCCGCAGAATGGCGCCTGGGATTGGTCAGCCGGCCAGGCCCTGACCCTACGATTGCAAAGCGCCATGGACTGGGCATTGACTGTGGACGTAACGGTGCAGAGTAGCGACGGTCGCACCCTGAGCAGCCGTATCGACCTACCTGCGGGCCCTGCTCAGACGGTGCTGGTGCCTTTGCGGGCCCGTTCGCCATTGAGCCAGGGCATGCGCGCCGGGCCGCCAATGCCCTGGATGTATGAGGGGCAGCGCGTATTGCTCGCCAGCAGTGCAGGGGAGGTGGATCTTGCGCAGGTGGTTGGCGTCAGCCTGAGCATCCCCAATCCGAAGGTGGCCCAGAGCCTGCTGATCGAGAGGGTCGGTATCCAGGACGATGACCAGGTCTTCACGGCCGCCTACGAAGGGCTGCTCGACGCCTACGGCCAGTCTACGCGCGGGCGATGGCCTGAAAAAATCACCAGTGATGAGCAGTTGAAAGCCGCCCGAGGACGTGAGCAGCAGCAGCTCAAGGGCTGGCTTGATGCCCGCGGCAAACAGCAGCTCGATGCCTACGGGGGGCTGCTGGCCGGGCCTGCATTCGAAGCCAAAGGGTTCTTTCGAACCGAGAAGCGCGACGGACGCTGGTACCTGGTGACGCCGGATGGGCACGCGTTCTATTCCCTGGGCGTCAATGCAGTGGCCGCCGATGGCGGGCGCACTTATGTGGCGGGCCGCGAAAGCATGTTCAAGGCTTTGCCTGGCGAGGGTGAACCGCTGGCAGCCTTCTATGGGCAGGGTAACAACGACGATGGCAATGCCTCATCCCAGGGGCGCAATTTCAAGCAAGGTCGCTGGTTCGACTTCTATGCAGCCAATCTATACCGCACCTATGGCGAGCCTTGTCCGCCAAGCCCAGCGGTGCCGTGCCCACCAGCCTCCCTGGATGCTGCACGCTGGCAGGCCCATACCTTGGACCGGCTGCAGGCCTGGGGCTTCAACACCCTGGGCAACTGGAGCGATCCGGCGCTGGGGCAGGCTCGGCGGATGCCCTATACCCTGCCGTTGTCAATCGTCGGCGACTACACCAGCATCAGCACCGGCATGGATTGGTGGGGCCGCATGCCCGATCCGTTCGACCCGCGCTTTGCCATGGCGACCGAGCGTGCGGTCGCCATCGCGGCTCGGGATCACCGTGATGACCCATGGCTGATCGGCTACTTCGCTGACAACGAACTGGCCTGGGCGGCCCCTGGCGAAGACCCCAAGGCCCGCTATGGCCTGGCTTACGGCACCTTGCGCCTGACGACCGATGTGCCGGCCAAGCGCGCCTTCCTCAAACAGTTGCGCGACAAGTACCGCAACCAGCAAGGTTTGTCCAAGGCTTGGGGCATCGACCTGCAGGCCTGGGAGCTGATGGAAGACCCTGGTTTCGAAGCGCCTTTGCCGAACCCCGAGCATCCCGAGATCGAGCGCGACTACCAGTACTTCCAGCAGGTATTTGCCGAGACGTATTTCAAGACCATCTCCGACGCGCTCAAATGGCATGCACCCAACCACCTGTTGCTGGGCGGTCGATATGCAGTGAGCACCCCGGAAGCGGTCAAGGCCTGCGCCGAGTTCTGCGACGTGCTCAGCTTCAATTTCTATACCCTCAAGCCTGAGGACGGCTATGACTTCGCTCGCTTGGCTGAACTGGACAAGCCCGTACTGGTCTCGGAGTTCCAGTTCGGCTCGCGCGATCGTGGACCGTTCTGGCCGGGGCCGGTGGAGGTCGCAAGGGAGGAGGACCGTGGGCCGGCCTATGGCAACTTCCTCAAGGCGGCTCTGGGCCAGCCGATGATCGTCGGTGCGCACTGGTTCCAGTACCTTGATCAGCCAGCCAGCGGGCGCCTGCTCGATGGGGAAAACGGCCACCTTGGCCTGGTCGCCATCACCGACGTGCCGTATCCGGGGTTTGTGGAGGCGGTGCGCAAGAGCAACCAGCAGGCGCTCGAGCACCTACGCAAAGGCCTGGAGCAGCCTGTGCAATGAGGGCAGGGCCGCTAGGCGGCTATATGGGAGTACCAACAGAGCGTAGCGGCCCCGTGCCACGTATGACCATCCGGCCACATTCAGTTTGCAAATTGGCCAACTACTGGAACAATGCACGACTTTCGTTGAGATGAGTCGTACGGAGAGCTGTCGGGTGCAGATCCAGGGTCACTATGAGCTGAAGTTCGAGGCGGTGCGAGAAGCCTTCGCCGCGTTGTTCGACGATCCCCAGGAGCGTGGTGCGGGACTGTGCATCCAGGTTGGCGGCGAAACCGTGGTGGATCTGTGGGCCGGCAGTGCCGACAAGGACGGCCGCGAGGCCTGGCACAGCGACACCATCGCCAACTTGTTCTCGTGCACCAAGACCTTCACTGCCGTCACCGCGTTGCAACTGGTCGGGGAGGGCAAGCTCAGCCTGGATGCTCCTGTGGTGCGCTACTGGCCCGAGTTCGGCCAGGCCGGCAAAGCGTCCGTGACCTTACGCCAATTGCTCAGCCACCGGGCTGGCCTACCGGCCATTCGCGAACTGCTGCCGGCCGAGGCGCTTTACGACTGGCAAGCCATGGTCGACGCCTTGGCAGCCGAAGCCCCCTGGTGGACGCCGGGCACCGAGCACGGTTATGCCGCTATCACCTATGGCTGGCTGATCGGTGAGCTCATCCGGCGTGTCGATGGGCGTGGCCCAGGCGAGTCGATCGTCGCCCGTACTGCTCGTCCCCTGGGGCTGGATTTCCATGTCGGTCTGGCCGACGAAGAGTTCCATCGCGTGGCGCACATCGCCCGCGGCAAGGGTAACCCCGGCGACGCGGCGGCCCAGCGCCTGCTACAGGTGACCCTGCGTGAGCCCGAGGCCTTGTCCACTCGTGCCTTCACCAATCCCCCGGCCATTCTCACCAGCACCAACAAACCTGAGTGGCGACGCATGCAGCAGCCAGCGGCCAATGGCCATGGCAATGCCCGTAGCCTCGCGGGGTTTTACGCCGGCCTGCTCGACGGCAGCTTGCTGGAGTCGGAACTGCTCGATGAGCTGACCCGTGAGCACAGCCTTGGCCAGGACCGAACCTTGTTGACCCAGACACGCTTCGGCCTGGGTTGCATGCTCGACCAGCCTGATGTGGCCAACGCGACGTTCGGATTGGGCGCCCGGGCCTTCGGTCACCCAGGGGCCGGCGGTTCGGTCGGATTTGCCGATCCGGAGTACGACGTAGCCTTTGGTTTCGTGACCAATACGCTGGGCCCCTATGTGCTGATGGACCCTCGTGCCCAGAAGCTGGTACGCGTTCTTGGCACTTGCCTTTGATCGGGTAGTGCGGGTAATGCCCAGGCCCTTTGACTATCCTCAATGCCAACGCCTGATGTGTGTTGGCAAAATTTCTTTCTATTTCATGGTGTATCGCTGATGTCTTCACATAAAACCTTAGCACTCGCTCTGTGCCTGGCCGTTACCGGCTGTGCCCAGCATTCGCAAAATGCGTCGAGCGACGCAGGCCACAGCTGGTGGCCGTTCGGCTCGGACAAAGTGGCCGAGCAGGAAGTGAAGGAAGCCGTGACTGAAAAGGTGGCCAAGGCCGATGCCAAGTCCGAGAGCGGCAGCCGCTGGTGGTGGCCGTTTGGCGGGGACGACAAGCAGGCCAAGGGCCCGGTTGCACCCAAGATCGACCAGAAGGCCACCCAGGCCTGGCTCGATGAATACGAGCCAAAGCTGCGTGAAGCCATCAAAGACAGCAAGTTCGAGTTGGAACGCCGTGACAACGTGCTCGCGGTGACCATCCCCGTGGACGGCTCCTACAACCCGGATCGCCCTAACATGCTGCTACCGATGACCCTGGGCCCGATCACTCGCGTGGCCAAGACCGTCGAAACCGACCCCAAGACCGCCGTGCTGATTCTCGGTCACGCCGACACCAGCGGCGCCGCCGCAGCCAATCAGAAGCTCAGCCTGGAGCGCGCAGCTTCGGTATCGGCGATTTTCCGCCTCAGCGGCCTGCAGCGTGACCGCTTGACCCTCAAGGGCATGGGCTCGGTAATGCCACGTGCTGCTAACGACAGCGCCGAAGGCCGCGCTCTGAACCGCCGCGTTGAAATGCTGCTGACCCCACAGAACACCATGGTTGCGCTGCTGGCCAAGTACCAACAGGCAGCGCCTGCACCTGCGCCTGCGTCGATGGTTGCCACCCAGGACGCTCCGGCTCCCGCAGCCAAGGCAGCCGCCGGCAAGCCTGCGGCGAAGGCAGCCGCCAAGCCGGCCGCCAAAAAGCCAGCCGCCAAGGCCAAGGCTCCTGCCAAAGCCACTGCGAAAAAGAAAGCCGCACCGGCCAAGCCGGTTGCAAAGAAGGCCACGACTGAAAAGAAAGTAGCCTCTGCGAAGACCAATTGATCGTCAAGGAAACGCAGTCATGACCCAATCTCTGGCCGATATGCGGCGCGACTACACCCGTGATGGCCTGGCCGAAGCCCAGGCACCGGGTGAGCCGTTCGCCTTGTTCCACCAGTGGTTCGGCGAAGCCGTGAAAACCGAGCAGGCACCGGTTGAGGCGAACGCCATGACCCTGGCCACTGTCGATGAGCAAGGGCGTCCCCATTGCCGGGTGCTGTTGCTAAAGGGGCTCGACGAGCGTGGTTTCACCTTTTTCACCAACTACGACAGTGCCAAAGGCCAGCAACTGCTGGCCAATCCATACGCTGCCATGACGTTTTTCTGGCCGGCGCTGGAACGCCAGGTGCGTATCGAGGGGCGGGTGGAAAAGGTTACGGCCAAGGAGTCTGACGACTATTACCAGGTGCGTCCGCTGGGGAGTCGCCTGGGGGCCTGGGCTTCGCCGCAGAGCCGAGTGATTGCCGGTCGTGAGGAACTCGAAGGCCTGGTCAAGGCTACCGAGGCGCGATTCTCCGATACTCAGCCCCACTGTCCCGAGCATTGGGGGGGGTATCGCCTGCTGCCTGAGCGTATCGAGTTCTGGCAGGGGCGCGCCAGCCGGCTGCACGATCGTTTGAACTATCGATGGGTAGAGGGTCAGTGGCTGCGTGAGCGCCTGGCGCCTTAACCTGTGTAAGCGGCGGCCTGACGTTCAAGCCAGGCTGCCAATTCCTTCCGCTTGATCTTCTGTCCCCGCGCCTGCTCCAGGCAATCAAGCATGTAGGCCCGTTTGACCGGGTCCTCGCCCGCCAGTGACAAGGCCAGGTCGCGGTCCATCCAGCGGCGCATGCGCACATACAGCCACCAATGGAAGTACAGGCCTGTAACAGTCACCACAACGACGATGAAGTAATCCATGGCTATCCTTGGTTTTCGATAGTCGAGCCCGCAATGGGGTGTGCAGGCTGTACTGCAGCTGAATAAAAGCAAATTTGTAACGTCTGTGTCGTGACAGTCATCAACGCGCGGGGTCTAATGGACACCTGACTTATGGAGAGTTTCCCATGCGTAAATCCGTTTTGCTGGTGGCGAGTTTCACCACCATGTCGCTGCTGCTCGGCGGTTGTGCTTCCAGTCTGACCGGCGACAGCTATTCCCGAGATGAGGCCCGTCGCGTACAGACCGTGCGTATGGGCACCATCGAGTCCCTGCGTCCGGTGAAAATCGAAGGCACCAAGACCCCGATCGGTGGTGGTGCAGGTGCCGTGGTCGGCGGCGTGGCGGGTAGCGCCATTGGTGGCGGTCGCGGCAGTATCGTCGCCGCCGTGATCGGTGCCGTGGCCGGTGGCCTGGCAGGCTCCGCCGCCGAAGAAGGCCTGACCCGCACCCAGGGTGTGGAAATCACCGTTCGTGAAGACGATGGCAGCATGCGTGCCTATGTGCAGCAAGTGCAGCAGAACGAAATCTTCCGTGTGGGTGAGCGCGTGCGCATCATGACCGTCGATGGCACTAGCCGTGTGACGCACTGATCGTTCTGTGGCAATGAAAAACCCCGACTCGGTTTACGCCGGTCGGGGTTTTTTATTGCCGTAGTGTTCAGTTGATGGGCTTGCGACTGGCCATCGCAGTCATTGCGTAACCGATCAGGGCCGCGAACAGGGAGCCGGTCAGGATGCCCATGCGGTCCATGCCGGCGAACTCGCTGTCCCCAGGTACGAAGGCCAGGGAGCCGACGAACAAGCTCATGGTGAAGCCGATGCCACACAGGGTCGCAACACCCAGCACCTGCCCCCAGTTTGCGCCTGCAGGCAGCGCAGCCAGGCGCAGCTTGACCGCAAGCCAAGTCAGGCCGAACACGCCGACCGTCTTGCCCAACAACAGGCCGACGGCGATACCCATGGGAACCGGATGAGTGAAGCTGTCCAGGTTCATGCCCGCGAGAGAGACACCGGCATTGGCAAAGGCGAACAGAGGCAGGATGGCATAGGCGACCCAGGGATGCAGGGCGTGCTCCAGTCGCAGCAGTGGCGAGGAGGCGGCGTGGCGAGTGCGCAGTGGAATGCACAGGGCCAGGGCCACTCCGGCCAGGGTCGCGTGGACGCCGCTCTTGAGCACACAGACCCAGAGGATCAGGCCCACCAGCAGGTAGGGTGTCAGCTTGATCACGCCCAGCCGGTTCATCGCCAGCAGGGTCAGCAGGCAAGCACCCGCCAGCATCAGCGAAACGTTCGACAGGGTACCGGAGTAGAACAGGGCGATGATGACGATGGCGCCCAGGTCGTCGATGATCGCCAGGGTCATCAGGAACAGTTTCAGCGACACCGGTACCCGCTTGCCGAGCAGCGCCAGCACGCCCAGGGCGAACGCGATATCGGTGGCGGTGGGAATGGCCCAGCCGGCGATGGCAGCCGGGTTGTCCCGGTTGATCAGCCAATAGATCAGCGCGGGCACCACCATGCCGCCAATGGCTGCGGTGGCCGGGAGGATCACCTGGGAAGGTTTGGACAACTGTCCCTCGATGACTTCGCGCTTGACCTCCAGGCCGATCAGCAGGAAGAACAGCGCCATCAGGCCATCGTTGATCCACAGCAGCAGAGGCTTGGCGATCTGCAGGGCGCCGACCTGCACGGCGACCGGCACGTCGAGCAGGCCGCCATACAGATACGAAAGGGGAGAATTGTTGATGATCAGGGCAAGGACCGCCGCGGCGATCAGTAGCAGGCCACCGGCGGCCTCCAGCTGGAGAAAACGGGTAATGAGGGTACGCACGGCCTGACGGGTCTCCATGAACGGGCTCGGATTAAAAAGACGTACACCCTAGCGTGGGGGCGTGGGGTATTGGAACAAAAACGCCCTGCGCTTTTGTTATAGGTTTTTACGGCTCGATCTGCGAAGCCTAAAGGGCTTTTGCCGGACACGGTGATGGAAAAAGTCTGGCGGGTGTGAGGGTTCTTTCTGATCTTTGAACTCAGTTGAGGGCTGTGCTGCAGCCCTCGTTTCCATTTGAGTCAGGCATCGAGACCGAGCATGTCCCGTGCCACGGCTTCGGCGATACGAATGCCATCGACGCCTGCGGAAAGGATGCCGCCGGCATAGCCTGCGCCTTCACCTGCCGGGAACAACCCCTTCAGGTTGAGGCTTTGGTAGTCCGCACCTCGCGTGATACGCACCGGCGAGGACGTGCGTGTCTCGATGCCGGTCAGCACGGCGTCGTGCAGGTTGTAGCCCTTGATCTGGCGATCGAACGCCGGCAGCGCTTCGCGGATGGCCTCGATGGCGAAGTCTGGCAGGCTCGGCGCCAGGTCGCCCAGGGTCACACCTGGCTTGTAGGAAGGTTCAACGCTGCCCAGTTCAGTAGAGGGACGGCCGGCGACGAAATCGCCTACCAACTGCGCAGGCGCCTGATAATTGCTGCCGCCCATCACGTAGGCATGGGACTCCAGGCGTTCCTGCAGTTCGATACCCGCCAGCGGGCCGCCCGGGTAATCGCGCTCCGGATCGATGCCGACAACGATGCCGGAGTTGGCGTTGCGCTCGTTACGCGAGTACTGGCTCATGCCGTTGGTGACCACTCGGCCCGGCTCGCTGGTGGCGGCGACCACGGTGCCGCCCGGGCACATGCAGAAGCTGTAGACCGAGCGGCCGTTCTTGGCATGGTGCACCAGCTTGTAGTCGGCAGCGCCCAGCTTCGGGTGCCCGGCATATTTACCCAGGCGCGCCTTGTCGATCAGTGACTGCGGGTGTTCGATGCGGAAGCCGACCGAGAACGGCTTGGCTTCCATGTAGATGCCTTTGGCATGGAGCATGCGGAAGGTATCGCGAGCACTGTGGCCCAAGGCCAGGACCACATGGCGCGAGTGCAGCTGTTCGCCGCTCTCCAAGACCACGCCGGTCAGTTGACCGTCATCGATCAGCAGGTCGGTGACCTTTTGTTCGAAGCGGACTTCCGCGCCCAGGGCAATCATGTCCTGACGCATCTGCTCGACCATGCCGGTCAGTCGGAAGGTGCCGATGTGCGGTTTGTTGATGTAGAGGATTTCTTCTGGCGCACCGGCCTTGACGAATTCTTCCAGGACCTTGCGGCCATGGTGGTTCGGATCCTTGATCTGGCTGTACAGCTTGCCGTCGGAGAAGGTGCCGGCGCCGCCTTCACCGAACTGGACGTTGGACTCGGGGTTGAGCACGCTCTTGCGCCACAGGCCCCAGGTATCCTTGGTGCGCTGGCGTACTTCCTTGCCACGCTCCAGGATGATCGGGCGAAAGCCCATCTGCGCCAGCAAAAGGCCTGCGAAGATGCCGCAAGGGCCGAAGCCGACCACGATCGGCCGTTCCTGCAGGTCGGTAGGTGCATGACCGACGAACTTGTAGCTGACATCGGGGGCAACGCCGATGTTGCGATCGTCAGCGAACTTGCGCAGCAGTTGCGCTTCGTTGCTCGCTTCCAGGTCGATGGTGTAGATGAACAGCATTTCGCTGTTCTTCTTGCGGGCATCGTAGCTGCGCTTGAACAGGGTGAAGCTGAGCAGTTGTTCATCGGTGATGCCCAGGCGCTCGACGATCGCGTCACGCAGGGCTTCATCGGAGTGGTCCAGGGGCAGCTTCAGTTCGGTGATTCGTAGCATGGCAGGGTCCAGTATCCCGGCCATGGGGCGGCCGGCGGCTTTACACAAACCGCCAAGTATAAGCTGTTAGCCTTCCTGACTGGAGGATAAAAGCGCCCCGGTGATCAGTTGTCGCGGGCACCGCCGTAGTAGCCGCAGCCTTGCAGTGTCTGGCCATCGATACGCAGCTCGGCGCGCAGATGGCGAACAGCTCCGGTGGCGCCATCGATGCAGCGTTGCGGGGCGACCCACAGTTCGATGCGTTGGCCGTTGGCTTCGCTGGACAGGCTCAAGCCACCGCCAGGCATCTGCTCTTCCAGGTAAGGTAGAGGCAGTGGGTCCTTGCCGACACGCTCCAGCACCATGCCCTTGCCGCTGGCCTTGATCGCCCAGTCCGGCTCGTGGCCGTCGGCGCGCAGGGTCAGTTGCTTGAAGTTGGGGTCTTCGCAGGCCTGTGTGGAAGGTTCGAGGCGATACAGGCGTTGCACTTCCAGGCGGCCGTCGTTGTTGGCCTGCTTGGTGCCGGTCAGGCTGCCGCGCACATCGGCGAACAGCTTGTCGCCTGCGTCGTCGGCCAGATTGGCAGCCTCCTGCAGGACGCCGGTGCCGGCAGCATCGCTGACCACGAAACGGCGGGCTTCATTGCAGGGTTTGAACAGCAACTGGCCGCCCCCGGCGCTCAGCTCGCCCTGCATGCGGGTGGTGCCGATATTCGGATCGACCGGCTTGTCCGCCATGAGCTGACAGCCGGCGAACAGCGGCAGCAGGGTGACGAGCAGCAGGGGAGGGGTCAGACGCATGGGGCGGGCTCCGAAAACGTTGCAAAAGAGCTGGCCACGTTACTCAGGCTGGACGTCTATCACAAGCGTGGGGTTGATTGTGCCGGCTCGTTCGTGGGTAAAACGGGAGGGCATGCCCGGTGAATGAGGCGCCTGCCTTTCAGGCATGAAAAAAGGGCCCGAAGGCCCTTTTTCAATCGTAGGTCGATCAGCCGCCCAGATAGGCGTCGCGCACCTTCGGGTCGACCAGCAGCGCTTCACCGGTACCCTGCATCACTACCTTGCCGTTCTCCAGCACATAGGCGCGGTCGGCGATCTTCAACGCCTGGTTGGCGTTCTGCTCGACCAGGAACACCGTCACGCCGTCACGGCGCAGTTGTTCGATGATGTCGAAGATCTGCTGGATGATGATCGGCGCCAGGCCCAGCGAAGGCTCATCGAGCAGCAGCAGCTTGGGCTTGCTCATCAGCGCCCGGCCGATGGCCAGCATTTGCTGCTCGCCACCGGACATGGTGCCGCCTCGCTGTACGTAGCGTTCCTTCAGGCGCGGGAACAGCTGCAGAACCTTGTCCAACTGCTCCTGGTAATCGCCCTTGTTGGTGAAGAAACCGCCCATTGCCAGGTTCTCCTCCACGGTCAGGCGGGCGAACACACGGCGGCCTTCCGGCACCACCGCGATGCTTTTGCGCATGATGTGCGAGGAGGGCTGGCCGACCAGTTCCTCACCCAGGTACTTGATGCTGCCGCTGTGGGCCTGGGGCGAGCCGCAGAGGGTCATCAGCAGGGTGGATTTGCCGGCGCCGTTGGCGCCGATCAAGGTGACGATCTCGCCCTGGTTGATCTCCACGTTGACGCTGTGCAGCGCCTGGATCTTGCCGTAGAAGGTGGAAACGTTCTCGAACTTCAGCATTTACGCCTCCCCCAGGTAGGCCTTGATCACATCAGGGTTGCCGCGAATTTCTTCCGGCGTGCCATCGGCCAGGGGCGTGCCCTGGTTGATCACCACGATGTGGTCGGAAATGCTCATCACCAGTTTCATGTCGTGCTCGATCAGCAGCACGGTCACGTTATGGGATTCGCGCAGGTAGGCGATCAGGGCCTTGAGGTCCTCGGTCTCCTTGGGGTTCAGGCCGGCGGCTGGTTCGTCGAGCATGATGATCCGTGGCTGGGTCATCATGCAGCGGGCGATCTCCAGGCGGCGTTGCTGGCCGTAGGCCAGGGTGCCGGCGGTACGGTTGGCGAACTCGGTCAGGTTGACCTTCTCCAGCCAGTACTGTGCGCGCTCCATGGCCTCCTTCTCGCTGCGGCGGAAGCTCGGGGTCTTGAACAGGCCTGCGAAGAAGTTGGTGTTCAGGTGCCGGTGCTGGGCGATCAGCAGGTTTTCCAGGGCGGTCATTTCCTTGAACAGACGCACGTTCTGGAAGGTCCGTACCACGCCTTTGCGAGCGATCTCATGGCCGGCCAGGCCCTGGATCGGCTGGCCGTCGAGCAGGATGGTGCCACCGCTGGGCTTGTAGAAGCCGGTCAGGCAGTTGAAGACGGTGGTCTTGCCGGCGCCGTTCGGGCCGATCAGCGCCACCACTTGTTTCTCCTTGACGGTCAGGCCCACGCCGTTGACCGCCAACAAGCCGCCGAAGCGCATGCTCAGGCCGCTGACTTGCAGAATTTCGCGGCTCATCGACGCAGCTCCATATGGGGACGTTGCATAGGCAGAAGGCCTTGCGGACGCCAGATCATCATCAACACCATCAGGGCACCGAACATCAACATCCGGTACTCGCTGAACTCACGCATCAGCTCCGGCAGCAGGATCATCACGATGGCCGCGAGGATCACGCCCAACTGCGAACCCATGCCGCCCAGCACGACGATGGCGAGGATGATCGCCGACTCGATGAAGGTGAACGACTCCGGTGTCACCAGACCCTGACGGGCGGCGAAGAAGCTACCGGCGAAACCTGCGAAGCACGCGCCGAGGGTGAAGGCCGACAGCTTGATCACGGTCGGGTTCAGGCCCAGTGCACGGCAGGCGATCTCGTCCTCGCGCAACGCTTCCCAGGCGCGGCCGATCGGCATGCGCAGCAGGCGGTTGATGACGAACAGCGCCAGCAACGCCAGCAGCAGGGCCACCAGGTAGAGGAAGATGACCTTGTTGATCGAGTTGTACGGCAGGCCGAAGAACTCATGGAAGGTCTGCATTCCCTCGGCGGCGCGGCGTTCGAAGGTCAGGCCGAAGAACTCCGGCTTGGGGATGTTGCTGATGCCGTTGGGGCCGCCGGTCCAGTCGGTGAGGTTACGCAGGAACAGGCGGATGATCTCGCCGAAGCCGAGGGTCACGATCGCCAGGTAGTCACCGCGTAGGCGCAGCACCGGGAAACCGAGCAGGAAGCCGAACGTGGCGGCCATCAAGCCGGCGATCGGCAAGCATACCCAGAAGCTCCAGCCCAGATAGTGCGAGAGCATGGCGTAGCTGTAGGCGCCGACGGCGTAGAAGCCGACATAACCCAGGTCGAGCAGTCCAGCCAAGCCGACCACGATGTTCAGGCCAAGGCCCAGCAACACGTAGATCAGGATCAGTGTGGCGATGTCGACCGCGCCGCGCGAGCCGAAGAACGGCCATACGAGCGCCGCGACGATCAAACCCATGATCACATAGCGCTGGGTTTTGGGCAGGGTCAGGTAGTTGCTGACGGCCGGAGGGATCAGTTTGCGATCCGAGCGGCGGCCCATCACCGAGTTCCATTGCTTGTCGAACAACACGCGCAGGAACATCAGTACCGAGCACACGGCGATGATGCTGATGGTGAACGAGCCCTGGCTGTGCACGGCCAGGCTGATGCCATCGATGCTGAGTTTCAGGCCCAGTACCGGGAAGGCCACCGCCCATACCAGCAAGGCGCTGAAGAACGCCTGTTTGAGATTTCTGTTCATACTTTTTCAACCTCCGGACGGCCCAGGATGCCGGTCGGCCGGAACAGCAGGACAAGAACCAACAAGCCGAACGCCACGACGTCCTTGTACTGGTCGCCGAAGATATCGGCACCAAACGCTTCGGCCACGCCCAGCACCAGCCCGCCGAGCATGGCGCCCGGGATGCTGCCGATGCCGCCCAGTACCGCCGCGGTGAAGGCTTTGAGGCCCACCAAGAAGCCGGCGTTGGGGTTGATAACCCCGTACTGCATGCTCAGCAGCACGGCCGCCACCGCCGCCAGCGCGGCGCCGATGACGAAGGTCAGGGCGATGATGTTGTTGGTGTTGATGCCCAGCAGGTTGGCCATCTTGATGTCCTCGGCGCAGGCACGGCAGGCGCGCCCCAGACGGGAACGGGAGATGAACAGGGTCAGGCAGGTCATGGCCACCAATGTGACCACGAACACCAGGATCTGCATGTAGGACACCAGGACTTCCTCCGCACCGCCCGGCCCGAACGAGAAAGCGCCCGGTATCAGGTTGGGGATGGATTTGTCCTTGGAGTCCTGGGAAAGCAGGACAGTGTTTTGCAGGAAGATCGACATACCGATGGCAGAGATCAGCGGGATCAGGCGGTTGCTGTTGCGCAGCGGCCGGTAGGCGACCCGTTCGATGCTATAGCCATAGGCACTGGTGACGAAGATCGTCGCGACGAAAGCGACGGTCATCAGGATCGGCAGCGAATGGATACCCATCATGGCCAGGCCCGCAAGGGCGATGAAGGCCACGTAGGAACCGATCATGTACACCTCGCCGTGGGCGAAGTTGATCATGCCAATGATGCCGTACACCATCGTGTAGCCGATGGCGATCAAGGCATAGGTGCTGCCGATGGTCAATCCATTAACCAGTTGTTGGAAGAAATGGTAGATCTCAGGCATTACAGCGCTCCTAAAAACCTGATTTGCATTCGCTGGCGGGTGGTGAACCCGTCCCGCATCGTGGGCTTGGCAACGATGACAGGCACGGCCAGGGAACCGCGGGTGACGGTTTTAAGATTTTCAGGTGAACCCCCTCCCGGATCGCGGGAATCGGGCCCATGAACCTCGTAAAACAAAGCCCACTGCTCACACAGTGGGCTTTCGGTTAGCTAGTCACGCTGTTACTGGGGGGAGACTTCGGTCTTCGGCTTGCCGAAGTGCCATTCGTAAACCACGAACTTGAAGTCCTTCAGGTCGCCCTTGTCGTCGAACGACAGGTCGCCGGTCGGGGTCTTGAAGGTGCCTTTGTGGATTTCGGCCGCGACTTTCTCGGCGTCGTCGCTGGTGCCGGCGGCCTTGATGCCGTCAGCGATCACCTGGACGGCGGAGTAAGCCGGGAACACGAACGGGCCGCTCGGATCCTGGTTCTTGGCCTTGATGCCGTCGACGATGGCCTTGTTCGCAGGGTCGGCGTCGAAGGACTTGGGCAGGGTGACCAGCAGGCCTTCGGAGGCATTCTGGGCAATCTGCGAGATGGAATCGTTGCCGACGCCTTCTGGACCCATGAACTTGGCTTTCAGGCCTTTTTCCTGGGCTTGGCGCAGGATCAGGCCCAGTTCTGGGTGATAGCCACCGTAGTAGACGAAGTCGACGTTGTTCTGCTTGAGCTTCTGGATGATCGAGGAGAAGTCCTTGTCACCAGCGTTCAGGCCTTCGAAGACAGCGACCTTGACGTTCTTGCCTTCCAGGGTCTGCTTGACCGCGGTGGCGATGCCTTCGCCGTACTGCTGCTTGTCGTGCAGGACCGCGACGACCTTTGGTTTGACGTGGTCGGCAATGTAGTTGCCGGCGGCAGGGCCCTGGGCGCTGTCCAGGCCGATGGTGCGGAAGATCAGCTTGTAGCCACGGGCGGTGATTTCCGGGCTGGTGGCAGCCGGGGTGATCATGATAACGCCTTCGTCTTCGTAGATATCCGACGCAGGCTGAGTGGAGCTGGAGCACAGGTGGCCGACCACGAACTTGACGCCATCGTTGACCACTTTGTTGGCGACCGCAACGGCCTGTTTAGGGTCGCACGCGTCGTCGTATTCCTTGGCCTCGAGCATCTTGCCGTCGATACCGCCTTTGGCGTTGATGTCCTCGATGGCTTTTTTCGCGCCGATGAACTGCATGTCGCCATACTGGGTGACCGGACCGGTCTTAGGGCCGGCGATACCAATCTTGATGGTGTCGGCGGCAAACGAATGGCTGGCAACCCCGGCCAGAACCATTGCGGCGAACAGCTTGGAAATCTTGATCATAGTGCTCCACTCATTCTGTTGTAATTCTTATAGTCCTGGCGGCCAGGGCTACAGATCGGGCGGCTCCGGCATGGCCACGCCATGTCGCAAGCCTACCTTCCCCCGGAACATGTCCCGGAACTGTACCGGTACAGTGTAGAGCGCCCTTCGAGCGCTTGAAAAGCGGGCGAAAAGCGCGACTTTCTCCGGGTGTCGCCTGATCGAAACAAAGATACAGAAAAGCGCCATTACTTTGCCTGCATCCTTGGCCCCACCCCACAACTTCGGGACTGATCGACCAATTTACGTATTTGAAACCGGGTTTTTCTGCAAAAATGCCGGCCTTTTCAAATGCCACATTTCTGCCGGTAGGAACCCATGACTGATCAAGCAAGCACCCTCTATGCCAAATTGCTCGGCGAGACGGCAATCATCGAGTGGAAAGCATTGGAGCGTTTCTGGGCCAAAGGTGACCTGATTTGGGTCGACCCCAGCCTGGACCTGATCGCTGTTGCCGAGGCGATGGCCGAGAATCGCAGCGAGATCTTCGCCAAGTGGCGCAATGATGGCACTGTGGCGCCCGTCACCGCAGAGCAGGCGCTGGACCTGCAAAGCCGCGATCCAGAGATCTGGGCGGTGGTCGTTTCGCCGTTCATCGTGATCCAGGTAAAGAAACCGGAATAAGCACGGGCGTTTTTAGTGCGCGAAAACGCACAGTGCGCCACAAGGGTGCGCATTGACGCTCACGTAAGGTGGAAACAAGTAACAACGGCGCCGCGGTTCGGCGTGGCGGTAACAGTTTACGGCATGCGTAATGCACATCCCGCTTCAGCCTTGGCCAGCGCCAGTTGAATCCCTGGAGCTGGCCAAGCCTGCGATGGGCCGCGACGCGGCCCCAAGCGGTCCGTTAGTAATCTACCCGCCCGGTATGGTTGTTCAAAGAGATGACCCGAGTCTTGCCAATCCGGTGGCGGAAGATCTCGCGCAGGTATTTCACTGCTTTCTTCACGCACTCGCGTGACAGGCGGATGTCGTTGATCGAGACGAAGCGGCTCTTGTCATTGATCAACTCGCGGTACTTCTTCTCGTACATCGGTTTGATCGCGTACCAGTTGGTGTCGAGGATCTTGGCCGGGTTTTCGAACTCGTTGAGCAGGTCGTCGATGCGTTCTTCGGCGAAGTGCTCGCTGGTGATGAATTCGAGGATGGCGTTGTCCAGCGTGTCGTCGAAGCGGTACGGGGTACGCGCGAAGCAGCGCTTGATGAAGGCCACGATCAGTGTCAGGAAGTCGTCCGACAGGCACGGACTCTTGGCGATCAGGGTGGTC
Source organism: Pseudomonas sp. CK-NBRI-02 (assembly GCF_008124495.1). Lineage (NCBI taxonomy): Bacteria > Pseudomonadati > Pseudomonadota > Gammaproteobacteria > Pseudomonadales > Pseudomonadaceae > Pseudomonas > Pseudomonas sp. CK-NBRI-02. Next base: position 20,673 of record NZ_VSJH01000039.1, on the reverse strand, counting down.
AGCGACAGATTCGCCGAGGCGCCGATGACCAGCGCGTAGCGCTTGAGCGTGGTATTGGGGAACAGGCTGTTGAGGTGGGTCTTGAGCCGGTTCAGGTCCATGTACGACAGCTTGTAGTCCTTGGGCAGCGACACGATCGACACCACCGAGGAGCAGTTCTTGAAGAAGTGCAGGTCATGCAGGGCCGCGGCGTCATAGCCGGAGGCTTGGTATTGCTCGAGCGCCGCGCGGTAGCGACGCGATTCGATCGGCAGCAGGCTGATCCCTTCGATGGCTTGGGTCTGCTTGTTGAAGTGCGGCAGGTCGATGGAGCGGAAGAATAGATCGTCGATGTCCAGCCGCGGGCTTTCTTTCTCGAACACCTTGAACTTGTCCGAAGCCGGCGCAGGGCGCTCCGGCACCACCGACTCGGCATAGGCGATGGCGACCGGGCCTGCCAGGCTCATGAACAGGTCGTTGGCGTCCAGGCGAATGGTTTCGCCAATGTCGATGCCGGCGCGACGGAAGTAGTTCTGGTCGTAGTCGGTGGTCACGGCCTGGGCCGTAAGGATGTTGAAGATCTGCTGGGAGATGTACTGGTTGGCGTGCTTCTCCATGGCGTTGACGTCGATGTTCTGGATCGTGCCGTCGTCGCTTTCCTCGGCGTAGCGCATGATGTCGTTGGAGATGAGCATCATGGCATTCCAGGGGCGGATGCGCCCCATGACGCTGGCTTCGCTGCTGTCTTCGTTATCGAAGTTGTACGAGAAGTCCCATTCTTCCGACAGGTACTTGCACAACAGGCGCCCGGCATTGATGTGCAATGCCTCGGACATCTCGCTGCGGTGGTCGGAGATATTCGGCAGCACGCAGATGCCGCTGGTGAAGATCGGTTCGAAGACGAACGAGTGACCGCTCTTGCCGTCGTTCTCGTCGGCTGGCTTGGTATCGAAGGTCTTGTTCATGTACGAGTACTGCTGGGCCAGGCCGAATTCCGAGGCCATGCCTGAGCCGGTACCGCCGCCGGCGCTGAAGATGTAGAAATACAGGCGCGACTGGTTGGCTTTGATGCCGCAGGAGTCGATCAGGTACGAGTGGATCAGTTTCCAGTCGGCGCTGGAGAAACGCTGGGTGTCCTTGTTGAGGATGATCTTGGCCAGGTACTGGCCTAGGATCGGCGCGTTACCGGCCCCGCCGGCGTGGACCTCGGATAGATCCATGATTTTCATCTTGCTGTAGTCACGCAAGAATCCACCGCGCTCGCCTTGGCGGGAGAAGCGGATGCGCCCGGCAATGTCCTTGTCCAGGTCACCGAGCATCACCAGCGGCTCCACCAGAAACACCGGCTTCATGGCCTTGTTCTGTACCAGACGCAGGTTCTGGCGGATCCAGCGCGCTGGGCTGTAGCCAGTTTCGCCTTTGTGCCGATCCTCGTTGTTGAACTCGTTGAGGAAGAATGTCCGGGCGTTGTAGACCAGCTCGGCCACGTCAAGGGCGATGTTCGAGCCACAGCGGCCCAGGCCGATCAAGCACACCGAAGGGAACTGCTGCTCCAGGCGCAGCTGGTTCTCATCCTCGGCGTGCAGGTTCTGCGGAAACACCAGGTCGCGCAGGCCATCGAGATTATCGAGGATGCGTTGGATGTCCGGTTCGGTGTAGTACAGGTATTGCTGCGTGGGCACACTGCGCAACGGCGCGAGGTCCCGGGCGGCACCCGTGGGCAGGGGGGAGGGGATCGACGACTCGGGCACCGCATTGGCAGAAGTAGTTGTTAGGGTCATAGTGCGCCATTTGCCTTGGGTGGTGGGCCGTCGGACAAGTTATGTCATCTAGCCATCACGGGTGGGATTACGCGACTGTATCGTCTGTTTGTCATGCTTCTTTAATCGTCTGCTTGGAGTAGTTCATGAGTACTGCATTGCCTTCGCTGGGGTTCGCCGGAATCGGACTGATGGGATTGCCGATGTGCCAGCGCTTGCTGGCGGCGGGTTACCCGTTGACGGTCTGGAACCGCAACCGGCAAAAGTGCGCCGAACTGGTGGCGGCCGGTGCGCGCCAAGCCGCCAGCCCCGCCGAGTTGTGCCGCGACACGGATATCGTGCTGCTGTGTCTGGCCGATACGGCTGTGGTGCGGGAGGTGGTATTCGGCGAGCAAGGTATTGCCCAGGGCGGACGTGCCGGCCAGCTATTGGTGGATTTCTCCAGCCTGGAGCCGACCGCTACCCGTGAGATGGCGGCCGAGCTTGCCGCGCTGTGCGGCATGGCCTGGCTGGATGCGCCGGTCTCCGGCGGTACTCCGGGCGCCGAGGCCGGCACGCTGGCGATCATGGTGGGAGGCGAGGCGCAGGATCTGGAGCGCGTGCGCCCTGTGTTGTTGACCCTGGGGCAGCGGGTCACGCACATGGGCGGTGTGGGGGCAGGCCAGGTGACCAAGGCCTGCAACCAGATGATCGTGGCGTGCAACGCGCTGGTCATCGCCGAGGTTGTCGCGCTGGCCGAGCAATCGGGCGTTGACGCTCGCCTGATCGCCGAGGCCCTGGCTGGGGGCTTTGCCGACTCCAAGCCACTGCAGATCCTGGCGCCTCAAATGGCTGAGAGTCGGTTCGAGCCGATCAAGTGGCATGTGCGCACGCTACTCAAGGACCTGGATACCGCAGTGAAATTCTCGCGCGAGCAGGGTTCGGCGACACCGGTCAGTGGCCTGGCTGCGCAACTGATGCGCTTGCACGGTAGCCAGGGGTATCTGCAAAAAGATCCGGCGACACTGGTAGAGCTGTATCGCAACAAGGACTGAACGTTGGCGCTTGGCCGTCGAGGCGCTCGAGGATCGGCTGAAGTTCGGCCAGGGGCACCGGGCGGCTGAGCAGGTAGCCCTGCAGGAAATCACAACCGTGGGCGGCGAGGAAGGCATGCTGCTCGGTGGTCTCGACGCCCTCGGTGACGACCTGCAGGTGCAGGGTGTGGGCCATGATGATGATCGCCTGGACAATCTCGCGATCCTTCTGGCTCCCCGGCACGTCCTGGATAAACGACCGATCGATCTTGAGTACGTCCAGCGGCAGGCGCCTGAGGTAGGCCAGTGATGAATACCCAGTGCCGAAATCATCGATCGACAGGGCTACGCCTTGGGCGCGGATGCGCTTGAGCAGGCTGACGACCCGCTGGATATCGCCCATCAAGGCATTCTCGGTAACTTCCAGCTCCAGTTGACGAGCGGACACCCCGGCCTGGAACAGCGCCCTTTCCACTTCATTGGGCAACTCCTCGCGGCCAAGGGTCACCGCCGAGCAATTGACCGTGACCTTGAGGTTGCTATAGCCGTGGCGATTGAGCTGCGCCAGGTCATGACACGCCCGGCGCAGTACCCACAAGTCCAGGTCGGCGATCAAACCGTTGGTTTCGGCGATACCGATGAAACGGTCCGGGCTGAGCAGGCCGTGCTGGGGGTGCTGCCAGCGCACCAGGGCTTCGAGCTTTGCGACCTGGCCATTGTGCAGGTCGAAGATCGGCTGGTAGTGAACGCACAGTCCTCGCTCTTCGAGCAGGGCCACGCGCAGCTCTTCTTCCAGTTGCAACTCCAGTGTCGCGCGCGTCTTCAGGCTGCTGTTGAAGAAGTTCAGGCTGTTGCGCCCGCAACCCTTGGATTGGTACAGCGCCAGATCAGCATTCTTGAGCAGCTCTTCGGCCGTGCGTCCGTCATCAGGGAAGATGCTGATGCCGATGCTGGTGGTCATGACCATGCGCCGGCCGCCTAGGTCGATCGGGTCCTTCATTCTCTGCATGATGCGCTGGGCCAGGTGGCGTGCTTCGTCGCGGTTGTTGAGGCTGGTGACGATGCAGAACTCGTCTCCGCCAAAACGGGCTACCAGATCCTGGTTACGGGTTGCGGCCTTGATGTGGCCGGCGATGACCTTGAGCAGCTCGTCGCCTGCGGCGTGGCCAAGGCTGTCGTTGATCCGTTTGAAATGATCGATGTCCAGGAACATCACCGCCAGCCGGTTTTCGCTGTTGGCGTGTTCACACAGGCGTTCGGCGAAGACTTGGTTGAAACCGCGGCGGTTGACCAGGTTGGTAAGGGCATCGTAATGGGCGGCCTGCTGCAGGGAGGCGCGCGCCTGGTCCAATTGGCTGAGCAGGACATTGACCCGACGCAGGTCGTGCTCTTTGCTCTGCAGTTTTCTGTCGGACAAGGCGGCGCTGATGCTGCTACCGCTGATCAGAAGGGTAATCAAGGCGACGGTCAGGCCCAATTGCAGACTGTTGTCGGCCGAAGGCAGACGCAAGGCAGTGTCGACGGGAACCACCAGCGTCATGGCAGCCATGTTGATGAAATGCGTGCCGATCAGGCCGCCTGCTATCAGCAGGCTGGCGGCGTACTTGCTGGCCAGATGCAGGGTGCCGCTGCCTCGGCTGAAAAAACGTCCCATCGACAGCACCAGCAGGCTGGCGCCGAGGGTGACGGCCAGCGCCAGGAACGTCAGGACGGGTTCGTAGAATTGGTTGGCGTTGATCTTAAGGCCCGCCATCCCCGCGAAATGCATGAGCACGATGCCCAGCCCGGTCAGCAGGGCGCTTTGCACGTAATGGCCCAGACGCATTTCGTCCCGATCGAGACTGTTCATCGCGAACCAGGCGGTGAGCAGGGCGATCAGCAGTGACAAGCCGGTCATCGGCACGTCGTAGCGAATATCGACCGGTGCCTGCAAGGCCAGTGTGCTGATGAAGTGCAGCGCCCAAATGCCGGCGGCCAGACAACAGGCGCCCAGCACACGCCATTGCCTTCGGGCCATGGGGTCTTCGCTCTGGCTCTGGCGTTCGGCCATGTCCAGCGTCGCGAAACAGGCAATGCAGGCCACCCCATAGGCCAGCAGAACCAGTAGGGGGTCATGGCGGCAGTCCAGGAAGATCTGGCCGGTAGTTGGCAGCTTGGCGAACAATTGCAGTCCCAACCACTCCATTGCATGCCTCTTCGTCGAGTTCGCACTCGTCCCCAAAAAAGCCGGTGGAGACCGTTCTGCAGCAGTATAGAAATGAGTGGTTAAGCCTTCCTGATTAATGGCACTTTGATTTCAACCATTTGGATATTGGCTTAATAGCGCGCGGATCTAAGCTTGGCGGTGAGTGCCAGCGCCTACAAGTCGTCGAAACACGGTAGGCGCTGGCGAAGCCTGCGCGAGGATGCAGATCAGCCCGCGACCAGGACGCGGATCGCCTCCAGGCGCAGGGCGGCTTTTTCCAGCATGGCCAGGCCTTCTTCGCGCTGCTTGCGCAGGGCGTCGATTTCGCTGTCGCGTACGCTCGGGTTGACGGCCTTGAGTGCGGTCAGGCGGGCCAGTTCTTCGTCAGCTTCGGCGGCCAGGCGGCGCTGCGCCTCGGCCACGCGCTCGACATGGCTAGGCATGACCTTGGCTTCGCCGCTGGCGATGCGCTTGGCCAGTACATCGCGCTGGGCTTGGACGAACTTGTTGGCGCTGGCCTTGGGCACGCTTTCCAACTGGTCATTGAGGGTTTCGAAAGCCACACGAGGGCTCAGGTCGTTGCCGTTGGCATCGAGCAGGCAGCGCAGGGCCGCCGAAGGCAGGTAACGACCCAGCTGCAGGCTGCGAGGGGCGACCACTTCACTGACATAGAGCAGCTCGAGCAGCACGGTGCCAGGCTTGAGCGCCTTGTTCTTGATCAGCGCCACCGCGGTGTTGCCCATGGAACCGGACAGCACCAGATCCATGCCGCCCTGGACCATCGGATGTTCCCAGGTCAGGAACTGCATGTCCTCGCGCGAGAGCGCCTGGTTGCGGTCATAGGTGATGGTCACGCCTTCGTCGTCGCCCAGCGGGAAGCTGGCGTCGAGCATCTTCTCGCTCGGCTTGAGGATCAGCGCGTTTTCCGAGTGGTCTTCGCTGTCGATGCCAAAGGCGTCGAACAGGGTTTCCATATAGATCGGCAGGGCGAACTGGTCGTCCTGTTCGAGAATCGCCTCCACCAGCGCCTGACCTTCGCCCGCACCACCGGAGTTGAGCTCCAGTAGCCGGTCGCGGCCGCTGTGCAGCTCGGCTTCCAGACGCTCGCGCTCTGCACGGGCTTCATCTACCAGCGCCTCCCAGGCCTTGCTGTCGCCCCCTTCGAGCAGCTGCAGCAGGCGCGGGCCGAACTGGTGCTGCAAGGCGTTACCCGTCGGGCAGGTGGCCAGGAAGGCGTTAAGGCCCTGGTGGTACCACTGGAACAGGCGCTCCTGTGGGCTGTCCTGCAGGTAGGGGATGTGCAGCTCGATGGTGTGTTTCTGGCCGATACGGTCCAGGCGGCCGATGCGCTGCTCGAGCAGATCGGGGTGGGCCGGCAGATCGAACATGACCAGGTGGTGGGCGAACTGGAAATTGCGGCCTTCGCTGCCGATTTCCGAGCAGATCAGCACCTGGGCGCCAAACTCTTCGTCGGCGAAGTAGGCAGCGGCGCGGTCGCGCTCCAGGATACTCATACCCTCGTGGAACACCGTGGCCGGAATGCCGGAGCGCACGCGCAGGGCGTCTTCCAGGTCCATGGCGGTCTCGGCGTGAGCGCAGATCACCAACACTTTGGTGCGCTTGAGCATCTTGAGGGTGTCGATCAGCCAGTCGACCCGCGGATCGAAGCGCCACCAACGCTCGTCGTCGCTGGTTTCGCCCTGGGCCTGGAAGGCCACTTCCGGATAGAGCTCGGCACGTTCGCCGCTCGGCAGATCGTGGTATTGCGCCGGATTGGCCAACGGGTAGGGGTGCAGCTGGCGCTCCGGGAAGCCCTGGATCGCCGCGCGAGTGTTACGGAACAGCACGCGGCCGGTACCGTGGCGATCGAGCAGCTCGCGGATCAGGCGTGCGCTGGCCTGGCTGTCGCCGTCGGTGACAGCGGCCAGCAGCGCTTCGCCCTCGGCACCGAGGAAGCCTTCGATGGTGGCGTGGGCCTTGGGTGACAGACGGCCTTCGTCGAGCAGTTCCTGAACAGCTTCGGCAACCGGGCGATAGTGCTCGCTCTCGGCGCGGAAGGCGGCCAGGTCATGGAAACGGTTGGGGTCGAGCAGGCGCAGGCGGGCGAAGTGGCTGTCCTGGCCCAATTGCTCGGGAGTGGCGGTGAGCAGCAGCACGCCCGGGATGACCTGGGCCAGTTGCTCGACCAAGGCGTACTCGGGGCTTGCCTGTTCTTCGTGCCAGACCAGATGGTGCGCTTCGTCGACGACCATCAGGTCCCAGCCAGCGGCGAACAGAGCGTCCTGGGCCTTCTCGTCTTCGACCAGCCACTCCAGCGCCACCAGCGCGAGCTGGGCGTCTTCGAACGGGTTGCTGGCGTCGCTTTCGATGAAGCGCTCCGCATCGAACAGCGCCACTTGCAGGTTGAAGCGCCGACGCATTTCCACCAGCCACTGATGCTGCAGGTTTTCCGGCACCAGGATCAGCACGCGGCTGGCGCGCCCGCAGAGCAACTGACGATGGATCACCAGGCCTGCTTCGATGGTCTTGCCCAGGCCCACTTCGTCGGCCAGCAGTACCCGTGGCGCAATGCGGTCAGCCACTTCACGGGCGATGTGCAACTGGTGCGCGATCGGCTGGGCGCGGCAGCCGCCCAGACCCCACAGGGTTGAGAGCATCTGCTTGCTGGTGTGCTGCAAGGTGTTGTAGCGCAGGGAGAACCACGACAGCGGGTCGATCTGCCCGGCGAACAAGCGGTCGCTGGCCAGACGGAACTGGATGAAGTTGGACAGCTGGGTCTCCGGCAGGACTCGCGCTTGGTTCTGACCGTCGAGGCCGTGGTAGACCAGAAGGCCATCGGCGTCCTCGACCTCGCGCACGGTCAGCTTCCAACCCTCGAAATGAGTGATCTGGTCGCCAGGCGAGAAGCGCACGCGGGTCAGCGGCGCATTGCGCAGGGAATACTGGCGGGTGTCGCCAGTGGCCGGGTAGAGCACGGTCAGCAGGCGGCCATCCTGCGCCAGGATGGTCCCCAGGCCGAGCTCGGCTTCGCTGTCACTGATCCAGCGTTGCCCCGGTTGATACTGCTGCGCCATACTGCCTGAACTCCCGCGATGAAAAGCCGGCTATGTTAACGGATAGGGCCGGTTAGACCAAAGAGTCTAGCTGTTCATCGACGAATACCGTTGCACAACGAGGGCCCCACGCCACCATGCTTGCCAAGCACCGCTGGTTGTATGCCTCCCTGGCCCTGAGCAGTTTGTTGCTGGCTGCCTGTGACCAGAAAAACTTCGAGACCTTGCCGCCGATTCCCGCCGAGCAGCTGGAAGTGCTGGGCGTGCAGACCCCGATCAAGAGCGTGCATTTCCGTGACCGTGACGGCGAAGGCCTGCTGGTGCTCAGCCGAACCGACGGCCAGGCCACCGACGCCGAAACCGAGCAGGAAGTCGACAAGGTGGTGCTCAAGGCCACCCTCTATGGGCGTAGCGCGGAGGCGGATGCGTTCAAGTCCCGCTGGCAGATCGAACAGGAGACCAGTTGCCCGGGGTTGGATCTGGACGTGGACTTCTACACCGATGTCAGTGATGTCAGCGACCTGAACAAAGATGGCGTCGCCGAACTGACCGTGGCCAGCCATGCCTTCTGTGGTGGCGGTATCGATCCCCATGACATCGCCATCGAGATGCGCGAAGGGCAGGCGGTCTACAGCATTACCGGCCAGTCACTGATCACGCCGGCCGGTGAGGAACCAGTCGGCGGCGAGCGCGAGGACAGCGCCTCGCTCAAGAGTGCGCCGCAGGTGTTGCGCGATCATATGGATGCGGTGTGGCAGCAGGTCTACAAGCGGCCCTGGAGCGAAACCAGTCCATCGGCCGATGAGCCGACCGAAGATGACGTCGAGGTCCAATGAAGGCGGTGTCCTATACTCCGGGCACCTGACCATGAAGGGGCTTGCGAGCGGTCGCTCAAGGCGGCCGGGCGTTGGCCGATACAAGGGTAACAGGAGACGATTTCCATGCTGCCGCCCATCATTCCGCTCAGCGCCGCACCGGTGACTTCGCAACAGGATCCGGTCAAACAGACCCCGCCCATTCCGCCGGTGGTCCCCGCGCAGCCCAGCTCGAGCGACGGCACCATCGATCTGCGTCACCAGCGCGACCCGCAGGAGCAGGCCCTGTTGTTGCGCGAAGAGCAACGCCGGCAACAACAGCAGCGTCAGCAAAAAGATCAGGACGAGCCGTTCAGCGCTGTGCCGGATGATGAGCTTAACGCCGACAACACTGTACCGGTATCGCCGCTGGGCGAGCGACCGCGCCAGGGGCTGCTGGTGGATATCGAAGTCTGAGCTGGTCAGCATCGGCGTCAGGCTTCATCATGCAAGCCTCTGCTGTCAGTCGAGCCTGCCATGAGCCAAGACAACCTGATCGATTTCGATGCCGAGCGCAGCAAGCGCATCCATGACCTCAAGGAAAAGCGCCTGAACGAAGTGCGCCAGGCCTTCGAACAGGCCATGCCGTTGGGCAAATCCAAGAAGAAGCCCAAGGGCAAGCCGAAAAAACGCTGAAATTTGACGCATGTCAAATCTGTACACGCCTCGCGTGCCCGCCCCCGGGCACCATTGACGCCCGTCAATTTTTTCCACTCCCGCATTCGTTACCTTGCATCCATCGGACAACGGCAAACGAACGGGAGGCCGACATGTTCTTCGACAACGTGGTTATCGCCGGTGTGGTAACGGTCGGGTTGATGTTGGTGTTCTTCGCCGGTCTGGGCATTTTCATCTGGAAGGACTCGAGCAAGCGCAAGTCGCGCTGATCCTTCCCGATTCACGAGCACGCAAGGCATTTAGGGCGACTTCGGTCGCCCATTTTTTTGCCTGTGTTTTCGCTATCCGCGTAACTGCTGATGCAGATGGAGCGGGAGTGGATCCAGAATGATGCTTAGCTAGCTAATTAAACGATTCCGCTTTATCCTTGCGCCGTTGTCTATCTTTCATCCATTACCGCTGCGCAAGGCCCGATTCCGTGCCCATCACCCTCACGGCCCTTTTTGCTCCCACCCCCCTCGCTGTCAAGTTCGCCATCAAGACCTTGCTCGGTGGGGGGCTGGCGCTGTGGCTGGCCATGCGTTGGGGCCTGGAGCAGCCTTCCTGGGCGTTGATGACGGCTTTCATCGTGGCCCAGCCGCTGTCTGGCATGGTGGTGCAGAAGGGCCTGGCCCGGTTGGCCGGGACCTTGGTAGGCACGTTCATGTCGGTGGTGTTCATGGGGCTGTTCGCCCAGACACCGTGGTTGTTCCTGCTCACTTTGGCGTTGTGGTTGGCGCTGTGTACGGCGGCGTCCACCCAGTTACGTAGCGCCTGGGCTTACGCCTTCGTGCTGGCCGGCTATACCGTTGCGATCATCGCCTTGCCGGCGATCAACCATCCGCTGCAAGTGTTCGACCAGGCGGTGGCACGCTGCACGGAGATCTGCCTGGGGATCGTCTGCGCCACCGCCACCAGCGCCTTGCTCTGGCCGCTGCGGGTCGAACAGCAGCTCGCAGGCCAGGCACGCCAGGCCTGGCAGAACGGCCTGCAGGCGTGCAGTGCCATGCTCGGTGGCGAAGACGAAGCGCGTAAGGGGCTGTTGGAAATTCTGGGACGAATCGTTGCCATCGATGCCCAGCGCGAACACGCCTGGTTCGAAGGACACCGCGGCCGTCAGCGCGCCCGGGCCATTCGTGGATTGAGCCAGAAATTGATGATGCTGCTGCGTATTTCGCGATCGGTGCGGCGCCAATGGAGCCAGCTTGACGAGACCGAGGCCGGTCGGCTGGCGCCATGGCTGGATGAGGTTCGCGCACAGTTGATCGCGCCTGAACCCGCGAACCTGCTGCTGTTGCGCCAGCGCCTCTGGGATGCAGCCCATGACGGGCAGATCAGCTCTGCCGAGCATTACTGCCTGGCGCGCCTGACTCTGTTGCTGGATTTTGCCATGGCTGCGACCCAGGCTTTGCAGGACGTGGAGCAGGGCAGGGCTCCCAAAGAAGTGTCCCAGAGCCTGGCCGCTCACCGGGATTTGCCGTTGGCGCTGTTGTTTGGGTCGCGCAGCGCCTTGGCGTTCCTGGCCATGAGCAGTTTCTGGCTGGCCACTGCATGGCCGGCGGCACCGGGTGGATTGGTGCTCACTTGTGTGGTCTGCAGTTTGTTCGCCAGCCGTGAGAACGGTGCGCAGATCGGGCTGAGTTTCCTGCGCGGGATTCTCCTGGCAATCCCAGTGGCGTTTCTGGTGGGACAGATCCTCCTGCCACAGTGGAGCAGCTTCGCGATGCTATGCCTCGGGATGGGCGTGCCGCTGTTCTTCGGTGCTTTGGGCATGGCGCACCCGCGCACAGGCGCCACGGCGACCTCTTATTGCCTGCATTTCATCGTGCTGGTGGCGCCACTGAACACCATGCATTTCGATGTGGCTGCCATGCTCAACAGCGCCCAGGCCATGTTGATCGGTGTGGGGGCGGCGGTGTTGGCGTTTCGGCTGCTGGTGCTGCGTCATCCGGCCTGGCTCGGTCGGCGTCTGCGCAAGGCGACTCAGGGCGATCTGGTGCGCCTGACCCGCCGTGACCTGCGGGGAGCCGATAGCTGGTTCGGCGGGCGCATGGCCGACCGTCTGATGCAGCTGGCGCGACACGCCAGCGAGCTGCCGGAGGCTGAGCGCAAGCGTTGGGACGATGGGTTGCACGGCCTGGATATCGGCGATGAGCTGGTGCATCTGCGCATGTGCCTTGCCGTCGCTCAGGCGCCGTTGGCTGCAGCCGAGCGTCATTACTTGCAACATTTGGAAGCAGTGCTCGCCAGCGGCCCGGCGCCGGGCCGTGGTCAGCGCCTGGACGCGGCCAGCGAGCAATTCATCGAGGCCCTGCGTCGCCAGCCGCCAAGCGACCCGCTGCACCTGGCTATTGGCGCGGTGCTGCAACTGCAAAGGAGCTGGGGCAAGTGGTGCCGCCGGCAGGAGGAAATCCATGGGCTTGCGTGAGTGGGCGCTGGGCGGCGTGTTGCTCAGCCCGTTTCTGGTCTATGTGCTGATGGCCCTGGCGCTTACCGGATTGCTGCGTCTGGTGGTGCAGGCCACGCCTTTGGGGCGCTGGATCTGGCACGAAGCATTGTTCGATGCCGCATTGTTCGTTTGTGTTCTGTCCCTGGTGGTGCACCTGCTAGGGCCTTTGTAAGGAGTGAAGTCCATGCGTACAGCCGTACGTACCCTGGTCACCCTGTGTGTGGTGGCGCTGGCGGTGTTCGCCGGTTACCAGCTCTGGCAGTACTACATGCTCACCCCCTGGACGCGGGACGCACGGGTCCGCGCGGACGTGGTGGTCATCGCCCCGGACGTCTCCGGATGGGTACGCGAGCTGAAGGTCCATGATAATCAGCAGGTCAAGGCCGGCGATGTGCTAATGAACATCGACCGCGAGCGCTTCCAGGCCGCCTACGACCAAGCCAGCGCTGTGGCCGAAACCCGTGCCCACCAATTGCGCCTGCGTGAGCGCGAGGCGGCCCGGCGCACTGCGCTCGGCCCAGAGGCCATCAGCGCTGAGCTGCGCGAGAACGCCCAGATCAACGCGGCGATCGCCCGTGGTGAACTGCACGAAGCCCAGGCACAGCTGCAGGTGGCCAAGATAAACCTGGACCGCAGCGAAGTGCGTGCGCCGCGCAGCGGGCACATCACCAACCTGCGTCTGGCCCAGGGCAACTACGTCAACACCGGGCAATCGGTGATGGCCTTGGTGGACGACTCGACTTTTTATATCCAGGCCTATTTCGAGGAGACCAAGCTGCCGCGCATTCGCGTGGGCGACCCGGTCAAAGTCTGGTTGATGGGCGCAGGTGAGTCGATCGATGGGCACGTGGAAAGCATCAGCCGCGGCATCACCGACAGCAACAGCAATCCCGACAGCCAGTTGCTGCCGGAGGTCGAGCCGACCTTCAACTGGGTGCGCCTGGCCCAACGGATCCCGGTGCGCATTCGTCTTGACCAGATCCCGGAGGGCATGAACCTGAGCGCGGGCATGACGGCCAGCGTGCAGGTTCATGAGCAGGCGCAGCGCTGAGTGCCGGCTTAGAGGAACATGCCGCCGGATACTTCCAGCCGTTGGCCGGTAATCCAGCCGTTGCCATCTTCGAGCAGCAGGGCGATTGCCGCGCCGATGTCATCGGGCAGACCGACCCGGCCCAGGGCTGTGTTACCGGCAATGAAGTCATTGACCTGCTGGTTGTCGCGAACCACGCCACCGCCGAAGTCTGTCTCGATCGCCCCAGGGGCCAGGATGTTCACACGAATGCCCCGGGCTCCTAGCTCCTTAGCCTGGTAGCGGGTCAGCACCTCCATCGCACCTTTCATGGCCGCGTAGGCGGCATAGCCAGGCAGGGCGAAGCGGGTCAGGCCGGTGGAGATATTGACGATGCGCCCGCCATCGACCATCCGCGGCAACAGGCGCTGGGTCAGGAAGAACGGCCCTTTGAGCTGGATGTTGAGCAACTGGTCGAACTGGGCCTCGCTGGTCTCGGTGAACGGCACGTTCAGCCCGATGCCGGCATTGTTCACAAGATAGTCGAAACGCTCCCGGCCAAAGTGCTGTCGCAGGGTCTGGCCTACACGCTCGGCGAAGGTCGCGAAACTGGCGTTGTCACTCACATCCAATTGCAGCATGGCGGCTTTCACTCCGGCCTGTTCCAGGCGGCGTGCGAGCGCTTGGGCTTCGTCGGCCTTGCTGTGGAACGTGCCGATGATGTCGATGCCTCGCGCGGCCAAGTGTTCTGCGGCGTTCTTGCCCAGGCCTCGGCTGGCGCCGGTGATCAAAGCGAGTTTGCGGGTCATGTCGGTTACCTCGTTGATGGCTGTGGGTAACAGACTATTGGTCTGCACAGGGGTGATAAATCCGGTATTTATGGAAATACTGTTCGAATGTTTTGGACAATGAGCGACGTTTCCATGAACAAGCTGGAGCTGCTGCGCACTTTCGTCAGGGTCAGTGAACTGTCCAGTTTCACCCTGGCCGGCGACAGCCTGGGGTTGCCGCGATCAACAGTGTCCGAACAGATTCGGGCGCTAGAGCATCTGCTGGGCACCCGGCTGTTCAACCGCACCACCCGACGTGTGCAGGCCACTCAGGACGGCATGCTGTTGTATGAGCGCAGCAAGAATCTGCTGTCGGGCATGGAAGAAATCGAGGGGCTGTTTCGTGCTCACGATGTTGATCTGACGGGGCGTTTGCGCATCGATTTGCCGACCATGATGGCCAGGCAAGTGATCATTCCGGCGCTGCCTGGGTTCCTGGATCGCTACCCGCGTCTGGAGGTGGAGATCAGTTGCACCGACCGGCGGGTTGATCTACTGCGCGAAGGCTTCGACTGTGTGCTGCGAATTGGTGTGCTGAACGACCTGGACGTGGTGGCGCGACCGGTTGGCCAATTGAGCATGCGCAACTGCGTAAGCCCAGGGTACCTGGCGCGTTACGGTGAGCCGCGCAGCCTGCAGGATCTGGCTGAGCATCGCCTGGTTCATTACGTCGGCACCCTGGGCGCGCGCAGCCCAGGGTTCGAATACGAGCGCAACGGACAAGTGCATGTCCAGGCCATGACGGGTGCCGTGACCGTGAACAACGCCGAGGCCTACTCGGCGGCCTGTCTGGCAGGCCTGGGGCTGATCCAGGTGCCCGCTGTGGGCGTCGCCAACCATCTGCGCAGTGGTGCGCTGGTCTGTGTGCTGGAAGGGTTTCAGGCCCAAGCCATGCCGGTGTCGTTGCTGTACGCCCGGCAGCGGCATGTACCGCGCCGAGTCCAGGTGTTCATGAACTGGCTGGCCCAGGTGCTGGCGTCCCAGGTCGATCCACAGGCAGACGAAAACTGAACAGCGTCCCCGTCTGCGGGTTGGACACGACGTCCATACGCCCACCGTGGGCCAGAGCAATCTGGTTGGCGATGTACAGCCCAAGGCCCAGCCCTTGTTGCGGCCTGTTGGAGAGCGGCCGGGAAAACGGCTGGAACAATTGCGCCAGGGTATGCGCCGGGATCGGCTCGCCCAAGTTGTGCACGCTGAGCACGAAAGTGCCGTCACGTACGGCGGCGGTGATGGTCACCGGCCCATCGGTGGCGCCGTGGGTCAGGGCATTGGCAATCAGATTGGAAAGTAGCTGCATCACTCGTTCCCGGTCGCAATACAGTCCGCCCAGATCGCCGATGTTCAGCACCATCTGGCGCTGCGGATGGACACGCTGCAATTCCGAGGCGACGTGGCTGAGCGCGCCATGCAGATCGTGGCAGGGCTGCACGTTAAGTGTGATGCCGGCACCGAGGCGACCACGGGCAAAGTCCAGCACATCACGCACCAACTGCGAGGCACGTTTGCCGGAGGTTAGGATGTGTCGTGCGATGACACGGTTACGCTCATCCTGCAGGCGCTGGATGAGCAGTTCGGCACCGGCGGTGATGGCGAACAGCGGATTGCGCAGATCATGACCGAGGACGGCGATGAACTGCTCGCGCACTTCGGCCATGGCCCGTTCCTTCTGAAGGGCGCGCTCGGTGCGCTGGGCGCTTTGTTCGCTTTCTATCTGGATCGCCAGCAGCCGGGCAAAGGACTCCATCATGGGCTGGATTGCGCTGCCTTTGAGCGGTGCGGGCTGTGAGTCGAAGGCGATGATGGTGCCGAAGAAACTGCCATCGGTGCGCAGCACCGGCACCGAGATGTAGCTTTCGAAGCGGTAGATCCGCGGTGCGTGATGCTGGCAGTACTGCTCGTCCAGGCTGGCTTGGTCGATCACGATGGTCTGCTGGCTGCTGCGGGTTTCCTGGCACAGGGTAGTGGTCACGTCCAGTTCATCACCAGGTCGCAGGCCCATGCCCAGGTTGTCCAGCACGGCGCAGGCGACCCAATTGTTCTCGGTGACCCGTGCTACGGCAGCAAAACGCAGGCCTGTGGTCTCGCAGATCACTTGCAGGATGGCCGGAACGGCGTTGATGCGGCCAATGATGGCGATGTCGGCACTGAGGTCGATGGCCATGACGGTCCGATGTCCGTGGCGGTAGGAAGTTCAGTCTAGCGGGCCGATGGTGGGAGCATGGAAAAACTTGGCGAACGGTCTGCCACTTGCGCTAGGCTGGCCGTGCGCGTCGCCCGAGAAGAGGCGACCGCTCCCGCCCGGCGTGCGTCCTTTCGACATCAATTGCGAGGTACGTATGACCATCACATCCCTGGATATCTGCAATGCCGCCGACCAGCTCATCGGCTTCGTCGGCTACCACGGCAAGCGCGGCACCCATATCGTGCGCTTTAGCGAAGACGCCTTCGGCATGGATGTGGCCGATGAAAGCATCACACCCTGCAGCGAATTCGTCTGGCGCCCTGTGCAAGGCGCCCGCATGGCCCTGTGCCGCGAGCGCCTGGCACTGTTGTTGGCCCAGCATGTGGATGATCGGCTTAATATCGGCGAGCCGCTGCGCCTCTACCTGCGTCGTGGGGATCTTCCGGAGATCATCGCCGAGCGCCGGTTGCGTTGAATGCAAGGCTCAGAGCGCGCCACGCTGGTCGCTGCGCGCCTTGAGCAAACATTCGAAATGATGGCGATCCAGCGGGCGGCTCAGGTAGTAGCCCTGGACTTCGTCACAACGATCCTTGGCCAGCAGCTTGAGCTGTTGCTCGGTTTCCACTCCTTCGGCGGTCACCTCCAGGCCCATGGCCCGGCCCAGGTTGATGATTGCCTGAACCACGGCGCGATCGTTGCCGCTCGGGTTGCCTAGGCCTGCGATGAATCGCTTGTCGATCTTGATGCTGTCGAACGGGTAAGTCCGCAAGTAGCCCAGGGAAGAATAGCCGGTGCCGAAATCGTCCATGTTCAGGCGTACGCCGAGCTCCTTGAGGGCGAGCATGGTGCCTAGGGCGCCCTCGATGTCGTTGAGCATGACGTTTTCGGTGATTTCCAGCTCCAGGCGCTGGGCCGGAAAACCCGTGTCCAACAGGATTTCGCGCACATCCGCCACTACGTTGCTACGGGAAAACTGCGCCGGCGAAAGATTGACCGAAACCAGCAGGTCCTGGGGCCAGTCTCGGGCGCTTTGGCAGGCCTCGCGCAGTACCCATCGGCCGAGGGCGACAATGAGATCGCTTTGTTCGGCTAGAGGAATGAAGGTATCCGGGCCGAGCAGACCTTCCTGGGGATGCTGCCAGCGCAGGAGCGCTTCGACCGAAACGATCTGAAGGTCCCGCAGGCGATACCGGGGTTGATAGTGAAGCACGAATTCTTCGTGTTTCAGGGCGCGGCGAAGGTCGTTCTCCAATTGGCGGCGATACTGGATCTGCTGATTCATCTGCGCATCGAAGTAACGCCAAGTGTGCTTGCCTTCGCCTTTGGCCTGGTAAAGGGCGATGTCGGCGCAGCGTATCAGCTCCCCGGCATCGTAGCCCTGGGCGCGGCTCTGGGCGATGCCGAGGCTGGCGCCGATGTGCAGTGCTTGGTCTTCGAAGAGGATGGGCTGCTGCAGCAGATCGATCAGTCGGGCACAGAAGCGATCGACTTCGCTGTGATTGTCCAGTCCACTGAGTACCAATACGAACTCGTCTCCGCCCAGGCGCGCTACCAGGTCACCTTCGCGGGTGGTATCGCGCAGGCGCGTGGCGACTTCCAGCAGCACGGCATCGCCAGCGGCATGGCCAAGGGCGTCGTTGATCGGCTTGAAGTTGTCCAGATCCAACAACAGCAAAGTCAGTGGCGGCGCGTCGCTGCCACGCAGCAGCGCCTGTTCCAGGTGGCGGGCGAGCTTGTTGCGATTGGCAAGGCCGGTGAGGGCATCGTGCATCGAAAGGTGCTGGATACGCGCATGGGCGTCCACTTCGTCGGTGATATCGCTGGCGGTACCGCGAAAACCGTTGTGCTTGCCCTCGAACAGGATCGGCCGAGCCGAGATCCGGCAATAACGGTTCTGGCCGTTGTGATCCCGGTAGGCGCAACGCAGGTTGGCCAACTGCTGCGGGTCGGCCTGCGCCTGGCTGTCCAGCCAGGAGGAGAGGGGAGTGGTGTCGCAAGACAGTAGTTGGTTCAGCGGCTGGCCCAGCCAATCTTCGACGGCGTAGCCGGTGACTCGCACGAAGCGTTGGGACAGGTAGGTCAGGCGCTGTTGGCGATCGGTTTCCCAGATCCAATCGGACGCTGCCTCAGCGACGGCGCGAAAACGCTGCTCGCTGGCCTCCAAGGCCTGGTTGCTCTGCTGCAGGCGTTGCAGGCTCAGCTCGACGGCACGCGAGCCCTGCAACACCTGGCGAAACAGGTAGAGCATCACCAGCCCCAGTACCAGCAATGCCCCAGACAGAGGCGGGAGTACCGCCCAGAGCAATTGCCTGCCCGGTTGCGGGCTGCTCCAGGCCAGGCTGTAGCCGGTGTCGCCCAGCGTGATGCGAGGATGGCTGCGGGCATCGATCGCGTCCTTTTCCAGGTGCAGGTCGGTCAGGCCGGCGCCTTTACCGAGCTGGGAGAGCTTCGGTCCGGTCAGTTCATCGACGAACAGCATCACCGGTGCGTCGTCCACCTCGCTTGGCTCGACGTCTTTGTCCGGGCGTACGGCGGCGGCGCTGAGCACGGCCGGTGAACCGTCGAGCAACACAAACTGGGTCACCTGTTCCCGAGCAGGGGCCGCCGCGCGGGCCTCGGTGATAATCGCCGCCAAAGGTCCATCGATGAGGGCGCTGGCCGGCGAGTCGGTCGGCTTTCCTCTGAGCAGGGCATAAGTGGTGCGCTGGTCGTCCACCACGAAGACGCCTTCGTAACCACTGGCGGTGTACAGTGAATCGCCGATGTTCTTCTCTTCGTAAGCCCAATGCCAATCGACCTGGCCGGCCAAGTGCTGGTAGGCGGCATCCCACACCGCATAACTGGACAGGAACTGACGCGAAGCCTGCAGTCGTTGTTCCAAGGCCTGGGTAGCCTGGAACGTGCTGCGTTCCTGCTCCTGTCGATCGAGAATTCGGGCAATGTTAAACAGTGCGCCTAGAGTGACCAGAGCGGCGAGTATAAACAGCAGGGAAAAACCAATGATCAGGCGACGAACCTGCAAGCGCGGAGCAGGGGTGCTGGGCGAAGAGTCGACATGCCTGTCCATGCGCGAGAGCTCCTTGATGAACTGCATCCCTGGTGCGCGGCGGCCTGGGGCAGGTTCAGTCAGGATAGGCCAGCTTGCGCGTGGCAGCGCCGTCCTGGGAGAAATTCACTTGGTCACGTTTTTCGCGCTTGGCTGCACTGTTCGGGAGACTTGGGGTCGGCTTTACAGGGGCCCAGCCCGCTACTGTTGCGTGGGGGCACGTTTATCGCATAAGCCGCATTAATGTGTTCAGCATCAATTCATCGATGAAAAATGGCCTCGCAGGCTATTTCACGGTTGAGCCAATCACTGTGGGGTACCATGAACGCCTTGCTCTTGGTCGGAGTGCTACTGCTCATGTTGCCCCTTGACTCTAACGCTGGTGGGGCGGCGCCCCATCGGGATGGGCGTTTTCATAACCAGGCCATCCTGCCTCAGGACGGCGCTCTGAAAAAACTGCGTATTGGCTTGAAGTACCTGTTCCTGCGCAAGCCCCCCGGAACACGCCCGACCGCATCCATCAGCCTGCAGCCGATGACCCGTCAACAAGTGCTTGATGCGCCGGACCACAGCCTCTGGCGCCTAGGGCATTCGACGGTACTGCTCAAGCTGCGCGGACGCTTCTTTATTACTGACCCGGTGTTCGCCGAGCGCGCCTCGCCCGTGCAATGGGCTGGGCCGCTACGTTTCCATGCTCCGCCCCTGAGCCTGGAGGAGCTGCCGCCGTTGACCGCAGTGATTCTTTCCCATGACCACTTCGATCACCTCGATGAACAGACGATTCGCCACCTGGCGCCACGTACCGGGTTGTTTCTGACACCGCTTGGCGTGGGAGATCTCTTGATCAGTTGGGGGGTGCCTGCAGCCAAGGTGCGTCAGCTGGATTGGTGGCAGGAAATCGAGGTTGAAGGCATTCGCTTGGCGGCAACCCCGGCGCAGCACTTTTCAGGACGTGGTCTGTTCGACAGCAATCGCAGGTTGTGGGCGTCCTGGGTGGTAATGGATGAAGCGTTGCGTCTGTTCTTCAGTGGAGATACCGGCTATTTCGACGGCTTCCGTCGGATTGGCGAGCGCTACGGGCCGTTCGATCTGACGTTGATTGAAACCGGTGCCTACAACCTGGCCTGGCCCAACGTGCACATGCAGCCGGAGCAGAGCTTGCAGGCCCACCTTGACCTGCGCGGGCGCTGGTTGCTGCCAATCCATAATGGAACCTTTGACTTGTCCATCCATGGATGGCAGGAGCCATTCGAGCGCATTGTTGCCCTGGCCTCGCAAGCGCAGGTGCGTTTGTCCACGCCACAAATGGGTGAGCGGGTCAGCCTGGATTCCCCGCATGAGGGACAGAACTGGTGGCAGCCGCGGCCGGTTCGTGAGCGAGGCAGGATGATCGAACGAGATGTTGTGACACGCTAAGGACATTGTTTTGAAGTTTTTGTGAAATAACGGTTGACGGGGTTTCGAATCCCCTTATAATGCGCCCCACTTCCGACGCAGTCGAAACGCAAAACTCCTTGATAATCAACGGGTTGAACGCTTCAGGTAGTATTGGAAGGGCTTCGGTCTTCTGATCGGCAGCGGTGAAAAAGGCAGTTGACAGCAGGTTTTAACGCTGTATGATTCGCCTCCCGCTACGAGAGATCGCAGCGAGTT